>JAIUOM010000002.1 GCA_020161215.1 Pseudomonadota bacterium
AGTCAGAGGCGTCAGCCTCGACTCAGGGGGTGGCCCGATCCTGCACTGGGCAACCCCCTACCGTTTTTTTCCCCAATCCCGCCAAGTCTAGCAAATAACTCCAAGGCGGGAGTGCCCCCCGCACGCTTACTGGCCGTTCCTGACAAAACCCTGGGCCATGCCCGTTTCCGAACGGATCAGTTGGTCCTGGAACAGCAGACGCTCGCGCACCGCCTGCGGCGAGCGGTCGAGCAGAGACAGCACCCAGATGGACAGGAATGCCAGCGGCATCGAAACGATCGCCGGCGAAGCATAGGGGAATGGCGCCGAACCTGGCGGATTGTGCAGCGCCCCTTCCCAGACCACCGGCGACAACAAGGTCAGCGCGATCGCCGTTGACAGGCCGAGGAAACCGCCAACGGTGGCGCCGCGGGTGGTGCAATCCTTCCACAGCACGGCCATGAACAACACCGGGAAATTTGCCGAACAGGCAATCGAGAAAGCCAGCATGACGAGGTAAGCCACATTCTCGCGCTCGAAGACAATACCGAGCACGACTGCCACCAGACCGAGCGCAAACGCCGTCAGCTTGGATACCCGGCGCTCCTCGGCCGAGGATGCCGCCCCCTTGCGCCAGATCGTGGCGTAAAGGTCATGGGACACGGCCGAGGCGCCGGACAAGGTCAAACCGGCGACCACCGCCAGGATGGTGGTGAAAGCCACGGCGGCGATGAAGCCGAGGAAGAAATCGCCGCCCAGCGCACTGGCCAGATGGATGGCAGCCATATTGCCACCACCCAGCAGCCCACCGGCCACCTTGCCACCCGTGAAATAGGGCGCCGGATGGGCGAACAGGCTGACGATGGCACCGAAGCCGATAATGAAGGTGAGCACATAGAAGTAGCCGATCCACAGTGTCGCCCAGGCCACCGACTTGCGCGCCTCACGGGCGTTGGCAACGGTGAAGAAGCGCATCAGGATGTGCGGCAGGCCGGCCGTGCCGAACATCAGCGCCAGGCCAACGGAGATTGCCGATACCGGATCCTTGATCAAGCCACCAGGCGCCATCAGTGCGTCACCCAGGCGATGCAGCTCGCTCGCCCGGGCGAACAGCCGTTCCGGATTGAAGTCCACGTGGAACATCACCAGCAGGGCCATCAGCGTCGTTCCGGCAAGCAGCAGGACGGCCTTGTTGATCATCACCCAGGTGGTCGAAGTCATGCCGCCGACCAGCACGTACATCATCATCACGATGCCGACCATGATCACCGCGTAGGCGTATTCCAGACCAAACAGGATGCGGACCAGTTGACCAGCACCGACCATCTGCGCAGTCAGGTAAAACAGCACCACGACCAGCGAACCAACGGCGGCAAAAGTACGCACCGGCTTCTGCGAAAAGCGGTAGGCGGCAACATCGGCAAAGGTGAACTTGCCCAGGTTGCGCAGGCGTTCAGCCATCAGGAAGGTCACCACCGGCCAGCCGACCAGCCAGCCGATGGAGAAGATCAAACCGTCGAAACCGCTGACGAAAACCAGCCCCGAAATACCAAGGAAGGAGGCGGCCGACATGTAGTCACCGGCAATCGCCAGCCCGTTTTGAAAACCGGAAATGCCGCCACCCGGCGTATAAAGGTCGGCTGAGGCGCGGCTGCGCGCGGTGGCCAGACGGGTCATCCACAGGGTGGCGCCGACAAAGAAGATGAAGGTGGTGATCGCCGACCAATTGGTCGGCTGGCGCGGCCCCAGGGTGATCGACGGCATGGCCAGGGCCAGACTGGCTGTACCCAGGGTGCATGCAGCCAGCAGCAGGTAGCGGACAGCCAGGTTCATTTCATGGCCTGGCGTCTGATTTCCGCCGACTCGGCGTCGAATTCGCGATTGGCCCGGGTCACGTAAACCGCCGTCAGGACAACGGTGAGGACAATGATTCCCAGGCCGAGCGGCACGCCCAGGCTGGTCTTCATCCCTGCCAGCAGGGGCATGCCCAGCCAGGCCGGCGAAAAGGCCAGGACCGCGATGAAGGAAAAATAGGCGATCACGATCACTGCCGTCAGGAAAAAGGCAAAGCGGTTGCGTTTTCTGACCAGCGCGCCAAACCGCGGGTTGTCGCGGATATGGGCGCAGCTTGCGGCGTATTTATGCATCAAACCGACTCCCCCTGAACCTGGTCCGACGAAGAAAAGGCGGCAAGAATAGCGCATTCCGGCGCCGCGTGCGATGCCGAAAAAGACCGGCGAAAAAAAGCCCCGCCGAAGCGGGGCTGGTGACTGGCGCGAGGCCGGCCGGGTATTACATACCCATGCCGCCCATGCCACCCATACCGCCCATGCCGCCCATGTCGGGCATGCCGCCGGCCGGCTTGTCTTCGGCCAGTTCAGCAACCATGCACTCGGTGGTGAGCATCAGGCCGGCCACGGAGGCGGCGTTCTGCAGCGCGGTGCGGGTAACCTTGGTCGGGTCGAGAACGCCCATTTCGACCATGTCGCCGTACTCGCCGGTGGCAGCGTTGTAACCGTAGTTACCCTTGCCACGAACGACCTTGTCGACCACCACGGACGGCTCGTCGCCGGCGTTGGCAACGATTTCGCGCAGCGGGGCTTCGATCGCCTTGAGGATCAGCTTGATACCGGCGTCCTGGTCGTGGTTTTCCGCCTTCAGCGACTTGACCGCAGCGCGGGCGCGCAGCAGGGCGACGCCGCCGCCAGGAACGATGCCTTCTTCAACGGCGGCACGGGTGGCGTGCAGCGCGTCTTCGACACGGGCCTTCTTTTCCTTCATTTCGACTTCGGTGGCAGCGCCGACCTTGATCACGGCCACACCGCCGGCCAGCTTGGCCACGCGTTCCTGCAGCTTTTCACGGTCGTAGTCGGAGGTGGCTTCCTCGATCTGCACGCGGATCTGCTTGACGCGGGCTTCGATACGCTCGGCAACACCGGCGCCGTCGATGAGGGTGGTGTTTTCCTTGCCCACTTCGATGCGCTTGGCCTGGCCCAGGTCGTCCAGGGTGGCCTTTTCGAGGGTCAGGCCGACCTCCTCGGCGATCACCTGGCCGCCGGTCAGCACGGCGATGTCTTCCAGCATGGCCTTGCGACGGTCGCCAAAGCCCGGGGCCTTCACGGCACAGGTCTTCAGGATGCCGCGGATGTTGTTCACCACCAGGGTGGCCAGCGCTTCGCCGTCCACGTCTTCAGCGATGATCAGCAGCGGGCGGCCGGCCTTGGCCACTTGCTCGAGCACCGGCAGCAGGTCGCGGATGTTGGAGATCTTCTTGTCGAACAGCAGGACGAAGGGGTTGTCGAGGATGGCAACCTGCTTGTCCGGGTTGTTGATGAAGTAGGGGGACAGGTAGCCGCGGTCGAACTGCATGCCCTCGACCACGTCGAGTTCGTTCTGCAGGGACTTGCCGTCTTCAACGGTGATCACGCCTTCCTTGCCGACCTTTTCCATGGCGTTGGCAATGATGTCGCCGATCGAGGAATCGCTGTTGGCGGAGATGGAACCGACCTGGGCGATTTCCTTGTTGGTCGAACAGGGCTTGGACAGCTTCTTCAGCTCGTCCAGGGTGGCGGCGACAGCCTTGTCGATGCCGCGCTTCAGGTCCATCGGGTTCATGCCGGCGGCCACGAACTTCATGCCTTCGCGAACGATGGACTGGGCCAGCACGGTAGCGGTGGTGGTGCCGTCACCGGCGATGTCGGAGGTCTTGGAAGCCACTTCCTTGACCATCTGGGCGCCCATGTTGGCGAACTTGTCCTTCAGCTCGATTTCCTTGGCCACGGACACACCGTCCTTGGTCACGGTGGGGGCGCCAAAGCTGCGCTCCAGCACCACGTTGCGGCCCTTGGGGCCCAGGGTGGTCTTGACCGCGTTGGCCAGAATGTTGACGCCTTCGACCATGCGGGCACGGGCGTCAGCGCCAAAAATTACGTCTTTTGCTGCCATGTCTGTGATTCCTGAAAATTTGATTTAAAACCAGCTGATGTCGGCGTGTAATAACGCCTTTTAGCTATGAATTTTGAAGTATCCGTGGGGTGATGAATTACTTCTCGACCACGGCAAACAGGTCGTCTTCCTTCATCACCAGCAGCTCGTCGCCGTCCACCTTCACGGTCTGGCCGCTGTACTTGCCGAACAGCACGCGGTCGCCCACCTTCACGTTCATGGGCAGCAGGTCGCCCTTGTCCGTCTTCTTGCCCGGGCCCACGGCCATCACTTCGCCCTGGTCAGGTTTTTCAGCGGCGTTGTCCGGGATCACGATGCCGGAGGCGGTCTTGGTTTCGTTTTCCAGTCGCTTGACGATCACGCGATCGGCGAGGGGGCGCAGTTTCATGAATGCTCCTAAGGCGTTGAAATAAAACAGGATTTATGCTGGGCTGCCCGAGGCTCGCAAGCCGGGCGGACCACACAAAAGGCGTGGGAGAGGGCGATTTGCTAGCACTCCCTCCCAACGAGTGCTAATCATAAGGGCAATTGGAGGGATTGCAAGGGCGGGGTCGGCCGGGATAGGGTTCGAAGCAGGCCTTTTCCCGACCGTTCGCGGCGACGGGCCGATGGGCTATGTCAAAGTTCTGGTCTGATGCTGTCCGGTCCCACCGCCTGCTGTGCACGACAAATCCACCCCTTCCCCCCCGGCCCCCGGGCCGCTGATCGTCCGCTCGCGGCTGCTGCGGCGGCTGACCGAGGCCAGCGCGGCGCGTTGCGTCGAGCTGCGCGGGCCGGCCGGCAGCGGCAAGACCAGCCTGCTGCTGGCCTGGCGGCGTGATCTGCTGGCGTCCGGCGCCGACGTGGCCTGGCTGGCGTTGTCGGCCGAGGACGACGAGCCGACGCGGTTCTTCGACGCCTTGATCGCCGCGCTGCAGGCGCTCGATGCCCGCTTGGTCGCCGAGGCTTCGGCCCTGGCCGGCCGCGGCAGCGGCGAGGAAATCATGGAAAGCCTGGTCATCGCCCTGCTGCGCGCCATGGCGCGGCACCCGCGTGAGCTGGTGCTGGTGCTGGACGACGTCCACCACGTCCACAACCCCTGCCTGTGGCGGGCGCTGCAGATGCTGCTCGACCACGGACCGGCTCGGCTGCGGCTGGTGGTGGCCACGCGCGCCGTGCTGCCGCTCGCGCTGGCGCGGCTGCGCGCCCAGCAGCAATTGCTGGAGCTGGGCATGGAGGATCTGCGCTTCACCCTGGAAGAGTCGGCCCAGCTCGCCACCCGCGTGCTGGGCCAGGCCGACGAGGCCCTGGCGCGCGAGCTGCACGCGCGCAGCGACGGTTGGGCGGCCGGCCTGAAACTGCTGTGCCTGGATCTGCGCGGCGAGCACCGCGGCGAGCCGGTGCGTGACGCGCGGACCTTCGCCGAGTTCTTCGGCCGCGAGGTGATGGACACCCTGCCGCCCGAGGCCCTGGCCTTCCTGTTGCGCAGCGCGCTGCCCGAGCAGTTCAACGTCGAGCTGTGCGCGGCGCTGTTGGCGCCGGCACCGGACCTGGCCGCCTGCGAGCGCATGCTGCGTGCGCTGCAGGAGCAGGGTTTGTTCATTCTTCCGGCCGGTCCGCGTTATCCCGAGGGCTGGTGGCGCCTGCACCCCCTGCTGCGCGACGCGTTGCTGGAACGCTTGCGCGCCGAGTCACCGACCGAGCTGCGCCGGCTGCATGAGCTGGCCTGGCATTTCCATGCCCAGCGGCACATGGTCTACGAGGCGGTTCGCCACGCGCTGCTGGCCGGCGCCGAGGAGGCCGCCGGTGCGCTGGTCGAGTCGTGCGGCACCGACCTGTTCGTGCGCGGCGAGTTGCGCCGCCTGGTCAGTCTGGTCAAGCTGCTGCCGCCGGCGGTGGTCGAACGCCGCACCGGCCTGCGCCTGTGGCTGGCCTGGGCCGAGCTGTACGAGCGGCGCCTGGACGCTTGCGCGCGCAGCATTGCCCGGTTGCGGCACGAGCTGGCGCGGGCCGAGCCGGCGCAGCGCTTCCGCCTGACCCTGCTGCGCGTGTTGCACGCCGTGCAGAGCGACGATTCGAGGGCCGCCGTGGCGGTGCTGCCCGAGCTGCTCGACGCACCGGCCGAGGCCGACGCCGTGGCCCTGACCGGGCGACGCAGCATGCTGACCTGGATCCATCTGTACCGGGGCGATTACGACAGCGCCCGGCGCGTGCAGCTGGACGACGAGGTTCCCCTGTTCGAAGGCCAGCCCGTGCACGGCACGCCGATCGGGCTGCTCGGCGGGCGCTGCCTGCTGGGGCTGAGTTACGCCGTCCAGGGGCAGGTGCTGCAGGCCGAACGCATCTACCGCGACGTGTTGTTCGAGGCCGAGCGGCGCGGCCCCAGTTGCGCCGATCCTGGTGCCCTGGGCGCGGCGTTGCTGGCCGAGTCCTTGTACGAGCTGAACGACCCGCAAGGGGTGCTGGATCTGCTGGAGCCGCGCCTGGAGGTGATGGAACGGGTGTCGTTCCCGGACTCGCGTCTGCGCATGACCCTGCACCTGGCGCGCGCGCGCTGGCTGCTTGGCCGGCCGCTGGACGCCCTGGACTACCTGGGCCAGACCATCGACGATGCCGAACGGGCCGGGCAGGACCGCCTGCACGCCTACCTGCTGCTGGAGCAACTGCAGTTTCGCCTGCGCCAGGGCGATCTGGAACGGGCGGACCAGTTGTTGGCGCCGCTGGAGGCCCTGGGCGCGCGCCATGCCGACGCCGAAAGCGGCACCCTGGCCGAGATTGGCGTGGTCGTCGAGCGGGCCCGCATCCGCTTGTGGAGCCACACCGGAGACGCGGACCGCGCGCTGCGGCACCTGGAGGCCCTGACCGAGCTGTGCCGGCAACGCGGACGCGCGCGCCGGGTGCCGGATTTGCAGCTGCAGTCGGCGGTGGCCCTGCGCATGCTGGGCCGGCACGCCGAGGCCCGCGAAAAGGTGCGCCAGGCCCTCCGGCTGGGCAACCAGCTGGGGCTGCTGCGGACCTTGCTGGATGCGCACGCCGACGTTCCGGAGCTGGTCCGCGACACCTTGCTCGACGAGGCGCTCGACCCGGTGCTGCGCTTTTATGCCGAACGCCTGGCGGCCGCGGTGTCTTCTCTCGAGATGGGCGTGCTCCATCAGGAAGCGGCCGCGCTGCCCGGCCTGGAGGCCCTCAGCCCGCGCGAGGCCGAGATCGTCGACTTGCTGTTGCGCAGCCTGCCCAACAAGCGCATCGCACGCGCGCTGGACTTGTCGCTGGACACCGTCAAGTGGCACCTGAAGAACATCTACGGCAAGTTGGGCGTCAGCGGGCGCGACGAGGTGCTGGCGCGGCTGGGGCGGTGACCCACCCCTTGGGGGTGGGGGAGATGCGGGGCGTGGGGGAGAAGATGCCCTTCACCTTCAGGAGACACACCCATGCGAAACACCTCTGTGCATTTCTTGCGGATCCTTCGAGCCAGCGGCCTGGCCTTGCTGATGACGGCCTCGGCCGGCGTGGCCTGGGCCGACTACCCTGAGCGAACGGTGCGTGTCGTGGTCGGCCTGCAGGCCGGCGCTGGCACCGATGCCCTGGCGCGCCAGATGGCCCGCCAGATGGGCGACAAACTGGGCCAGGCCTTCATCGTCGAGAACAAGCCCGGCGCGGCCACCCGCATCGGCATGGAAATGGTGGCGCGCGCGCCGGCCGACGGCTACACCATCGGCGTGGCCAACGCCGTGGCCGCCACGTTCCCGCTGATGTTCGACAACTTTGCCTTCGAGCCCGGCAAGGATTTCACCGCCATCACCATGCTCGGGCGCGTGCCTTCGTACCTGGCGGTGCGCGACGACCTGCCGGTCAAGAACGTGCAGGAATTCGTGGCCTACGCCAAGGCCCACAGCGGCAAACTGAGCTTCGGCCATGGCGGTAACGGCACCAATCCGCACTTGTCGGCCCTGGTGCTGGTGCGCTCGTTGGGCGTCAAGGCCGTCGAGGTGCCTTACAAGGGCAACGCGCCCACCGCCGTGGCCCTGGGCGGCGGCGAGATCGATTTCGCCATGCTCGACTACCCCTCGGTGCGGCCCCTGGTGGAGCGCGGCAACGTGCGGCTGCTGGCCGTCACCGAGCCCAAGCGCGTGGGCATGACGCCGCAGGTGCCGACCAGCGGTGAGCAGGGACTGACCCGCGAACTGGACGGCATGGCGCCCTGGTTCATGCTGGTGGCACCCGCCAGTACCCCCGCGCCGGTGATCAACCTGCTCAGCCAGCAGGCCGGCGCGGCACTGGGCTCGCCCGAGGTCAACAAGGCTCTGGCCAGTGCCGGTATTGAGGTCGAGACCGGCTCCCCGGCGCAGGCCCAGCGCTACTTCATGGAGCAGCGCGAGCGCATGACGCGGCTGGCGCGCGAGCTCAAGGTGTCGCTCAAGAACTGAGACGTCAGCAGGCGGCGCCATGGCGCCGCCGGCCACGCCTTCCTTCCTTTCTTCCTCGCCTCAATCGGCCGGTCTCGGCCATTCCCGGAGCATTCCATGTCGAACGCATCGATTTCCACCGACCTCGACACTTTTCGCGCGGAGGTGCGGCGCTTTCTTGAAGACGCCGTGCCCGCGGACATTCGCGCGTCGGTGCGCGCGCACTGCCTGGTGACCGAAGAGCAGGCGCGCCGCTGGCAGGCCGTGCTGCACGAGCGCGGCTGGGCCGCCCCCGGTTGGCCGCGCGAGCACGGCGGCACGGGCTGGTCGCTGGCGCGGCAGGCGGTGTTCCGCGAGGAGCTGGCCGCCAGCGACGCGCCGCGATTCGAGAACCTGGGCATCGATACCATCGGCCCGACCATCATCCGCAACGGCACGCCCGAGCAACGCGCTCGTTTTCTGCCGCGCATCCTGTCCTTCGAGGACTACTGGGCCCAGGCCTATTCCGAGCCCGACACCGGCTCGGACCTGGCGTCGCTGCGCACGGTGGCGCACCGCGAAGGCGAACACTACGTGGTCAGCGGCACCAAGATCTGGCAAAGCTACGGGCACTGGTCCAACTGGGCCCTGGTGCTGGTGCGGACCGACCCCGGCGCGGCGAAGAAGCAGAACGGCATCTCGGTGCTGCTGATCGACCTGAAGTCGCCCGGGGTGACGGTGCGACCCATCCGCTTCATGCACGGTGGCACGCTGCACGTGGAGATGTTCTTCGACCAGGTGCGCGTCCCGGTGGCGAATCTGTTGGGCCAGGAAAACGCCGGCTGGAGCATCGCCAAGGGCTTGCTGATCATCGAACGCCTGTTCGTGGCCCGCATGGCCGAGTGCAAGGCCGACCTGGCCGCCACCTACGGCATGCTGGAGCACGCCCTGGTGCCGGTGCTGGACGAGTATCGGCGCCGGCTGGCTGAAGTGGACATTCGGGCCCGCGCCATGGAGGCCACCTGGTGGCCGGCGGTGCGCGCGGTGGACGCGGGGCAGGAGCCGGCGCTCGAATCCTCCCTGCTGAAGCTACAGGGCAACGAGCTGTTGCAAGACATGCAGCAGCTGCAGCTCGACTTGCTCGGGCCGGATGCGCTGGTGTTCGATCCGTCCGCGGTGCAGGGCCGACCGTCCGATCCGCCTCTCACGCCAGCGCATGCCGGCAACTTCACCATGCACATGTGGCGCTACCGCGGTGTCACCTTGGGCGGCGGCACCTCCGAAGTGCAGCGCAACATCATCGCCAAGGCCATTTTCAGCGGGCAGACCGAACTGGAGTTGCCGCTGACCCGCGGCATGACGGAAGACCAGATTCAGCTCGACGATGGGCTGCGCCGCCTGCTGGCCGAACGCTACGATTTTGATGCGCGGCGAGCCATCCTGGCCGGCCCGGAGGGCGGGGATGCCGGTTTCTGGCAGGCCTACGGCGAGCTGGGCCTGCGCGGGTTGATCGTGCCCGAGCGCGATGGTGGCTTTGGCGGTGATCTGCCCGATTTGCTGCCGGTCATGTCGGCGCTGGGCGAGGCCCTGGTGGTGGAGCCCATCCTGTGGTGTTCGGCGTTGCCGACGCTGCTGCTGTTGGATGCCACCGGCTTCGAGGGCCGGGCAACTACTTTGCAGGCCTTGATGGACGGCACGCGCGTGGCTTTCGCGCACGAAGAGCGTGCGGCGGCCGTGACGGCCCGGCGCGAGGGCGACGGCTGGCACCTGCAGGGCGGCAAGGTTCGGGTGATGGGCGGCGATGCGGCCGAGCGCTTTCTGCTCAGTGCCCGCCTGGACGGCGGCGGCCTGGCGCTGTTCGACTGCTCGGCCGATGCCGAGGGTGTGTCGGTTCGCCGGTACCGCCTGCACGATGGCCGCGGCGCGGCCGACCTGCAACTGTCGGCGCTGCGGCTGCCGGCCAGCGCCAAGGTGACCGGGCCGGAGCGCACGGGCGCCGTCATCGACGAAGCACTGGCTTTTGCCACCCTGGCGCTGTGCGCCGAGAGCGTGGGCGCGATGCGCCGCGCCTTGGCGCTGACCGTGGAGCACCTGCGCGTGCGCAAGCAGTTCGGGCGCAGCCTGTCCGATTACCAGGCCCTGCAGCACCGCATGGTCGAGCACCTGCGGGGCTGGATCGAGGCCCGTGGCCTGTTGCACGAGGCGGCGACCGGTTGGGCCGGCGCCTTGCCCACCGAGCGCGGCCGGCGCATCGGTGCCGCGAAATGGATGGCTGGCCGTGCCGGGCGATCCATCGCCCTGGACGCCCTGCAGCTGCACGGGGCCGTCGGCCTGCAGGACGAGACCGCGATCAGCCACCACGCCCGCCGCCTGCTCGCCAACGACATGCTGCTGGGTGATGCCGGCACGCAGCTGTCTCGCTTCATCGCGCTGGGACACCCAACCCCTTAAGGCCACCACCATGACCCCTTCCCAGAATACTTCTCCAACCGGTCCCGGCCGTGGCCCCCTGGCGGGCTTGCGGGTATTGGACATCGCCACCATCCTGGCGGCGCCCTCGGCGGCTTCGCTGATGGCCGACTACGGCGCCGAGGTGCTGAAGGTCGAGCTGCCCAGCGGTGACGGCTTGCGTGGTTTTCCGCCGCTGAAGAACGGCAAGCCGTTGTGGTGGAAGATCACCAACCGCAACAAGAAAATCGTCTCGCTGGATCTGCGCAAACCCGAAGGCGTGGCCTTGCTCAAGCGTCTGCTGCCGCGCTTTGACGTGCTGGTCGAGAACTTCCGCCCCGGCACGCTGGACCGTTGGGGGCTGGACCGCGACACGCTCTGGGCGCTGCAGCCGAAGCTGGTGATCCTGCGCGCCACCGCCTTCGGCCAGGACGGTCCCTACCGCAACCGGCCCGGCTTTGCCCGCATCTTCGAGGCCATGGGCGGGCTGACCTACATCAGCGGCGAACCCGGCCGCGAGCCCATGCACGCCGGCTACCCAATTGGCGACTCGATCGGTGGTCTGTTTGGCGCCGTTGGCGTGCTGGCAGCGCTGTGGAAGCGCGCGCGAGATCCCGACGCGCCGGGCGAGGAGATCGACCTGTCGCTCACCGAGGCCATGCTGAAGCTGATGGAGTTCCTGCCCATCCGGTACGACGAACTGGGCGAGGGCGCCGAACGCTCCGGCAACAACAGCCAGTACGCGGCGCCCACCGGCGTGTACCGCACGCGCGATGGCCATTGGGTGTCGCTGTCGGGCAGCACCGCGGCCTTGTACGCGGCCAACTGCCGCGCCATTGGACGGGAAGACCTCATCGGCAACCCGCGCTACGCCAGCAACGCCGAGCGCTGTGGCCACTCGGTCGAACTGAACGCCATTTTTTCGGCGTGGATCGCCGAACACGATCTGGACGAGGTACTGGCGACCTTCGAGCGCCACCATGGCACGCTGGCGCCGATCTATTCCACCCGCCAGATTCTGGAGGACCCGCAGGTCAAGGCACGGGGCTTTCTGCGCGAGATTCCCGACCCGGACTTCGGCACCGTGCGCATGCAGGACGTGGTGCCGCGCTTTCGCAACGACCCGGGCGGCGTGTACAGCACGGGCGGTGCCATTGGACGCGACAACGCCGAGATCTACGGTGAGTGGCTTGGCCTGTCGGCCGGCGACATCGAACAGTTGCAATCCACACAGGTGATCTGATGAACTCCTACGACTTTCGCCAATCCCGCCTGGTCATCGACGACGACGGCATCGCGGTGTTCGAGCACCTTCGCGGCGAGGCGCGCAATCCGTTCAACATGGAGTTGCGCGCTGACTACGCCGACATGCTGCGGCAGGTCGAGGCCGATGCGCCGCGTGCCTTGGTGATCACCGGCAGTGGCGGCTCGTTCAGCGGCGGGGGCGACGTCAAAGTCATGCACGCACGCCTGGCCGACGGCACCCAGGCCACCGGCGTGCGCCAGCGCATCCTGGACATTCACGACTGGTTGCAGCGCCTGCGCGATCTGCAGATACCGGTCATCGCCGCGGTGGACGGGCCGGCCTGGGGCGGCGGTTTTGCCGTGGCTTTGTGCGCCGACTTTATTCTGGCCACGCCCAGGGCTTCGTTCTGCATGGTGTTCCTGCGCATTGGCGCCTTGCCCGACATGGGGTCAATCCACCTGCTGCCGCGCGCCGTGGGCCTGGCCAAGGCCAAGGAACTGCTGATGACCGGCCGCAAGGTGACGGCGCAGGAGGCAGAGCGCCTGGGTTTCGTGCATTCGCTGCATGCGCCAGAACGCTTGCGCGAGGAAGCGATGGCGTTGGCGCGGCGGTTTCTGCCGGCGCCCAAGGTGGCGCTGGGGCTGACCAAGCGCCTGGTCAACCGCGCCTACGAGCTGGACGCGGCCACCCTGGCCGAACTGGAAGCCTGTGCCCAGGTGGCCTGCCTGGCCGAGCCCGACCACGCCCAGGCGCTGGAACGCTTTGTCGCCAAGCAGCCGATGCGCTTTGACTGGGACCGAGACGCGCCCCCGGCGGGCTGACCGAACCCGACGAGGTTCCAGAGGATGACAGTCAGAGCGCTGCGTGCTGAGTCCGATCAATGGGACGTGATGACACGCAAATACAACATCAAGGCCGAGTGAGCGATGGTCCGCTTATGCCATTTTCATCGTGGAAGATAAAGCCATGCAAGATCTCTCCAACCCCGTGCTCTGGCGTGCGCAGAACGGCGTCGGTCATATCGTCCTGAACCGGCCCGACGCGGCGAACGCCATCGATTTGGCCATGGCCGAGGCCTTCGGCCAGGCGGTCGCGCACCTGGCCAACGCCGATATTGGGGCGGTTTTGATCTCGGCCAACGGTCGGCAGTTTTGTGCCGGTGGGGATATCCGCACGTTCCACGCCGAACTGGGGCGGCTCGACCAACTGGTTCGCGACCTGTTGGACATCCTGCATCCCGCCCTGCAACGTCTGGTGGAGTTGCCGGTGCCGGTGATCACGGCCATCCAGGGGTCGGTGGGGGGCGCGGGCATTGGCTTGGCGCTGTGCGCCGACATCGCGCTGGCGTCGGAAGCCATGAAGCTGCGCGGCGGGTACTCGGCCCTGGGCTTGAGCCCGGACCTGGGGGCGTCCTACTTTCTGGCGCGCCGAGCCGGGGCGGCCCGGGCCAAGTCGATCCTGATGACCAACCGGGCGCTTTCCGCCGCCGAGTGTCTGGGCTTCGGCCTGGTCGACGAACTGCATCCTGCCTCGACGCTGACGAGCGCGGCGGAGCGCCTGGCGATGGACCTGGCGGCAGGGGCCACCGGGGCGCTGGGGGGTATCAAGCGCCTTTGTGACCGCGCCACGCGCCTGACGCTGGTCGAGCACCTGGGCGATGAGCGCCGGGCACTGCTGCGTTGTGCCCAGTCGGCCGATGGTCGCGAGGGCGTCCGTGCCTTCGCCGAAAAGCGCGCTGCGGTATTTTCCGATCCCCGCATTGATTGATAAGGAGTTGACCATGTCCCTGAACCTACCCCTGCAAGGTGTGCGCGTCCTCGAATTCGAAGGCATTGGCCCAGGCCCCATGGCCGGGCGCCTGTTGGCCGGCATGGGGGCCGAGGTGACCGTGCTGGCGCGCCCCAACCCCCGTCTGGCGCTGGCGCAAGGGGGTGCCACCGACAACCCGCTGCGCGAGGGCAAGCAGGTGATCGATTGCAACCTGAAGACGCCCGAGGGCGTGGCGCTGGCCCTGGCGCGGGTGGCCGAGGCCGAAGTGCTGCTGGAAGGCAACCGGCCGGGCGTGATGGAGCGTCTGGGTCTGGGGCCGACGGAATGTCTGGCACGCAACCCACGACTGCTGTACGCCCGCATGACCGGTTGGGGCCAGGACGGCCCCCTGGCGGCGGCGGCGGGGCACGACTTGAACTATGTGGCCTTGACGGGCTTGTTGTCGCTGTCCATGCGTCCGGGCCAGCAGCCCATGGTGCCGCCCACGGTGCTGGGCGATGCCGTCGGGGCCCTGGGCCTGTGCTTTGGCGTCACCAGCGCCCTGCTGGACGTGCGCGCCGGTGGCCCTGGGCGCGTGATCGACGCGGCCATTCTGGACATCACCTCGATGCTGGGCATGATCGCCCAGTGGGCGCGCGCTCGTGGTGGCCTCGGCGGGCCGGGGCCCAGTGTGTTCCACGATTCTCCCTACTACGACACCTACACCTGCGCGGATGACCTATTGGTGTCGGTGGCGGCGATGGAGCCGCAGTTCTACGCGCTCCTGCTGGAAAAGCTGGGGCTGGACGACGTGGACCGTGCGCAACAGAACGATCCTCGCCACTGGCCTGCGCTCAAGGCACGCATCGCCGAGCGGTTTCGCACCCGCACGCGGGCGCAGTGGTGCGCGCTGATGGAGGGCAGCGACGTGTGCTTCGCGCCGGTGCTGAGCCTGGAGGAAGCCGCCGTGCACCCGCACAACCTGGCCCGGGGCATCTTCCGGCAGCACGGCGAGGCGGACATTCGACCGGCGATGGCGCCACGTTTCCTGTCGCCTCGTTGAACCCGTGCCGGCGCTTGGCGACCGGCCATGTTCCCATTTCACTCTTCTTTGTCTCATGGATACCTCTTCCCTGCTTCAGCAACTGCACAGCCTGCCCGTCGTCGCCTCGCCGATGTTTCTGGCCAGTGGCGTGGACCTGGTGGTCGCGCAATGCAAGGCCGGTGTCGTCGGCACCTTTCCGGCACTGAACGCCCGTCCGGCGGCCGAGTTCGACCGCTGGATCGACCGCATCAAGATCGCTTTGGCCGCGCACGACGCCGCCCGTCCGGAGCACAAGGCCGCTCCTTTTGGCGTGAACCTGATCCTGCACAAGACCAACGACCGGCTGCAAGAGGACTTGGAGATCTGCGCGCGCCAGCGGGTGCCGATTGTCATCACCTCGGTCGGGAACCCGGCCGAAGTGGTGAAGTTTGTCCACGGCTACGGTGGGTTGGTGTTTCATGACGTGATCAACCAGCGCCATGCCCGCAAGGCGGCGGCCGCGGGCGTGGATGGCCTGATCTTGGTCTGCGCGGGCGCTGGCGGCCATGCCGGGCGCCTGTCGCCCTTTGCCCTGGTGGGCGAGGTGCGGCGGTGGTATCAGGGGTTGGTGATTCTGGGTGGCGCGATCAGCCGAGGCCGCGATGTGCTCGCGGCGCGGGCCATGGGGGCTGATCTGGCCTATGTGGGCACGCGCTTTCTGGCCACCCCCGAAGCCAGCATTCAGGACGGCTATCGGCAGGCCATCGTGGAAGCCGGGACCGAGGAGATCGTCTACACCGACATCTTCTCCGGTGTCCATGCCAATTTTCTGCGCAGCAGCATCAAGCACGCCGGGCTGGACGCCGACCACCTGCCGGCCAGGGATGCGCACGGGGAGAACTTTGGCTCCGAGAGCATGCACCAGAGCAAGGTCTGGCGCGACATCTGGACCGCGGGGCACGGCGTGGGCAGCATCAATGCGGTGCTGCCCACCGGCGAACTGGTGCGGCAGATGCGACAGGACTACGCGGCGGCGCGCGCGGCGCTGTGAGGCCGGTCAGTCGCCCATGACGAGTGGGTGCCTCAAACGAGATGTCACGTGGGGTTGACCTTGGCCTAGGATGCCTGGAACCGGTCCCCGAGGCAGTCCCGGTTTCGACAAGATGCCGCCGCAGGTTGAATGACCAACGGCGGCCAGACCAATTCTTGTCAGCGGTCTGCCAGGACGTTGGCGTGGCTTACCGACGGCGACCCAGCAGCAGCGCCAGGGCGGCGCCAGCGGCGGCGGCCAGCGCCATCGACTGCAGGGGTTTCTCGGCCACGTAGGCGGTGGTCTTGTCCGAGTATTTCTGGAACTGCTCGCGCGCCTGCGCCGTGGTTTCGGTCGCGGCGACCTTGCCGCGCGCGGCCATGCCCTGCACGCGCGCGGACAGCGCGTCGATGGCCGGCTTGACGTCCTCGCGCAGCGTGCGCACCTTGGCGTCCGCTTTGTCCAGCGCCTCGTTGGCGTAGGTGCGGGCCGAGTCCACGGTGCGTTCGGCCTTGTCGGCCAGCTTCTCGGTGGCGGCGATGGTGTGGTCGGCGGCTTTTTCGGCGGTGTTGGTCTGTGGGTTCATGACAATGTCCTTTCGGGGCAGTAGGTGGAACGGAATGGGGGATGCCGCGTGCGTGTGCTTCTTGCGGCCACAAGCCCCAGTCTAGAGCGCACCCGCGCGAACGCCATCAGCCGGCGACCGGCGGGTTTGTCGGCGCGGATTCTGAGGTGTTGTAGGACGTGGACGACATGGCGTCCAGCGAGTCGGCCAGATCGTTCTGCGCCTTGGCCGAGCGGCGCGGGATGGTGGCGGTGATGCGGGAGCCGCGTCCGGTGCCGGACTCGATGTCGAGCCGGCCGCCGCTGGCTTCCACGCGGTGGCGCATGCCGACCAGGCCGTGCGAGGCCTGCGGCAGCACGCCCGGGTCAAAGCCTACGCCGTCGTCCGAGATGGAAACCTCGGCGTGGTAGACGTAGTTCTTGAGCATCACCGTCACGCGCGTGGCCCGCGCGTACTTGCCGATGTTGGTCAGCGCTTCCTGGACCACGCGGTAGATGGTCAGCTCACTGGTTTCGTCCAGGTCCACCGGCTCCAGCGCGGTGTGCATTTCGAGCGTCGAGCGTTCGCCGAATTCCCGCACCAGGATCTCCAGCGAGGCCACCAGGCCCAGGTTCGACAGGGACGAAGGCCGCAGATCCTCGATGATGCGGCGCTTGAGCGCAATGCCTTGATTGAGCGTGTCGGTCAGGTGCTTGAGGCGATCGAGCACTTCGTGGGATTCCGGCGGCAGGCGCGACTTCATGCGTGCCACGTCGAGCTTGGCCGCGGTGAGCAGGGCGCCCAGTTCGTCGTGCAGTTCGCGTGCCAGTCTTGCTCGCTCGTCCTCGACCGCCTGCTGCAGGTGGGTGGCCAGCTCGGTCAGGCGGGAGGTGCGGTCGCTGACCTGCGCCTCAAGGGCGTCGCGTTCGTCCTCCAGCGCCTGCTGCTGGCGAGCGTCCGATTCGTGCAGGGCGCGGGTCTGGCTCACGTACAGGAAGAAGGCCAGGAACGCCGCCACCGCGCCGGCCGCCAGGCCGAAGCGCGAGACGTTCAACAAACGGGTCAGTTCGGCGCGTTTGTCGTCGATGGCGGTGTCGGTCTCGGTCAGCAGGCTGTCGGCCAGGCCGCGCAGGCGGGCCATGTGTTCCAGGCCGAGGTGGGAGTTGAGCACGAAGCTGACGACTTCCGGGCGGTCCTGGTCGCGCATGCGGATGGTCAGCGCCAGCTCGCCCAGTTTTTGCGACAACAGGTTCTTGAAGGTGCCCATGGCCTCGGAATGGACGACCGTGCCGGGGGCGAACTTGGACAGCTCATTGAGCGCGGTATCGATGGCCGTGAGTGACTTCTCGTAGGGCTGCAGGTAGCTGCGGTCCCCGGTCAGGATGTAGCCGCGCTGGCTGGATTCGGCCTCCACCAGGTTGTGCACCAGGGTGGTGGTGGTGGTGCGCACCTGCAGGGCGGCGCGGATGGAGGAGGTCACCTCGACGGTACGGTTGAAGGCCAGCTCGTTGAGCCAGATCACGGTGAGCACGCAAATCCCGGCAATCGCCAGCGCCAATTGCAATCGCAACGCCAAACGTGGTCGAACGGGGGAGGGGGAAGATGATGCGGTCATGTCGAGCACGGCAGGTGGGCACTAGAATGCCTGCAGGGCGACGCCGGGTGGCGCGCGGCGGTCGGACAACGGTGCGAAGGGGATTCCGTGATCAGAATCGGTATTGTGGACGACCACGCCATCGTGCGGTCCGGGCTCAAGCAGTTTTTCTCCGAGCATGTCGATCTGCGCGTGGTGGGCGAGGCGGCCAGCGGGCGCGAGGCCATCGACTTGGTGCGCACGACGGAAATGGACGTGCTGGTGATGGATTTGTCGATGCCCGGCCAGAGCGGCATCGACGCGTTGGCGATGATCCGGGCCAAGGCCCCGGATGTGGGCATCCTGATCCTGTCGGGCTATCCGGAGGAGCATTACGCGATGAACCTGATCCGGCAGGGCGCCAGCGGCTACCTGAACAAGGAATGCGAGCCCAGTGAGATCGTCGAGGCGATCCGCATCATTGCCCTGGGCAAGCGCTACATCACCCCCACGGTGGCCGAACTGCTGGCCCAGCAACTGGGTCGCAAGAGCGACGCCATGCCGCACGAGCAGCTGTCCGAGCGCGAGTTCCAGGTGTTCCTGAAGCTGGCCAAGGGGCAGACGGCCGGCGATATCGCCGAGGCCCTGTCCTTGTCGGTGAAGACGGTGAGCACCTACCGCACGCGGCTGATGGAGAAAATGGGCCTGAACTCGAACAGCGACCTGACCTATTACGCGCTGAAGAACAAGCTGATCGACTGAATGGGTGGGTGTGGGCGAGCCTGCCATGCCGGTTGGGCGCCCGGGCTCACGAAGGGCTGTTGTGGTTCAGGCCCTGGCAAAAATCGATCAAGGCGTCGATGTCCTGGGATTTGTCGAACACCGCGTCCACGCCCAACTGCAGGCAGCGCGCCCGCACGTCGGCGGTGGCGTAGTTGGTCAGCACCACCACCTTTTGCCCGGGTTGCCGGCCGCGGCAGGCCTGCAGCACGCCCAAGCCGCTGCCCTGCTTGAGAAACAGATCGACGATGGCCAGATCCCATTGTTCGGCATGGTCGGTCAACCATTGGCTGCCATGGCTTTCCGTGTCGGCGAACCCGATGGACGACACGCCGCCGAGTTCTTCCAGCGTGGCAACCAGGTTCTCGCGGATGGTGGGGTTGTCTTCGACGATATAAGTTCGCACGCGGGGCAATCCAGGGATAGGCATGGAGATGAAATCAACACGCTCGCGGTGGCCGGAAGCAGCGGGCCGCGTGAGCACATGTTTCAAGTGTAGGACCGGACACGCCCCCGCTGTGCAAGTCTGAAGACCGCTTCTGGGTAGGAGCCGTCTTACATAAGACGGCCTTCAGTTTTTCTGCCGGGCGGTGGCGCTGGGCATCCAACGGCCCGCGGTGGGCCCAGGGGCTAGGCGCCGCACACCGGGCAGTGGGCCTGACGTGAAAGCCGGACCTGATTGAACTCGGTGCGTCTGAGGTCGACCATCAGCAGCCGGCCGGTCAGCGTGGGGCTCAGGCCGCAGAGCAGCTTCAGCGCCTCGGCGGCCTGCAAGGTGCCGACCAGCCCGACCAGTGGCGCGAACACGCCCATGGTGGCGCAGCGCACCTCTTCCACCACCTGGCTGGGCGGAAAGACGCAGGCGTAGCAGGGTGAGTCGGGCTGGCGCGGGTCGTACACCGCGACCTGCCCGTCGAATCCGATCGCCGCGCCCGACACCAGCGGCCGGCGCTGCCGCACGCAGGCCTGGTTGATGGCCTGGCGGGTGGCGAAGTTGTCGGTGCAATCGAGCACGACGTCGGCCTGGGCAACCAGGTTTTCGAGCAATGCGGCGTCGGCGCGGGCGGCAAGGGTGTGCACCTCGACCGTGCCGTTCAGCGCGCCGATGGCCGCGCGCGCGGACTCAACCTTGGGCTGGCCGACACGCGCCTCGGTGTGCATGATCTGGCGCTGCAGGTTGGTCAGATCGACCGTGTCGTGGTCGACCAGGGTCAGCCGGCCGACGCCCGCGCTGGCCAGGTACAAGGCCACCGGCGAACCCAGGCCGCCAGCGCCGACGATCAGGGCGTGGGCCGCGAGCAGTCGCTGCTGGCCTTCCACCCCGATGTCGTCGAGCAGCAGGTGGCGCGAGTAGCGCAGCAGTTGCTGGTCGTCCATGCCCGCTTCGGTCCGGGCCGCGCCGCGCGTTCAAGCGGCGGGCGGCGCTTACTCGGTCTTGGTTTGTTCCTTGCGCTCGACCAGGGTCTTGCTGACCTGGACCGGCTGGCCCTTGAGCTTGGCCAAGGCCTGCAGCAGCGGGAAGTCGGTGGCGCTGCCGTACTCGGGCGGGCGGCGCTCGGAGGCGGGCTTGCGCGATTCTTCCTCCAGGCGCTTCAAGGCCGCCTCGCGCTCTTTCTCGCGCGCCGGGTCCTTGATCTCGCTGCCCACCGTGAGGTGCTTTTCCAGGTCGGCCTCGCGCATGCGCAGCACGGCGAAGGGGCTGCCCTCGGCGGTGTCGTCGACCATGATGTCGGGCACAATGCCCTTGGCCTGGATAGTCTTGCCGCTCGGCGTGTAGTACAGGGCGGTGGTGATTTTCAGCGCCGTGTCCGGGCCCAGCGGGCGCACGGTCTGCACCGAGCCCTTGCCGAAGGTCTGGCTGCCCATGACGATGGCGCGTTTGTGGTCTTGCAGCGCGCCGGCCACGATCTCGCTGGCCGAGGCCGAGCCTTCGTTGACCAGCACCACCATCGGCACGCTCTTGAGGGCGGGCGGCAGGCGTTTCAGCGGGTCGGTGCCACGCCGGCGCAGGTAGTCCTCGGGACGGGCCTTGTAGACCGCCTTGGAATCCTCGATCTGGCCGTTGGTGGACACCACCGTGACACCCGCCGGCAGGAAGGCCGCCGACACGGCCACGGCCGCGTCCAGCAGACCGCCCGGGTCGTTGCGCAGGTCCAGCACCAGGCCTTTCAGGTTGGGTTCGCGCTTGTACAGCTCTTCCACCTTGGTGACGAAATCGTCGACGGTGCGTTCCTGGAATTGCGACAGGCGCACCCAGGCGTAGCCGGGCTGGACGATCTTGGTCTTGACCGATTGGGTGCGAATTTCCTCGCGCGTGATGGTGACCGGGAAGGTGCGGTTCTCGTCGCGGCGCAGAATGGTCAGCACCACCTTGGTGCCGGGCTCGCCCCGCATGCGCTTGACGGCCTCGTTCAGCGACAGGCCCTTGACGGCGGTGTCGTCCACGCGGGTGATCAGGTCGCCAGGCTTGAGGCCGGCCCGGTCGGCGGGCGAGCCCTCGATGGGCGAGACGATGCGGATCAGCCCGTCTTCCTGGGTGATCTCGATGCCCACGCCGACGAAGCGGCCGGTCGTGCCTTCGCGGAATTCCCTGAACGACTTCTTGTCGAAGTACTGCGAATGCGGGTCCAGGCTGGAGACCATGCCGGAGATGGCGTCGGTGATGAGCTTTTTCTCGTCCACCGGCTCCACGTAGTCGGACTTGATCATGCCGAACACGGCGGCCAGCTGCTGCAGCTCTTCCAAGGGCAGCGGCGCGATGCCGCCGCGCGCGGCGGTCTGCAGCGACACCGTGGTCAGCGCTCCGGCCAGCGCGCCCACGGCCATCCAGCCGGCGATCTTGGTTTTCTGACTCATGGTGTCGAGGTTCCTTGGTGCAAGCACCCAATATACATGGCTTGGTTGCTTAAGACGGCCGCGTGGCGCCGAAGTTCCGCCGGGGGCATCTGGGGGCGGTGTGGGTGCGGCGGGCTCAGGCCTTGCCTTGGCTGGCCACGGCGGCGGCGGCCTTGGCCACGGCCTCGGCATCGCCCAGGTAGTAGTGGCGCCGCGGCTTGAGCTGGGCGTCCAGCTCGTAGACCAGCGGGATGCCGTTGGGGATGTTCAGCCCCACGATGTCGCCGTCGGAGATGCCGTCCAGGTACTTGACCAGGGCGCGGATCGAGTTGCCGTGCGCGGCCACCACCAGGCGCTGGCCGGACTGGATGGCCGGCGCCAGGGTGTCGTGCCAGTACGGCAGTACCCGGGCCACGGTGTCCTTCAGGCACTCGCTCAGCGGCACCTGGTCCGGCGCCAACCCGGCGTAGCGCCGGTCGCCGCGCTCGCTGCGCGGGTCGGTGGGCTCCAGCGCCGGCGGGGGGGTGTCGTAGCTGCGGCGCCAGATCAGCACCTGTTCGTCGCCGTACTGGCGCGCCATGTCGGCCTTGTTCAGGCCTTGCAACGCGCCGTAGTGGCGCTCGTTCAGGCGCCAGTCCTTGACGGTCGGCAGCCACAGGCACTGCATTTCGTCCAGCGCCAGGTGCAGGGTGCGGATGGCGCGGGTCAGCACGCTGGTGTAGGCCACATCGAATGCGTAGCCTTCGGCCTTCAGCAGGCGGCCGGCCTGGCGCGCCTG
Organism: Pseudomonadota bacterium; assembly: GCA_020161215.1. Classification (GTDB taxonomy): domain Bacteria; phylum Pseudomonadota; class Gammaproteobacteria; order Burkholderiales; family Burkholderiaceae_C; genus Ottowia. Next base: position 22,296 of record JAIUOM010000002.1, read on the forward strand.
TTCGGCGCCGGTGGGCGTCAGGTCCACGTCGGTCCAGCCGGTGAAGCGATTTTCGAGGTTCCAGGTGGATTCACCATGGCGGATGAGGACAAGCTTGTGCATGGGGGCGTGGCCAGCGGGCTGGAAAGAACGGGGTGGACGGATCGACAATGACCGCCCAATGCATGGGCGAAACCTGGCATTTTAGAATCTCTCCAGCGGATCGGCCCGCCTGACGCGGTGCCGTTCCTCCCTTGTCGAGTCTGAAAGCGAGTATTCAAAGTGAATTTTGTCCTGGCGAACTGGATGCTGATCCTGGTGGCGCTGATTTCCGGCACCCTGCTGCTGATGCCCCTGCTGCGCGGCGGGGGCGGGCGTGGCGTGTCGCCGGCCGAGGCGGTACAACTCATCAACCGCGAGAAGGCGGTGGTCATCGATGTCTGCGAGCCGGCCGAGTACCAGGCCGGCCACGTGGCTGGCGCGCGCAGCATTCCGCTGGCCGAACTCGAGGCCAAGCTGCCTGGCGCGGTCAAGAACAAGGCCACCCCGCTGGTGCTGGTGTGCGCCTCGGGCGCGCGCGCGGGCCGCGCCGTCGGCGTGGCGCGCAAGCTGGGCTATGAACAGGCCCAGGCGCTGGCCGGTGGCCTGAAAAGCTGGCGCGACGCCAATTTGCCGGTCGACAAGGCCTGACGCCACGAAAGGAACACACGCCGTGCCCACCGTCACCATGTACACCACCGCCACCTGCCCCTACTGCATCCGCGCCAAGCAGGTGCTGCAGCACAAGGGGGTGGCGCAGATCCACGAGATCCGCGTCGACCAGGACCCAGGGCAGCGCGAACGCATGATCGAGATCACCGGCCGCCGCACGGTGCCGCAGATTTTCATTGGCGAGACCCACGTCGGCGGCCACGACGATCTGGTGGCACTGGACGCGCGCGGCGAGCTGGACCCGCTGCTCGCCGCCCCCTGAAAGCCCGCCAGGCGCCGCCGATGCGCCTGAGATAATGGGCCCGAAGCGGGCGCCGGATGGCGTCGCGTTCGGGCTTTTCCCCTTTTTCAACCTTTTCTTCCTAGCGAGAGCTCCCATGGCCGACCAAGATCCCGTGTTCAACATCCAGCGCGTCTACCTGAAGGAAGGCTCCCTGGAGCAGCCCAATTCCCCCGCCATCCTGCTGGAGCAGGAGCAGCCCTCGGTCGAGATCAACCTGGGCGTCAACGTCGAGAACGTGGCCGAAGGCGTGTTCGAGGTCGCCGTCACCGCCACCGTGCAGACCAAGATTCAGGACCGCACCGTGTTCCTGGTCGAGTGCAAGCAGGCCGGCATCTTCGAAATCCGCAACGTGCCCGAGGAGCAGATGGGCAGCGTGATCGGCATCGCCTGCCCGCAGATCGTCTACCCGTACCTGCGCGGCAACGTGGCGGATCTGATCCAGCGCGCGGGCTTTCCGCCGGTGCACCTGGCGGAGATCAACTTCCAGTCGATGTACGAGCAGCAGCAGGCCGCCCAGGCCAATGCCGGCCAGAACCTGACCCAATAAGGATTTGGGGTAAAAAACGGCCTAGGCCGGCGCCAGTAAATCCAGAGTAGCTATGAAAATCATAGTTATTGGTGCCGGTGCCTGGGGCACGGCCATGGCGGTCAGCGCGGCCCGCCATCCGGCCGGACATGAGGTGCTGCTGTGGGCGCGCGACGCGGCCCAGGCAAGGGCCATGGCCGAACGGCGCGAAAACTCGCGCTACCTGCCCGGCGTCGCCCTGCCGCCCACCTTGCGCTTGGCGCAGGCCGACGCGACGGCGCTGCCCGCGCTGGTCGCCGATGCCGAACTGCTGGTGGTGGCCACCCCAGTGGCCGGTTTGCGTGCCATGCTCGGCGTGCTGCACGAGGCGCGCGTGCCCCTGGCTTGGCTGTGCAAGGGCTTTGAGCCGCCGCAAGACGCCGGCGTGGCCCATGCGTTCGGGCTGATGCCGCACGAAATCCAGCAGCAGGTGGCGCCCGGTGTGCTGGCCGGCGCGCTCAGCGGCCCCAGCTTTGCCCAAGAGGTGGCGCACGGTCGCCCCACGGCCCTGGTCGCGGCCAGTCACCACGCACGGGTGCGGGAAACGCTGGTCGAGGCCTTCCACGGCCCGGCGCTGCGGGTTTACGGCAACGACGACCTGGTCGGCGTGGAAGTGGGCGGCGCGGTGAAGAACGTGCTGGCGATCGCCACCGGCCTGGCGGACGGCCTGCAGTTGGGGCTGAACGCACGCGCCGCCCTGATCACGCGCGGCCTGGCCGAAATTGCCCGTCTGGGGGCGGCGCTGGGCGCGCAGCACGAAACTTTCATGGGCCTGTCGGGCCTGGGCGATCTGGTGCTTACGGCCACCGGCGACTTGAGCCGCAATCGCCGCGTCGGCCTGCTGCTGGCCGAGGGCAAGACCCTGCCCGAGGCCGTGCGGTCGCTGGGCCACGTGGCCGAGGGCGTGTACAGCGCACGCACCGTGCTGCAGCGCGCCCGGCAACTGGGCGTGGAGATGCCCATCACCGAGGGCGTGGTGGCCCTGCTGGACGGCCAGGCGCGACCGGCCGAGGTGGTGGCCGCGCTGATGGGGCGCGACCCCGGTACCGAGCTGTCTTGAAGAGAAATCGGCCGTTGGCCAGCACCAGATAATCCATGAGTGCTATTTATTTAATAGTACTCTCCGCCGCCTCTTGTCATCCGAGCGGCGGCCCCCACGTTAAGCTGGGGTGCGCCTGAGGGCGTGCACGGTGTCAATGTCATCAAGCGGGAGGATCGGCGAATGTGGTGGAAACTGGGACGCATGCTGACCCTGTTCCGCAAGGAACTGCTGCTGGCCTGGGCCATCGTGCGCGACGCACGCACGCCCTGGGCGGCCAAGCTGGCCACCGTGGCGGCGGTGTTGTACGTGGTCAGCCCGATCGATTTGGTGCCGGATTGGCTGGTGCTGCTGGGTTGGCTGGACGACGGTCTGATCGCCTACCTGCTGCTGCAGTTGGCCCAGAAGGTGGTGCCGCCCGATCTGTTGGCCGCGCTGAAGGCCAAGGTCGGCACCCGCACCGGCCCGGTGGGGCGTTGAGCTGAACGCCGAGCGGCGTCGGCCGCTCAGGGAGAGGCTCTTTCTTTCGTGTCGTTGAAGCGGCCGTAGCTCTGCAGGCGCTCGTAGCGGCGGTCCAGCAGCTCCTTGACCTTCAGATCGGCCACCTGGCGCCAGGCGTCGCCCAGGGCGCGCTTCAGGAAGGTGGCCATCTGGCGTGCATCGCGGTGCGCGCCGCCCACCGGCTCGTTGACGATTTTGTCGACCAGGCCCAGCGCCTTCAGGCGGTGCGCGGTGACGCCCAAGGCCTCGGCCGCGTCCTGCGCCTTGTCGCTGGTTTTCCAGAGGATGGAGGCGCAGCCCTCGGGGCTGATCACCGAGTAGATTGAGTACTGCAGCATCAGCACCTGGTCGGCCACGGCAATGGCCAGCGCGCCGCCCGAGCCGCCTTCGCCGATGATGGTGCTGATGATGGGCACTTCCAGTTGCGCCATCTCGTAGATGTTGCGGCCGATGGCCTCGGACTGGCTGCGCTCCTCGGCGTCGATGCCGGGGAAGGCCCCTGGCGTGTCGACGAAGGTGAACACCGGCAGCTTGAATTTCTCGGCCGTCTTCATCAGGCGCAATGCCTTGCGGTAGCCCTCGGGCCGGCTCATGCCGAAGTTGCGCAGGGTGCGCTCCTTGGTGTCGCGCCCCTTCTGGTGGCCGATGAGCATGCAGGCGTTGCCGTTGAAGCGCGCCAGGCCGCCGACGATGCTTTGGTCGTCGGAGAAATGGCGGTCGCCGTGCATTTCCACGAAATCGGTGAAGCAGTCGCGCACGTAGTCCAGGGTGTACGGGCGCTCCGGGTGCCGGGCGATCTTGGTGATCTGCCAGGGCGTCAGGTCGGCATAGATGTCCTTGGTGAGCTGCTGGCTTTTCTTGCCCAGCTGGTCGATTTCTTCCGAGATATCGACCGCGCTCTCGGTCTGCACGTAGCGCAGCTCCTCGATCTTGTTCTCGAGCTCGGCGATGGGCTGCTCGAAATCAAGAAATGTGCGTTTCGCCAACATGGGCTCCTTGGGGCGGCATACGGCCGTGATGTTACCGGATGTGGGGGTCTGGGCGGGGGCTTCAGTAGGCCACCGGCATGGGCTCCAGCGAGCGCCACATGTACCAGGTGGCCACGCTGCGCCAGGGCGCCCAGGCCTGGGCCACTTCGCGCGCCTCGCTGCGGCTGACCGGCTCGCCCGAGAAGTAGTTCTGGCTGATGCCCTTGAGCAGGCCGACGTCGTCCAGCGGCAGCACGTCGGGGCGCAGCAGGTGGAACATCAGGAACATCTCGGCCGTCCAGCGCCCGATGCCGCGGATGGCCACCAGCTCGGCGATGATGGCCTCGTCGTCCATGCCCTGCCACTGCTTGACGTGGATGCGCCCGCTGTCGAAGTGCAGGGCCAGGTCCACCAGGTATTCGATCTTGCGCACCGACAGGCCGGCCGCGCGCATGTCGTCCACCTTGAGCTTGAGCACGTTGGCCGGCGTCACGCGTCTGGGCAGGGCCTCGAACTTGTTCCACACCGATTGCGCGGCCTTGACCGAGATTTGCTGCCCGACGATGGAGCGCGCCAGCGTGACGAAGGCGTCGCCGCGTGATTCCAGGCTGGCGTCGCCAAAGCGCGGGATCAGGCGTTTCATGACCCGGTCGCGCTTGCCTAGGTGGGCACAGGCTTGTTGCCAGTAGTCTGGGGTGACCACCGTGATGACTTCTTTTTTGATAGCGCTCACCGATTTATCCACGCCGGCCAATGGCCAAAAACACCCACAAATGACTCATTGCGACGCCTCCCAGGTCGTGCCTTGAGGCGAATCCTTCAGCACGATGCCGGCCGCCAGCAGCTCGGCACGGATGCGGTCGGCCTCGGCGAAATTCCTGGCTTGCTTGGCGGCGGCGCGGGCGGCGATTTGCGCCTGGATCGCCGTTTCGTCCAGCGTGGTGCCGGCGCGCAGAAAGGCCTTCGGGTCGCCTTGCAGCAGGCCCAGCACGCCGCCCAGCGCCTTCAGCAGGGCGGCATCCTCGGCCCGGCGCCCGCGGTTGACCTCGCTGGCCAGCTCGAACAGCACGGCCACCGCCTCGGGCGTGCCGAAATCCTCGTCCATCGCGGCCTTGAAGCGGGCGGCGTGGGGGTGGGCCCAGTCGATCGGTGCCGGTGCGCCGGTCGGGACAGCATCCAGCGCCGTGTACAGGCGCTTGAGCGCCGCGCGCGCGTCTTGCAGGTGCACGTCGCTGTAGTTGAGCGGGCTGCGGTAGTGGGCACGTACGATGAAAAAGCGGATCGTCTCGGCGTCGAACTGCTCCAACACCTCGCGGATGGTGAAGAAGTTGCCCAACGACTTGGACATCTTCTCGTTGTCGATGTTGACGAAGCCGTTGTGCATCCACACCTGGGCCAGCGGCGCGCCGTGGGCACCCTCGCTCTGCGCGATCTCGTTCTCGTGGTGCGGAAACTGCAGATCGGCGCCGCCGCCATGAATGTCGAAGGTTTCGCCCAGCAGCGCGCAGCTCATGGCCGAGCACTCGATGTGCCAGCCCGGGCGGCCCAGGCCGTAGGCGCCGTCCCATTTGGCGCCCTCGGGCTCGGTCGGCTTGGCGGACTTCCAGAGCACAAAGTCGAGCGGGTCGTCCTTGCCCTCAGCCACGGCCACGCGCTCGCCGGCCTGCAGCTCGTCCAGCGACTTGCCGGACAGCTTGCCGTAGCCCGGAAACTTGCGCACCGCGTAGTTCACGTCGCCGTTGCCGGCGCGGTAGGCCAGGCCCTTGTCTTCGAGCGTGCGCACGATGTCCAGCATCTGCGGCACGTAGTCGGTGGCGCGCGGGTCGTGCGTGGGGCGCTCCACGCCCAGGGCGTCGAAGTCGCGGTACATCTCGGCGATCATGCGGTCGGTGAGCTGGCGGATGGTTTCGCCGTTTTCCAGCGCGCGGCGGATGATCTTGTCCTCGATGTCGGTGATGTTGCGCACGAAAGTCACCCGCCACCCGCCGGCCTTCAGCCAGCGCTGGGCCACGTCGAAGGCCACGGCCGAACGCGCGTGGCCGATGTGGCACAGGTCGTACACCGTCATGCCGCAGACGTACATGCGCACATGGCCGGGTTCCAGCGGAGAAAAATCCTCCAGTGCGCGCGTGAGCGTGTTGTGGATGCGCAAGGTCATGGGCAGACGAATGTCCCTTGGGGGCCTGAGGTGAAGTGGGCGAAACCGGCGCCGCCGGGCATGGGTGGCGACGCGCCAACATGAGCGTGGGCCTTTTGCAGGGGCTTCGGCGCGAGCCGGTCGCGTCACGTGGCTACAATTTCGCGGAGTATAAAACCGCTGCCCCGGCCGCCGTTCGGTTCGATGCCCGATCCACGGGCGCCAACCGCACCCCGATGCCCCGCCGTGCCATTCCCATGACCAAGACCTGCGTTCGCGTCCTTTGCTCGTTGCTGATCTCGCTGTCGGCCGCCGCGGCGTGGGCAAACGACTACCAGGACGTGCAGCGCCTGCACGCCGCCGGCCAGACCGAGCAGGCGTTGCAAGCCGCCGACAAGTACATCGGTGCCCATCCGCGCGACCCGCAGATGCGCTTCGTCAAGGCCAACGTGCTGAGCGGTGCGGGCCGCGGCGCCGAAGCCGAGCAAGTGCTGACGCAGCTCACGCGCGACTACCCGGAACTGGCCGAGCCCTGGAACAACCTGGCCGTGCTGTACGCCGAGCAGGGCCAGCTCGACAAGGCGCGCGCGGCGCTGGATTCCGCCTTGCGCATCCAGCCCGAGTACGCCACGGCCCAGGAAAACCTGGGCGACGTGCTGGCGCGCCAGGCCTTGCAGGCCTACCAACACGCGCGCCGGCTGGACGCGGCCAACCCGCGCCTGGCGCCCAAGATCGAGACACTCAACACCTTGCTGGCCCCGGCCGCGCGGCCAGGGTCTTGAGCGTGCCGGGCGGCGGCGCGGGAACTTGCCCGCCAGACACCGGCACCAACCAGCCGCATTGGGCGTTTTTTCCCTTTTTTATCTTCAGGAGTTCATGCATGACCTTTTCGCTGAGCAAGTTTCCTCGGCGCGCGGTGACGCTCGGGCTGGCCGCCATGATCGGCTTTGCCGCGCCTGCGTTCGCCGCCGACCCGCGCGTCAAGTTCGTCACCAGCGAGGGCGACTTCGTGGTCGAGGTCTACCCCGACAAGGCGCCCAAGACCGTCGAGAACTTCCTGCAGTACGTGAAGGACAAGCACTACGACGGCACCACCTTCCACCGCGTGATCAAGAATTTCATGGTCCAGGGCGGCGGCTACGACAAGGACTACAAGCAAAAGCCCGTGCGCGCGCCCATTCAGCACGAAGGCCGCGCGGCGCTGGCCAAGGGATTGAAGAACGCACCCGGCACCATCGCCATGGCGCGCACTGGCGATCCGAACTCGGCCACCGCGCAGTTCTTCATCAACGTGGTCGACAACAGCCGGCTTGACCCGGTGATCCTGCCCGCGGGCGATCCGGTCACCTTTGAGTTCCAGGGCCAGATGCAAAAGGACATTCCGCGCAAGCAGGTCGAGAACCATCCGGCCCTGTTCGGCTACACCGTGTTCGGCAAGGTGGTCAGCGGCATGGACACGGTGGAGAAAATCCGCAACCAGCCCACGGGCGCGGGCGGGCCTTTCCCGACCGATGTCCCGCAGAAAATGGTGGTGATCGAGTCGGCAAAACTTGTCTCCCCCTGACGTGGCTTGGCGGTCGGGCCAAGCCCGCGCCGACCGCGTACCGCATTGGATCTGGTGGATGCGGCCTGCCTGCCTTGCTGTGTTAACTTGCAGCCCTTCTTTTTCATCCTGAACGAAAGTCATTCATGGCAAACCCCCAAGTCGAACTGCACATCGCCGGTCGTGGCGTGATCACCCTGGAGCTGGACGAAGCCAAGGCGCCCAAGTCGGTCGCCAACTTCCTGAGCTACGCCAAGGGCGGGCACTACGACAATACGGTGTTCCATCGCGTGATCAAGAACTTCATGCTTCAGGGCGGCGGTTTCGAGCCCGGCATGAAGCAAAAGCCGACCCAGGCGCCGATTTCCAACGAGGCCGACAACGGCCTGAAGAATGAGCCCTACACCGTGGCCATGGCGCGCACCAGCGACCCGCATTCGGCCACCGCGCAGTTCTTCATCAACGTGGTGAACAACGACTTTCTGAACTTCAAGGCGCCCACGGCCCAGGGCTGGGGCTATGCCGTGTTCGGCAAGGTGGTGTCGGGCCAGGACATCGTGGACGCCATCCGGGCCGTGCCCACCACCCGCAAGGGTTTCCACGACGACGTGCCGAGCGACGACGTGGTGATCGAGAAGGCCGTGGTCGTCGGCTGAGGCGCCGCCGGTTTCCATGACCGAGGTACCGCAGATCGCCGAGTTGCCGGCGCGCTCGCGCTGGCGCACGGTGGATTTCATCTCCGATCTGCATCTCAAGCCCGAGGAGCCGGGCACCTTGCAGGCCTGGGAGCGCTACCTGCTGCGCACCCCGGCCGACGCGGTGTTCATTCTGGGTGATTTGTTCGAGGTCTGGGTCGGCGACGACGGTGCCTCGCCAGGCAGTTTCGAGGACCGTTGTGGTCAGGTGCTGCGTGCCGCCGGCGCGGCCATCGACCTGTTCTTCATATGCGGCAACCGCGATTTCCTACTCGGCCAGGACTATCTGGCCCGACACTTCGTGCGGCCGCTGGCCGACCCCACGGTGCTCCGGTTCCCGACCCAGTCGCTGCTGCTCACGCATGGCGACGCGCTGTGCACGGACGATGTGGGCTACCAGCAGTTCCGCGAGCTGGTGCGCTCGCCCGACTGGCAGCGCACGTTCTTGGCCAAACCCCTGACCGAACGCGTGGTCGTCGCGGCCGGCATGCGCGAGCGCAGCCAGCAGCACCACGCCGGACAGCAGGTGTACGCGCACATCGATACCGCCTTGGCACGCCACTGGCTGGAGCGGGCCGACGCCACCGAGCTGATCCACGGGCACACCCACCAGCCCGGCGACCACGCCCTTGGCCAGGACGCCCAGGGACGCCCGCTGCTGCAGCGGGTGCTGAGCGACTGGCATGTGGAGGGCCATCGGCAGCGCATGCAGGTGCTGCGCCTGACCGAGCAGGACGGGATGCAGCGCGTGGCGCCGACCGAGACCTGAGCCGGGGACATGGGCCACGCCCGCGACCCGGCTGGTCCCTTGAGGCTGGCGTGCTGAACGCCGTTAGGCGCTGGCTGCGGCGCGCGGCCCGTGGTCCGGAGCCGATCCCGCTGTCGATGTGGGACGAGACCCTGGCGCATTACCCATTTCTGGCGCGCCTGGCGCCTGAGCGGCGCGCGCGCCTGAAACGCATCGCCGAGCATTTCCTGGACCGCAAGCAATTTACCGGCGCGCATGGTCTGAACGTGACCGATGCCATGGCCGTCGCCGTGGCGGCCCAGGCCTGCCTGCCCCTGCTGAACCTCGGCCCGTCGGAGCGCCCGGAAGAGGCGCTGCAGTGGTACGACGACTTTGTCGGCATCGTGATGCACCCGGATGGCGCGGTGGCGCGCCGCACCGCGGTGGACGAGGCCGGGGTGATCCACCACTACGACGAAGTCCTGTTGGGCGAAGCCATGCAGCGTGGACCGGTGATGCTGAGCTGGCCCGCCGTGCTGGCCGCCGGGGGTGGGCACGACACCGGTTACAGCGTCGTCATCCATGAATTCGTGCACAAGATGGACATGCAGGGCGGTGGCGCGGACGGGGCGCCACCACTGCCACGCGGCTTCATGGGCGCACGCAGCGCGCGCGAGGCGGCCGGGCATTGGCGCCGCAGCTGGGCCCCGGCCTACGAGCGTTTTCGACAGCAATTGCTGCTGGCTGAGCGGTTTGGCGAGCCTCGGCCTTGGCTGGATGCCTATGCGGCCACCGCGCCGGCCGAGTTTTTTGCCGTGGCCTGCGAAGCGCATTTTGTGCAGCCGGAGCGCTTTGCCCTGGAATACCCGGAACTCAGCACGGTCTTGCAGGCTTTTTTTCGGCAGAGCCCGGGCCAGGACGCTCCCTAGACCCGCCGGACTGACGCCTCAGCCGTGGCGTCAGCGCGGACCGGGCACGGCGCGCGGCCGTGGCCGCTGGGCCGGAGTGACCTGGACGTCGAGCTGTTCACCGCGCCGCTGCAACACGAAGGGCGCCGCCTGCGCCGGTGTCAGCGCCGCGATGCGTGTCAGCAGCTCGGATACCGTGCGAACCGGCTGGCCGCCCACCTGCAGGATGACGTCGCCAGGACGGATGCCGGCCTGCCCGGCCGGACCATTGTTCAGCACGCCGGTCACGATCACGCCCTGCACCGCCTGAATGCCGAAGGTCTGCGCCAGTTCGGGCGTCAGCTCGCTGGGCTCGACGCCGATCCAGCCGCGCACCACCTGGCCGTTCTTGACGATGCCCTCCATCACCTGCTTGGCGGTGGACACCGGGATGGCGAACCCGATGCCCATGCTGCCGCCCGAGCGCGAATAGATGGCCGTGTTGATGCCCATCAGGTGCCCGTTGATGTCGACCAGGGCGCCCCCCGAGTTGCCGGGGTTGATGGCGGCATCGGTCTGGATGAAATTCTCGAAGGTGTTGATGCCCAATTGGTTGCGCCCCAGCGCGCTGACGATGCCGCTGGTGACGGTTTGCCCAACGCCGAAGGGGTTGCCGATGGCCAGCACCTGGTCGCCGACCTGCAGTGCGTCGGAGTTGCCCAGCGCCATCACCGGCAGCTTGTCGAGCGTGATCTTGAGCACGGCCAGGTCGGATTCCGGGTCGGTGCCGATCACCTTCGCGGTGGTGCGGCGCGCATCCTGCAGCACCACCTCGATCTCGTCGGCGCCTTCGACCACGTGGTTGTTGGTCAGCACGTAGCCGTCGGGGCTCATGATCACGCCCGAGCCCAGCCCGGTCTGCTGCTGCTCGGCGCGGTCGCCGAAGAAGAAGCGGAACCAGGGCTCGTTGCCGTAGGGGTTGCGGGCCGAGGTGCTGGTGCTGGTGTTGATGCTGACCACCGCCGGCGCCGCCTTGCGCACGGCGCCGCTCAGGCTGCCGGGCGCCACGAGGCCGGCCGGCGCGCTGGGCGCTTCCAGAATGGAGATGGTGCCGGTGCTGCCGGGCACCGGAGCGCCACGGTGCAGCCACTGCGGTTTGAGCGTGGCGACGACGAAGAACATCGCCAGCAGCACCGTGACGGTTTGAGCGAAAACTAGCCAGAGACGTTTCATGACGGCAGGACAAAGGGCGGCGGGCGTCGTCGGGAGTATGGCGAAATTGTAGGGGCCGACCGACACTTCTCCATGCGAAGGCACGGCGCGGGGCCAGACGATCCACGACAATCCCGGCTATGGCGACTTTCAGTTTCAACCCAACCGGCATGGGTGCGGTCGACCGCGCGACCCTGCTGGCGGCCTTCGATGCCGAGCTGCGGCCGGGGTTGTTCAAGGACTATGGTCCGAATGGCTTGCAGGTCGAGGGGCGCGAGAAGATCCGCAAGATCGTCAGCGGCGTCACCGCCAGCCGGGCCTTGATCGACGCCGCCGTGGCGGCGGGAGCGGATGCCATTTTCGTGCACCACGGGCTGTTCTGGCGCGGCCAGAGCGGCTGCGTCACCGGCTGGATGAAGGAACGTTTGAAACGGCTGCTGGCGCATGAGGTGAATCTGTTCGCCTACCACCTGCCGCTGGACGCCCACCCGACGCTGGGCAACAACGCCCAACTGGGTGAGCGCCTGGGCTTGCGCACCACGGCACGCTTTGGCGAACAGGAGCTGGGTTTTCTTGGAGAGGTGGTGAGCGGCGGGGGCGGGGGCGGGGGCGGGGGCGGGGCGTTGGCCGATGCCGGCGCCTTGGCCGCGCGCGTGGAGCAGGTGCTGGCCCGCTCCGTGACCCTGGTTGGGCCGGTGCGGGGCGCGGTGGAGCGGGTGGCCTGGTGCTCGGGCGGCGCGCAGGGTTACTTCGAAGCCGCCATCGAGGCCGGAGCGCAAGCCTTCATCACCGGCGAGATATCCGAACCGCAGGCGCACCTGGCGCGTGAATGCGGCGTGTCTTTCCTGGCCTGCGGTCACCATGCCACCGAGCGCTACGGCGCGCCGGCCATGGCGGCGCATGTGGCGGCCCAGTACGGCATCGAGCACGAATTCATCGACATCGAGAACCCGGCCTGAACAAGGGTACCCCGCGAAGCGCCGTCGGTCTTTGAGGGGTGTGGTGTGCTTGCGACAATATCCAACTATCAAATTAATAGCTTGCTAGGCTGTATTGAATTGCCCCAGAGGCCAATTTGGTCATGAAAGAAAAAGCGAAGAACTTGATCGCCATCACCGGAGGTGACCCGGCCGGCATCGGGCCAGAGATCGTGGCCAAGGCCTTTCGCGATGCGCCTGAGGCCACGCACGGCTGTTTCGTGGTCGGCGACGTGGCCACGCTGCGGCGCGCGGCGTGCGCCGTGCAGGGCGAGGGCGGGGTGGCCTTGCCCGTGGCCGAGATTGGGTCCGCCGACGAGGCCTGGCAGGTGCCCCCGCGCTGCGTGCCGGTGCTGCAAGTGGCGCCGCCAGCGCCGTTGGTGCCCTTTGGCCAGATCAGCGCCGCGGCCGGGCGCCTGGCCGGCGACTGCGTGACGTGGGCGGCGCGCGCGGCCCTGCGTGGCGAGGTGGCGGCGGTGGTGACGGCGCCCTTGCACAAGGAATCCCTGGCGGCGGCGGGAGCGCCTTATGACCGCTATCCCGGCCACACCGAGCTGCTGCAGGCCGAGGCGGCCGCGGCGCAAGGGTGTTCGGCCGACCAGGTGCCGGTGCGCATGATGCTGGCCAACGAGGAACTGCGTGTGGTGCTGGTCAGCATCCACCTGTCGCTGCGCGAGGCGATCGACAGGGTGACGGTGGCGAACGTGCGGGAGACGCTGCGCATTACCCAGGCCTCGGTCGGCGCCACGCTGGGCCGCGCGCCGCGCATCGCCGTGGCCGGGCTGAATCCGCATGCCGGCGAGGGCGGCCTGTTCGGGCGTGAGGAAATCGAAGTCATCGCCCCGGCCATCCGGCAGGCGCGCCAGGCCGGCATGGACGTGCACGGCCCGTTCGCGCCCGACACGGTGTACATGCGCGCGCGCGGGGGTGAATTCGACGTCGTCATCGCCATGTACCACGATCAGGGCTTGATCCCTGTGAAGTACCTGGGCGTCGAGCAGGGGGTGAACGTCACCCTGGGCCTGCCCTTCGTGCGCACCAGCCCCGACCATGGGACGGCCTTCGACATTGCCGGCACCGGCGTGGCCGATGCCGGCAGCCTGCTGGCCGCCTTGCGCATGGCGCGCCAGCTCGGGCGCCAGGAGTCGGTCAGCGCTTGAGGCTGTCGCGGATCTCCCGCAGCAGCTGGACTTCCTCGGGCGGGGCGGACGGCTCGGAGGGGGCCGCCACCGGCTCATCTTCCTTCTTCATCCGGTTGATCTGCTTGACCATCATGAAGATGATGAAGGCCAACAGGATGAAGTTGACCAGGATGGTGATGAAGTTGCCGTAGGCGAACACGGCACCGGTCTTTTTGGCCTCTTCCAGGGTCAATCCCGCGGCCTGGCCCGCCAGGGGGATGTAGTAACTGGAGAAATCCAGTCCGCCGACCAGCTTGCCGACCAACGGCATGATCAGGTCTCCCACGATGGAGTCCACGATCTTGCCAAACGCGCCGCCAATGATCACGCCCACCGCCAGGTCGATGGCGTTGCCCTTGACCGCGAACTCCCTGAACTCCTGCATCATGCCCATGCGACTTCCCTCCATGCGAGTTGAAAAAAACTGCCCGAGTATCCCCTGGGCTTGATAGATGTCAATCCCGTACTCGGGCGCGCTGAAAAGCCCCTCTTTCCCTCCGCTACAATCCCATGTTGATCCGCGTACAAGAATCAGCCTCAGAGGATAGCCATGAGTGACGCCCCCTCCAGTAATTTCACACCCGCGCCACTGGACAGCAGCAAGCGCACATGGCTTATTGCCTCGGGCTGCGCTGGTGCTGTCGGTACCGTGGCCCTGGCCACGCCCTTCGTCAGCAGCTTCGCGCCCTCCGAAAAGGCCAAGGCCGCCGGAGCCGCGGTCGAGGTCGACATCGCCGGTGTGAAGCCAGGCGAGAAGCTCACCGTGGAGTGGCGCGGCAAGCCGGTGTGGATCCTGCGCCGCACGCCCGAGATGATGGCCTCGTTGCAGAAAACCGACGCCGAGGTGGCCGATCCGAAATCGCTGCGCACGGCCTTCCCCACGCCCGAATACGCGCGCAACGAAGCCCGCTCGCGCGAGGACCACAAGGAAGTGCTGGTGCTGGTCGGCATCTGCACGCACCTGGGCTGCTCACCGGTGGACCGGCTCCAGGCCGGTGCCCAGCCTTCGCTGCCCGATAACTGGGAAGGTGGATTCTTCTGCCCCTGCCATGGCTCCACCTTCGATCTGGCGGGCCGCGTGTTCAAGAACAAGCCGGCGCCGGACAACCTGGAAGTGCCGCCGTACATGTTCCTGGCAGAGAACAAGCTCCTGATCGGCGAAGACAAGAAGGCATAAAGAGGCGGCCATGGCTGAATTCAAGGAAATCTCCCCCAACGCGCCCCTGGGCGCCAAGGTCGGCAACTGGTTCAACAACCGTTTCCCGACGGCGTTTGCGGAATACCGCAAGCACATGTCGGAGTACTACGCGCCGAAGAACTTCAACTTCTGGTACTTCTTCGGCTCGCTGGCCCTCTTGGTGCTGGTCATCCAGATCGTGACCGGCATCTTCCTGGTCATGCACTACAAGCCCGACGCGGCCAAGGCCTTCGAGTCGGTCGAGTACATCATGCGCGACGTGCCGGGCGGCTGGTTCATCCGCTACATGCACTCCACCGGCGCCTCGGCGTTCTTCGTCGTGGTGTACCTGCACATGTTTCGGGGCATGCTGTACGGCAGTTACCGCAAGCCGCGCGAGTTGGTGTGGATCTTCGGCTGCGCCATTTTCCTGTGTCTGATGGCCGAAGCCTTCATGGGCTACCTGCTGCCCTGGGGCCAGATGTCCTACTGGGGCGCGCAGGTGATCGTGAACCTGTTCTCCGCCATCCCCTTCATCGGCCCGGACCTGGCGCTGCTGATCCGCGGTGACTACGTGGTGGGCGACGCCACCTTGAACCGCTTCTTCAGCTTCCACGTCATCGCCGTGCCGCTGGTGCTGATTGGCCTGGTCGTGGCCCACTTGCTGGCGCTGCACGACGTCGGCTCCAACAACCCCGACGGTATCGAGATCAAAAAGGGCCCCAAGGGCAACCGCTGGTCGCCCGACGCACCCACCGACGGCATTCCGTTCCACCCCTATTACTCGGTGCACGACATCGTCGGCGTGTGCGTGTTCTTGATGGTGTACTTCGCCATCGTGTTCTTCGCGCCCGAAGTGGGGGGGTACTTCCTGGAGTTCAACAACTTCATTCCGGCCGACCCACTGGTGACGCCGTCGCACATCGCACCGGTCTGGTACTTCACGGCCTACTACTCGATGCTGCGTGCCACCACCGACCTGATGGTCAACGTGCTGTGCGTGATCATCGCCCTTGGCGTGGTGCTGGCCTTCCTGAAGTGCAAGTGCTCCACGGTCATGAAGGGTGGCCTGGCTGTCATCGGTCTGGTGGCCATCGCGCTGCTGAAGACCTTCGACGCCAAGTTCTGGGGCGTGGTGGTGATGGGCGGCGCCGTGATTCTGCTGTTCTTCCTGCCCTGGCTGGACCGCAGCCCGGCGCGCTCCATCCGCTACCGTCCCGACTGGCATAAGTGGCTGTACGCGGTGTTCGTGATCTGGTTCATGCTGCTGATGGTGCTGGGCATCATGGTGCCGGGCCCGATCTTCAGCCACCCCTCGTTGAGCTGGTTTACCAATGAACTGGTGGCCATGATCGGCACGCTGTTCTACTTCGGCTTCTTCCTGTTGATGCCTTGGTGGAGCCAGTTGGGCACACCCAAGCCTGTTCCCGAACGTGTGACGTTCAAGCCGCACTGAAGACCGCTGGAGAGAACAACATGAAAGTCTGGAAGAAACTGGTCTTCAGCCTTGCGCTGGTGCTGGGCTTGTCGGGTGGGGCGCAGGCCGCGACCGGCGGTATTGCCTGGGACAAGGCGCCGGTCAATACGACGGATCTGGCCTCGCTGCAAAATGGCGCCAAGCTGTTTGTCAACTACTGCCTGAACTGCCATTCGGCGGCTTTCATGCGCTACAACCGATTGCAGGACATCGGCCTGAGCGAGCTGCAGATCAAGGACAACCTGCTGTTCACGACCGAAAAGGTCGGCGATACCATGAAGTCCGCCATCGATCCCCGGCAGGCCAAGGCCTGGTTTGGCGCCAACCCGCCCGACCTGACGCTGATCGCGCGTTCGCGCGCCGGTGCCGGCGGCTCGGGGGCCGACTACCTCTACACCTTGCTGCGTAGCTACTACCGCGACCCCTCCAAGCCCACGGGTTGGAACAACCTGGCGTTCGCCAACATTGGCATGCCGCATCCGTTGTGGCAACTGCAGGGTGAGCGCCGCCCCGTGTTCGAGACCCAGGAAAGCCATGGTCACGAAGTGCAGGCCTTCACCGGCCGCTGGGAGCAGGGCACCGCCGGCACCATGACCCCGCTGCAATACGATCAGGCCGTTGGCGACCTCGTCAACTACCTGCAGTGGATGGGTGAGCCGACGCAGAACAAGCGCGTGAAGATTGGTGTGTGGGTGCTGTTGTTCCTGCTGCTGTGTACCATCATCGCCTGGCGCCTGAATGCCGCGTACTGGAAAGACGTTAAGTAAACTTCATCATTGATTGCTGCCCGGGTACCGGGCGGTTTTGGAGTGGAGGTGCGCCGACCAAGCCGGCGAACTTTCCACTCCTTTTGGTCTTAAGGAGCCTCCCACCATGATGGTGCTGTACTCGGGAACGACTTGTCCGTTCTCTCACCGTTGCCGCTTTGTGTTGTTTGAAAAGGGCATGGATTTCGAGATCCGCGATGTGGATCTGTACAACAAGCCGGAAGACATCGGCGTGATGAACCCGTACGGCCAAGTGCCGATCCTGGTCGAGCGCGACCTCATCCTGTACGAGTCGAACATCATCAACGAGTACATCGACGAGCGCTTCCCGCACCCGCAGCTGATGCCCGGCGATCCGGTCGATCGGGCCCGCGTGCGCCTGTTCCTGCTCAACTTCGAGAAGGAGCTGTTCGCCCACGTCAGCACGTTGGAAAGCCGCGTCACCAAGAGCAACGAGAAAGCACTGGAAAAGGCGCGTTCCAACATCCGTGACCGCCTGACCCAGATGGCGCCGGTGTTCCTCAAGAACAAGTACATCCTGGGCGACAACTTCTCCATGCTGGACGTCGCCCTGGCACCGCTGCTGTGGCGTCTGGACTACTACGGCATCGAGCTGTCGAAGAACGCCGCGCCGCTGCTGAAGTACGCCGAGCGCATTTTCTCGCGTCCCGCCTACATCGAGGCGCTGACGCCCTCCGAGAAGGTGATGCGCAAGTAAGCTGGGTGTCGAGCGCAAGATGATGAACGCGCTGGAGTCCCCCTCCACACGCCCCTACCTGATCCGTGCGCTGTTCGAATGGTGCACCGACAACGGCCTGACGCCGTACCTCGCGGTGCTGGTCGACGACACCGTGCAGGTGCCGCGTGAGTACGTGCAGAACGGCGAGATCGTGCTGAACATCAGCTACGACGCCACGAGCGGGTTGAAATTGGGCAACGAATTCGTCGAATTCAAGGCCCGTTTCGCCGGCGTGCCACGCGACATCATGGTGCCCATGGACCGGGTCATTGCCATCTACGCACGCGAAAACGGGCAGGGTATGGCGTTTCCGCTGTCCGTGCCGAGCGCCGAAGACGACGCGGAGGTCGCCGCCGACCCAGTGCCGCCTACCGCCGAGGACGCCTCGGCGGACGCATCGCGCGGGGGGATTCAGCTGGTGCCGACCCCGCCCTCGGAGGGAGAGGCCGATCCCGATCCGGCCCCATCCGGTCCGGATCGCCCTCGGCCCGCGCTCAAGCGCATCAAATGACTTTGTCACCGGGCGCCGGCTAGAATGCGCCCTCACACGCCGCCTTAGCTCAGTTGGTAGAGCACCCGCCTTGTAAGCGGTAGGTCGTCAGTTCGAATCCGACAGGCGGCACCATCTTCTCACCGCTCGCGCGCGATCTTGACCCGAATCGATCGCACCGCGTGGCCCTTGCCCTGCAGGTGGATCAGCAGCGCCGGCACCAGTTGGCGCAGCTTGGCCGCTGCCGCGTTGTGCGGCACCAGCAGGCACCATTCCGCTTCGTCCACCGCGCCGGCGCGCACCAGTTCGCGCAGCGGCGCGGGCAGCAGCGGCCGGATGGCGAGCAGGCGGGCCGTGGATTCCTCGGCCAACTGACTCAGGCGCGCCAATGTCGGGGCGCTGGCGACGGCGTCTTGCAGGCGGATGGCGGATCGGCGGGTGGTGCTGTGCATGCTGGAGTCTGGCGCGGGGCCGCAAGGCGGCGGCGGCTAGCGCGCCGGCGCATTATGCGGTCGGTCGCCCACGGCGGCCGGGTAAAATCAACGGTTACCCCGCGAAGAGCCGGGGGTTCGCTTGCAAGCCTTGGCGTTGCCCCCATCTTCGCACCCATTGACCTAAAGGGACAGTCGGTCGCCTGTTCGGCAGCATCCACGATGCCGAGAGGCCGCCGATGCATGCATGGCCACGAATTTCCTGACGAAGATTTTTGGCAGCCGCAACGACCGGCTGCTGAAGCAATACCGCAAGACCGCCGCGCGCATCAACGCCATGGAGCCCGAGCTGGAAAAGCTCAGCGACGACGCGCTGCGCGCCAAGACCCAGGAATTCCGTGACCGCGTGACCCAGGGCGAATCGCTTGAGACCCTGTTGCCGGAGGCCTTCGCCGTCGTCCGCGAGGGCTCCAAGCGCGTGATGAAGATGCGCCATTTCGACGTGCAGTTGTTCGGCGGCATGGCCTTGCACGAAGGCAAGATCGCCGAGATGCGCACCGGCGAGGGCAAAACGCTGACGGCCACCTTGCCGGTGTACCTGAATGCCCTGACCGGCAAGGGCGTGCACGTGGTGACGGTGAACGACTACCTGGCCAATCGCGACGCGCAGTGGATGGGCCGCCTGTACAACTTTCTGGGCTTGACGGTGGGCGTGAACCTGCCGCAGATGCCGCGCGAGGACAAGCAGGGCGCCTACCACGCCGACATCACCTACGGCACCAACAACGAATTCGGCTTCGACTACCTGCGCGACAACATGGTCTACGAGCCGCAGGACCGGGTGCAGCGCAAGCTCAACTACGCCATCGTCGACGAGGTGGATTCGATCCTGATCGACGAGGCGCGCACGCCGCTGATCATCAGCGGCCAGGCCGAGGACCACACGGCGCTGTACGTGGCTATGAACCAGGTGGTGCCTTTTCTTACCCGCCAGGAAGGCGAGGCCGACCCACGCACGGGCCTCGGCGTCACCAAGCCGGGCGATTTCACGGTCGATGAGAAGGCCCGTCAGGTCTACCTGACCGAGGACGGGCACGAGACCGCCGAGCGCGTGCTGGCCGAGCGCGGCCTGATCGCCGCCGGTGCCAGCCTGTACGACCCGGCCAACATCTCGCTGATGCATCACCTGTACGCGGCGTTGCGGGCCAACCACCTGTACCACCGCGACCAGCACTACGTGGTGCAGCCGGGCGAGCCGGGGCCCGAGATCGTCATCGTCGATGAGTTCACCGGCCGCCTGATGTCGGGCCGCCGCTGGAGCGATGGCCTGCACCAGGCGGTGGAGGCCAAGGAAGGCGTGCCAATCCAGGCCGAGAACCAGACCCTGGCCTCGATCACTTTCCAGAACTACTTCCGCCTGTACAACAAGCTGTCCGGCATGACCGGCACCGCCGACACCGAGGCCTACGAATTCCAGGAGATCTATGGCCTGGAGACCGTGGTGATTCCGCCCAACAAACCGAGCAGCCGCGACGACCAGCTGGACCGCGTGTACAAGACCACGAAGGAAAAGTACGACGCGGCCATCGCGGACATTCGCGAATGCTACGAGCGCGGCCAGCCGGTGCTGGTGGGCACCACGTCGATCGAGAACTCCGAGATCATCGACGAGTTGCTACAAAAAGAGAAGCTCCCACACCAGGTGCTGAACGCCAAGCAGCACGCCAAGGAGGCGGACATCGTGGCCCAGGCCGGGCGCGCGAAGATGGTCACCATCGCCACCAACATGGCTGGCCGCGGCACCGACATCGTGCTGGGCGGCAACGTCGAGAAGGCGGTGGCGGCCGTGGAGGCCGACGAGGCGCTCGATGACGCGGCCAAGCAGACGCGCATCGCCGAGCTGCGTGCCGACTGGGCCAAGGACCACGAGCAGATCAAGGCCCTGGGCGGCTTGCGCATCATCGCCACCGAACGGCACGAAAGCCGCCGCATCGACAACCAGCTGCGTGGCCGCTCCGGCCGCCAGGGCGATCCTGGCTCCTCGCGTTTCTACCTGAGCCTGGACGATCCGCTGATGCGCATCTTCGCCGGCGACCGGGTGCGCGCCATCATGGACCGACTGAAGATGCCCGAGGGCGAGGCCATCGAGGCCGGCATCGTCACGCGCAGCATCGAGAGCGCGCAGCGCAAGGTCGAGGCGCGCAACTTCGACATCCGCAAGCAGCTGCTCGAGTACGACGACGTGTCCAACGACCAGCGCAAGGTCATCTACCAGCAGCGCAACGACATTCTGGACGCCGAGGATCTTTCGGCCCAGATCAGCGGTCTGCGCGAAGGCTGCTTCATCGACCTGGTGCGCCAGTACGTGCCCGCCGACTCGGTGGAGGAGCAGTGGGACGTGCCGGGCCTGGAAAAAGTGCTGGCCGACGAATGGCAGATCGAGCTGCCGCTGCAAGGCGAGGTCGAGGCCTCCAGCGCCATCACCGACGAGGACATGGTCGAGAAGGTTCAAGAGGCCGCCAACCAGGCCTACGCCGCCAAGCTGGAGCTGGTCGGCACCGAGAACTTCCGCCCCTTCGAGCGCGCCGTGCTGCTGCAGGCCATCGACCTGCACTGGCGCGAGCACCTGTCCGCGCTCGACTACCTGCGCCAGGGTATTCACCTGCGTGGCTATGCGCAAAAACAGCCCAAGCAAGAGTACAAGCGCGAGGCCTTCGAGCTGTTCGGCCAGCTGCTGGACGTGGTCAAGAACGAGGTCACGCGCACCTTGATGACGGTGCGCATCCAGTCTGGCGATCAGGCCGAGCAGGCCGCCGAACAGCTGGAGCAGCGCGGCGAGCAGTTGGTCAACGTCACCTACACCGCGCCCACCGAGACCGGCGAGGCCGAAACCACCCCGCAAGCCGGGCGCGCCGCCGCCGGTGCCGCCGCTGGCGCGGCCGCCGTGGCGCGCGTCGGCCGCAACGACCCCTGCCCCTGCGGCAGTGGCAAGAAGTACAAGCACTGCCACGGGGCCTTGAGCTGACCCCGGCCCGTGCCGCGTGACGAGGCGACGGGCTGCGGCCCGTTTGCTTTTTGGCGCCCCCTACACTTGAGCGAACACACTGAGGAGTCGACACCATGCCCGTGAATCTCACCGCTCCCGATCCTTCCCGGCTGTTTCCCGTGGCCGGCGTGCGCATAGGCGTGGCCGAGGCCGGCGTGCGCAAGCTCGGCCGCAAGGATCTGACCGTGCTGCTGCTGGACGAAGGCGCCGCCGTCGGCGGGGTGTTCACGCAGAACCGCTTTTGCGCCGCCCCGGTGCAGATCTGCCGCGAGCGGCTGACCGCGGGGCAGGCGATTCGCGCCATCGTCGTCAACACCGGCAACGCCAATGCCGGCACCGGCGAGGACGGTCTGCGCCGCGCGCGCGAGACCTGCGATGCGCTGGCCGGCCTGCTGAAGATCGCACCCGAGCAGGTGCTGCCGTTTTCCACCGGCGTGATCATGGAGCCGCTGCCGGTGGACCGCATCGTCGCCGGCCTGCCGGCGGCCATCGCCGACGCCCAAGCCGGGCATTGGGCCCGCGCCGCCGAGGGCATCATGACCACCGACACCGTGCCCAAGGCGTTCAGCGCCAAGGCCCAGGTGGGCGGCGCCGAGATCACCGTCACCGGCATCAGCAAGGGCGCCGGCATGATCCGCCCCAACATGGCCACCATGCTGGGCTTTCTGGCCACCGACGCGCGCGTGGACGCGGGCCTGATGCACCAGCTGGCGCTGGAGCTGGCCGAGGGCTCGTTCAACCGCGTCACCATCGACGGCGACACCTCCACCAACGACTCCTTCGTCGTCATCGCCACCCACCAGGCCGCCAACACGCCGGTCAGCCGCCTGGACAGCCCCGAGGGCCAGGCCCTGAAGGCCGCCCTGCTGGGCGTGGCGCGCCAACTGGCTCAGGCCATCGTGCGCGACGGCGAAGGCGCCACCAAGTTCATCACCGTGCACGTCGAGGGCGGGCACAACGCCGCCGAATGCCGCCAGGTGGCCTACGCCATCGCCCATTCGCCGCTGGTGAAAACCGCGTTTTTCGCCAGCGACCCGAACCTGGGGCGCATTCTGGCGGCCGTCGGCTACGCCGGCATCGCCGATCTGGACCAGACCCGGATCGATTTGCACCTGGACGACGTGCACGTGGCCGAGCGTGGCGGGCGCCGCCCCGACTACCGCGAGGAAGACGGCCAGCGCGTGATGAAGCAGGCCGAGATCACGGTGCGCGTCGGCCTGGGCCGCGGCAGCGCCTCGGACACCGTCTGGACCTGCGACCTGAGCCACGATTACGTCAGCATCAACGCCGACTACCGTTCCTGATTTGATAGCTGACCAGGCAATATTGACGCCGGCATAAGACCGATATGACTGAGAATTTCTCCCGCCTGATCGAGCGCGCCGAGCGCCTGATGGAGCGCATCGAAACCGTGTTGCCGCAGCCGTTGGGCGCGCCGGACTGGGCCCAGGCCATGGCCTGGCGTTACCGCAAGCGTGCCTCCGGCCATGGCGTGTTGGAGCCGGTGCGCCACATCGGCGCCATCGCCCTGGCGGACCTGAAGGAGATCGACGCCCAGAAGGACAAGATCGAGCGCAACACGCGCCAGTTCGTCGAGGGGCGCCCGGCCAACAACGTGCTGCTGACCGGCGCGCGCGGCACCGGCAAGTCCTCGCTCATCAAGGCCTGCCTGAACGCCTACGCCCCGCGCGGGCTGCGCCTGATCGAGGTGGACAAGGCCGATTTGACCGATTTGCCCGACATCGTCGACGTGGTGGCCGGGCGGCCCGAGAAATTCATCGTCTACTGCGACGACCTGAGCTTCGAGGAGGGCGAGCCGGGCTACAAGGCGCTGAAGAGCATCCTGGACGGCAGCGTGGCCGCCAGCACGCCGAACGTGCTGGTCTACGCCACCAGCAACCGCCGCCATCTGCTGCCCGAGTACATGAAGGAGAACCTCAGTTACACCCACACCGACGACGGCGAGGTGCATCCGGGCGAGGTGATCGAGGAGAAAATTTCCCTGTCCGAGCGCTTCGGTCTGTGGGTCAGCTTCTACCCCTTCAGCCAGGACGAGTACCTGGCCATCACCCGGCAGTGGCTGTCGGCGCTGGGCGCCACGCCGGCGCAGACCGAGTCGGCGCGCGCCGAGGCACTGGTCTGGGCGTTGGAGCGCGGCTCGCGCTCGGGGCGCGTGGCCTACCAGTTCGCGCGCGACTTCATGGGCCGCGCCAGCGGCGAGGCGTGAGGGCTTGAGCGGCGGCGTGCTGAAGGCCGACGCGCACCTCGAGCGCGTTGGCGGCGACCAACCCGAGCGACCGGTGGTGGACGTGGCCGTGGGCGTGCTGCTGCGCCCGGATGGGGCGTTCCTGCTCACCTCGCGACCCGAGGGCAAGGTGTACGCCGGCTACTGGGAGTTTCCCGGTGGCAAGCTGGAAGCGGGCGAGAGCGTTGAACAAGCCCTGGCCCGCGAGCTGCACGAGGAGCTGGGCATCGAGGTGCCGGGCGCCGGCGTCGCGCGCTGGCGCGAGCAACTGGTGGACTACCCGCACGCCCTGGTGCGCCTGCATTTCTGCCGGGTCACGCGGTGGCAGGGCGAATTGCAGATGCGCGAAGGCCAGCGTTTTTCCTGGCAGCGCTTGCCGGTGCAGGTCAGTCCGATCCTGCCCGGGGCCTTACCGGTGCTCGACTGGCTGGCCCAGGAGCAGGCCGACTGACGGCCCATCAGCTACAAATAGAATAGCTGATCTGGCAATATCGGCGCCGGCAAACGGCCTGAAACGCTGAAAAAAACGGGCAGGAGATATTTTCCGGCCTGTCTCTCGATTTGCTATTCATAAGATAGCTGTCGAGGAAGTATCCACGCCGGCAAACGGCCTGAAAAGCTATTGAAGCGAGGGGGAGTCCGGGGTCTCGGCCCCGTCGGTTTCTTGCACCTCAACCCGAAAACTCTCGCTGGCCCAGGCGCCCAGGTCGTGGGTCTTGCAGCGCTCGCCACAGAAGGGCCGAAAGCGGTTGTCCGGGGCGTAGCGGCTGGGGCCACCGCAGGCCGGGCAGCGCACGGTGCGTGCCGAGGCCGTGGGGGTCGGGCGGTCGTCGGTGCTCATGCGCACAGCGCCAGCTCGAAAGCCAGGTCCTCGCGGGCGGCGTGCAGCTTGCCTTCGGCGTCCGCGCGCATCAGGCGCACCGACACCATCAGGCGGTTGCCGCTGATCTCGGGCACCAGGCCGAACGAATCGTCCATGTGCAGGCGCAGCAACTGAAAGCTGCGGCCCTGCGGCAGGTTTTGCTGCCAGTGGCCGGCCGTGGCCATGACTTTCTGCGGCTTGCCGGAATCGCGCAACATCTGCAGCAGCAGCGCCACGGCCTGCGACATGGGCGCCAGCGAGCTGGCCCAGCGCGCCAGATCGGCGCGCCGGTGCTCGGCCGGGCCGTGCTGCCAGGCGTGGTAGGCGGGCAGGTCGAACGAGCAGGTGCCGGCCGGAATCACGGCCCGGCTGCGCACGCTCATCAGCCATTCGTTGTCGTTCAGCTCGTGCCCGGGCTTGCCGTGCTGGCCGCTGAGCTGATCAAAGGCGTTGTTCAGCTTGGCCAGGAAGGCGTCCAGCATGGCCTCGGAGATAGCGGGGTTGCCGCGGTAGGCGGCGACGGCGTGCTTTTGTTTCTCCAGATCCTTCAGCGCGTCGGACTTCAGGTCGGCGCGGCCCGTGACGTCCATCACCTCGAAGATGGCGATGAGGGCGAAATGGTGGTCGAGCGGGCTGTCGCGCCGCATCAACTCGGCGAGGCGCGCGAACAGGTGTTCCAGCCGGAGGTAGGTGCGGACGCGTTCGTTGAAGGGGTATTCGTACAGGATCACGCGTGGCTCTTGAGGAGTGGCCGCATCATAGCCCGAAGCTCGCCGCCAACCCATCGACCTGCCGGCCCAGCGCGGCCAGGGTCGTGGCCTGGCCGTTGAACAGCACGGCGTCGGCGGCCGCCAAGCGCTGCGCGCGCGTGGCCTGGGCGGCCAGAATGCCCTCGATCTGCGCGCGCGGCAGCTGGTTGCGCGCCACGACCCGTTCGATCTGGGTGGCGGGTTCGCAATCGACCACCAGCACCCGATCGACCCGGGCGCGCCAGCGTGGGCCCGCCTCGACCAGCAGCGGCACGTCGAACACCAGCAAACGCCGGCCGTCGGCGACGGCCTGGCGCGCCTGGCGGTCGGTCTCGGCGCCGACCAACGGGTGGACGATGGCTTCCAGGCGTTGGCGTGCGCCGGCGTCCTGGTACACCAGGGCGCGCATGGCGGCGCGGTCGAGCGCGCCGTCGGCGCCGATCAGGGCTGGGCCGAACGCGGCCCGGATGGGGTCGATGGCGCTGCCACCGGTGGCCGTGCTGGCGCGCGAGATGGCGTCGGCGTCGATCACGGCGCCGCCGTGCCGCGCCAGCAGCTGGGCCACCGTGCTCTTGCCGCTGCCGATGCCGCCCGTCAGCCCCAGCAGGAGGGGCGTGGGCGTCACAGGCCGATCGCCCGCAGGATGGCCTGCGGTCCGAACAGCATGGCCGTCAGGCCGCCCAGCGCCAGGAAGGGGCCGAACGGCACCACGCCGCCTTCGCGCAGCGACTGCGTGAGCTTCATGCCGATGCCGACCAGGGCGCCGATCACCGAGGCCATCAGGATGATGGGCACCAGGGCCTGCCAGCCGAACCAGGCGCCCAGGGCGGCGAACAGCTTGAAGTCGCCATAGCCCATGCCTTCCTTGCCGGTGACCAGCTTGAAGGCCCAGAACACCAGCCACAACGACAGGTAGCCGGCCACCACGCCCCACACGGCGTCGGCCAAGGGCACGCCGGTGAGGCCGAGCGCGGCGGCGATCAGGCCGCCCCACAGCAGCGGCAAGGTCAGATCGTCGGGCAGCAAGGTGGTGTCCCAGTCGATGGCGGTGAGCGCCACCAGCGTGGCCGAGAACAGGCACCAAGCGGCGGCGCTCCAGCCCCAGCCCCAACGCCAGGCGCACCAGGCGAACAGGCCGCCCGTGACCAGTTCCACCAGCGGGTAGCGCAGCCCTATGGGTGCCCGGCAGGACGAGCACTTGCCGCGCAGCGCCAGGTAGCTCAGCACGGGGATGTTCTCGTACCAGCGAATCGGGTGGCCGCAATGGGGACAGCGCGAGCGCGGCACCACCAGGTTGAACGGCTCCTGCGCGGGCGCCTCCTGGCCGGACAACTGGGCGCATTCGGCCGCCCAGCCGCGCTCCATCATTTTCGGCAGCCGGTGGATGACGACGTTCAGGAAGCTGCCGACGAGCAGCCCCAGCACCCCGATCAATACGGTGTACGGCAGGGGATCGAGCAGCATCAGACGACCTGGCCCAGCTTGAAGATCGGCAGGTACATCGAGATCACGATGCTGCCGATGATGGTGCCCAGGATCACGATGATGATCGGCTCCATCAGGCTGGACAGGCCGGCCACCATCTCGTCGACCTCGGCCTCGTAGAAGTCGGCGGCCTTGCCCAGCATGTGGTCCAGGGCGCCGGATTCCTCGCCGATGGCCGTCATTTGCAGCACCATGCTGGGAAACAGGTTGGCGTTGGTCATGGCCGCGGTCAGGCTGGTGCCGGTGGAGACCTCTTGTTGCACCTTGTCGGTGGCCAGCTTGTAGACCGAGCTGCCCGCGGCCCCGCCCACCGAGTCCAGCGCCTCGACCAGCGGCACGCCGGCCGCGAACATGGTCGACAGCGTGCGTGTCCAGCGCGCGATCACCGACTTGCGGATCAACTCGCCGAACACCGGCACCTTCAGCAGCAGGCGGTCCATGAACATCTGCATGCGTTCGTTGCGCTTCCAGGCTTCCAGGAAGAAGTAGATGCCGCCGAACAGGCCGCCGAAGATCAGCCACCACCACTGCACGAAGAACTCGCTGACGGCGATGACCATCAGGGTCGGCGTAGGCAGATCGGCCCCGAACGAGGTGAAGACTTCCTTGAACGCCGGGATCACGAAGATCATGATCACCGACACCACCACGAAGGCCACCACCATCACCGCGATGGGGTAGACCAGGGCCGACTTGATCTTGGACTTGATCGCCTCGGTCTTTTCCATGTAGGTGGCCAGGCGATCCAGCAGGCTTTCCAGGATACCGGCGGTTTCCCCGGCCTCGACCAGGTTGCAGTACAGGGCGTTGAAGTACAGCGGGTGGCGCCGGAACGCGGCCGACAGCGAGGTGCCGGTCTCCACGTCCATGCGCACTTCGTTGAGCAGCTTGGTGACGCTGGGGTTGGGGTTGCCGCGCCCGACGATGTCGAAGGACTGCAGCAGGGGCACGCCGGCCTTCATCATGGTGGCCAACTGGCGGGTGAAGATGGCGATGTCGCGCGGCTTGATCCTCTTGCCCGAGCGCGTGCGGCGCTTCTTGGCCTTGGTCATCAGCACGCCCTGGCGGCGCAAGGTGGCTTGCACCTGCGTCTCGCCGCCGGCGCGCATTTCTCCGCGCACCACCTTGCCGTTGCGGTCCTTGCCTTCCCACTCGAAGACGAAATCCTTGATGCCCTTGGCGGCGACTCGGGTTGCCATGTAACTTCTTTCCGGTCCTGTCTTACTCGTTGGTGACGGCCAGCACTTCCTCGAGCGAGGTCATCCCGGTCTTGACCTTGTGCAGGCCGGATTGCCGCAGCGAGCGCACGCCGTCGCGGCGCGCCTGCGCGGCGATTTCCAGCGCCGTGCCGTCGGTCAGGATGATGCGCTGCATTTCCTCGGTGATCGGCATCACCTCGTAGATGCCGACGCGGCCCTTGTAGCCGTTGTTGCAGGCCACGCAGCCGACCGGCTTGTACGGGGTCCAGCTGCCGTCCAGGGCCATTTCATCGAAGCCGGCCTCCAGCAGGCTCTCGCGCGGGAGGTCGAGCGGCGCCTTGCACTGCGGGCACAGCCGACGCGCCAGGCGCTGGGCGGTGATCAGGATCACGCTGGAGGCGATATTGAACGGCGCGATGCCCATGTTGCGCATGCGCGTGAGGGTGGTCGGCGCGTCGTTGGTGTGCAGGGTGGACAGCACCAGGTGGCCGGTCTGGGCGGCCTTGATGGCGATGTCGGCCGTTTCCAGGTCGCGGATCTCGCCGACCATGATGATGTCCGGATCCTGGCGCAGAAAGGCGCGCAGCGCCACCGCGAAGGTCAGGCCGGCGCGTTCGTTGACGTTGACCTGGTTCACGCCGGGCAGGTTGATCTCCGAGGGGTCCTCGGCGGTGGCGATGTTCACGCCCGGCTTGTTCAGCAGGTTCAGGCAGGTGTACAGCGACACCGTCTTGCCGGAACCCGTGGGTCCGGTCACCAGGATCATGCCGTAGGGGCGCCGGATGGCGTCGAGCAGGCGCTTTTTTTCCTCCGGCTCGTAGCCCAGCGCCTCGATGCCGAGCTTGGCCGAGCTGGGGTCGAGGATACGGATCACGATCTTCTCGCCGAACAGCGTGGGCAGGGTGCTGACGCGGAAATCGATCACCCGGTCCGGGCCGATCTTGAGCTTCATGCGCCCGTCTTGCGGCACGCGCTTCTCGGAGATGTCCAGGCGCGAAATGACCTTGATGCGCGAAGCCAGCTTTTCCTTGATGGCCACCGGCGGCGAGACGATCTCGCGCAGCTCGCCGTCGACGCGAAAACGCACCCGGTAGGTGTTCTCGTAGGGCTCGAAGTGCAGATCGGAGGCCCGCATGTTGAAGGCGTCGATCAGCATCTTGTGCAGGAACTTGACGACCGGCGCGTCCTCCACGTCGGTCTGCGGCTCGTCCTGGGCGTTGTCGGCCGGCATGTCCGAGCCGAGCGAGGCCTCGTCGAACTCGAAGTCGCCGCTGACGATGGCGTCCATGGCCTGCGTGGCGGACTTGTTCTGCGCCTCGATCAGGCGGCTGAGTTTGTCGAATTCGGCAATGATCCAGTCCACCCCCAGCTGGGTGGCGAACTTGATCTTCTCGGCCGCCTCGTGGTCCGAGGGGTCGGCGGTGGCGACGATCAGGCGCCCGTTGCGCTTGGACAGCACCAGCAGGCGGTGGGTTTGCGCCAGCTTGGCGTCGATCAGGCCCTTGGGCAGGCGCAGCGGGTCCAGCGCGTCGACGTCGAGCAGCGGCGCGGAAAAGGCCTGCGACAAGGTGTAGGCCAGGTCCGCCGACGACACCACGCCGGATTCGGTCAGCTCGGTGATGAAGCTGCGGTTGCTGGCCTTGGCCTTGCGAAACACCGCCTCGGCGGTCTTGCCGTCGATCTTGCCGGCCATGACCAAGGCGCGGCCGACACCGGGCAGGTTGACGGGCAGGGCATCCTTGGAGGCGGGATCGGCAACGGCCATGAGTGAGTCAGCGGTCCAGGTTCGGTGGCGCGACGATCATCGCCGATCGCCGTGACGGTGTAAACGCTGCCCGTGCACGCCTGTATTCGTGGGAACACAGTGGCGTGACGCCCTTCACCGGCAAGCCGGCTGCCGCAGCTGGGCCCTATTTTGACACCACGCCCGGCGCTGCCCGCCCAGGTCTTGCCTGGGGTGGTCGGTGGCCGCCCCGGAGAGGGAGATCACTATCAAATAGATAGCTGGTGTGGATTTGCTGGCGCCGGCCGAGGGCGGTTTCAG
The DNA here is from genome assembly GCA_020161215.1 of Pseudomonadota bacterium. Taxonomy (GTDB): domain Bacteria; phylum Pseudomonadota; class Gammaproteobacteria; order Burkholderiales; family Burkholderiaceae_C; genus Ottowia. The sequence goes on from JAIUOM010000002.1 coordinate 52,412, forward strand.
CCCTGATTTTCGATTTCGCGCAGCTTGAAGCGCTGGATTTTGCCGGTGGCGGTCTTGGGCAGCTCGGTGACGAATTCGAAGTAGCGCGGGTACTTGTAGGGCGCCAGTCGGTCCTTGACGAAGGTCTTCAGCTCCTCCTCGCTGGCCGCCGCGCCCGGCTTGAGCACCACGAAGGCCTTGGTCTTGGTCAGCCCGTCGACGTCCTGCTTGCCGATCACCGCCGCTTCCAGCACGGCCGGGTGCTGCACCAGGGTGGCCTCGACCTCGAAGGGCGACACATAGATGCCGCTGACCTTGAGCATGTCGTCGCTGCGGCCGCTGTAGGTGTAGCTGTCGTCGGCGTTGTGCACGTACTTGTCGCCGCTCTTGGTCCAGCCGCCCTGGAAGGTCTCGCGCGTCTTGGCGCGGTTGCCCCAGTACATCATGGCCGCCGAGGGGCCCTGGATGTACAGATCGCCCGGCTCGCCGTCGGGCACGGCGCCGCCGTCCTCGCCGCGCAGCTCGACGGCGTAGCCCGGCACCGGCCAGCCGGTGGTGCCGTAGCGCACCCGGTCCGGCCGGTTGGACAAGAAGATGTGCAGCATCTCGGTGGAGCCGATGCCGTCCACGATGTCCACGCCAAAGTGCTTCTTGAAGCGCTCGCCGATCTCGGCCGGCAGCGCCTCGCCGGCCGAGGACACCAGGCGCATCGCCACCTGATCGCGCGCCGGCAGCTGGGGATGCGCCAGCATGCCGGCAAAGCCGGTGGGGGCGCCGAAGAACACGGTGGGCTTTCGGCCGGCCAGGCTGTCGATGGCGCCGGTCCAGCGCTTGAAGGTGGCTTCCGGCGTGGGGCGCTCGCCCATCAGCAAGGTGGTGGCGCCCACGCTCATGGGGAAGGTCAGGGCGTTGCCCAGGCCGTAGGCAAAGAACAGCTTGGCGGCGGAAAAGCACAGGTCGTCCTCGCGCAGCGCCAGCACGCCCTTGCCGTACAGCTCGCAGGTCCAGTACGGGTTGCCGTGCGAGTGCACGGTGCCCTTGGGCCGGCCGGTGGAGCCGCTGGAATACAGCCAGAAGGCCGGGTCGTCCGGGCTGGTCGGGGCGGCCTTGTCCTGCGCGGCGTGCGCGGCCAGGAAGGCCTCAAGCTCCACCTCCGAGGGGTGCAGCGGCGCCTGCGGGCGCGAGACGATGACTTTTTGCACCTCGTGGTCGCTCTTGACCATGGCGCTGTTCAGCGTCGGCAGCAGCGCGCCCGACACCAGCACCGCCTGCGCGCGCGAATGCTCCAGCATGTAGGCGTAGTCGTCGGGCGTCAGCAAGGTGTTCACCGCCACCGGCACCAGGCCGGCGTACAGGCTGCCCAGAAACGCCACCGGCCAGTCGTTGCCGTCGTGCATCAGCACCAGCACGCGCTCCTCGCGGCGCAGGAACAGGCTGCGCAGGCCGCTGGCCAGGCGCCGCACGCGCTCGGTGAGCGCGCCGTAGCTCAACCCACCGGTGTCGTCGATGAAGGCGCTCTTGTCGGCCCGGCCGGTATTCAGCGCCAGCAGGTGCTCGGCGATGTTGAAGCGCTCGGGCGGCGCGGGGACGGTGGCGGCGGTGCTCATGAGGGGGTGTCTCCGGCGAAAGGGGCTGGGGCGGGCCAGCGGCGCATTGCCCAGCCGGGCGGCAGGTGCAATTGATCTTTGCTGCCCGGCATGGTGAAATGCATTATTCTGCGTGTCATGATACATGCACTAAAGTGCATGTCAAGGCTGTTTGCCCCTACCAGAGATCTGTATTTTTTCGTCATGTCCAGCTTGATTGAAGTCGCTCCGGACGGCGCTTCGTCCACCGCCGAGGCGCCCACGCGCCACCCGTTCCTGGTCGCCCTGGGCGAGCGCGTGCGCACCCTGCGCTCGCGCCGCGGGCTCACCCGCAAGGCCGTCGCGCAGGCGGCCGAGGTGTCCGAGCGGCACCTGGCGAACCTGGAATACGGCACGGGCAACGCCTCCATCCTGGTGTTGCTGCAGGTGGCCCAGGCGCTGCACTGCGATCTGAGCGAGCTGCTGGGCGACGTCACCACCTCGTCGCCCGAATGGCTGATGATCCGCGAGCTGCTGGAGCACCGCGGCGAGGCCGACCTGCGCCGCGCACGCCAGACACTCAGCACCTTGTTTCACCCGCCCGGCGGGGCCGAGCGCTCGCGCACCACGCACATCGCGTTGATCGGTCTGCGCGGCGCCGGCAAATCCACCCTGGGCCGGCGTCTGGCCGAGGACCTGGGTTATGCCTTCATCGAGTTGTCGCGCGAGATCGAGCAGTTTGCCGGCTGCAGCATCCACGAGATCCACAACCTCTACGGCACCAACGCCTACCGCCGCTACGAGCGCCGCGCGCTGGAAGAAGCGATCCAGATCTACCCCGAGGTGGTCATCGCCACTCCCGGCGGCCTGGTGTCGGACGCGGCCAACTTCAACCTGCTGCTGCAGCACTGCTACACCATCTGGCTGCAGGCCGACCCGCAAGACCACATGGGCCGCGTGACCGCCCAGGGCGACATGCGCCCGATGGCCGCCAGCCCCGAGGCCATGGAAGACCTGAAGCGCATCCTGGCTGGCCGCGCGTCGTTCTACGCCAAGGCCGATCTGCGCTTCGACACCAGCGAACTGGACGAGGAGGCCTCTTTCCAGCAACTGCGCCGCCAGGTGCGCGAGGCGATCGATGCATCGGCATAACATGCAATAAAATGCATTGACGGGCGAGGAATGATGCACTATTATTCACATTGCGCCGCTCGCCATCACGCCGTGCCAGGACTTGCAGCGTCGCCGATCACCGCTCACCGGAACCACCCGAGGAACACCGTTCATGACCCAGCCGCCCGCAGTCGACTACCGCACCGACCCCAGCCAGTACCACCACCTCAAGCTGTCGTTTGACGGCGCGGTGGCCAAGCTGGCCATCGACATCGACGAGAACGCCGGCATCCGCCCCGGCTACAAGCTCAAGCTCAACAGCTACGACCTGGGCGTGGACATCGAGCTGCACGACGCGCTGCAGCGCATCCGCTTCGAGCACCCCGAAGTGCGCACCGTGGTGGTCACCAGCGCCAAGGACCGCGTGTTCTGCTCCGGCGCCAACATCTTCATGCTGGGCCTGTCCAGCCACGCCTGGAAGGTGAACTTCTGCAAGTTCACCAACGAAACCCGCAACGGCATTGAAGACTCCAGCCAGCACAGCGGCCTGAAATTCATCGCCGCGCTCAACGGCGCCTGCGCTGGCGGCGGCTATGAACTGGCCCTGGCGTGTGACGACATCGTGCTGGTCGACGACCGCTCCAGCTCGGTCAGCCTGCCCGAAGTGCCCCTGCTCGGCGTGCTGCCCGGCACCGGCGGCCTGACCCGCGTGACCGACAAGCGCCATGTGCGCCACGACCTGGCCGACATCTTCTGCACCACCAGCGAAGGCGTGCGCGGCCAAAAAGCCGTGGACTGGCGCCTGGTGGACGCCGTGGTCAAGCCCCAGCAGTTTGACCAGGCGGTGGCCGAGCGCGCCGCCAAACTGGGTGAAAAGAGCGACAGGCCGGCGTGGGGTAAAGGCGTTGCGCTCCCGAAAGTGGAGCGCAAGGACGGCGCCGACAGCATCGACTACCAGTACGTCACCATCCGCATCGACCGCGCCAAGCGCGTGGCCACCTTCACTGTCAAGTCGCCCAGCGGCGCCCAGCCCACCGACGTGGCGGGCATCGAGGCCTCGGGCGCCGCCTGGTGGCCGCTGCAGATGGCGCGCGAGCTGGACGACGCGATTTTGTGCATGCGCACCAACGAGCTGGACATTGGCACCTGGGTGCTCAAGACCGAAGGCGACGCCGCCGCCGTGCTGGCCGCCGACGCCCTGATGCAGGCCCACGCCAGCCACTGGTTCGTGCGCGAAACCCTAGGGCTGCTGCGCCGCACCCTGGCGCGGCTGGACGTGTCCTCGCGCAGCCTGTTCGCGCTGATCGAGCCCGGCTCCTGTTTTGCCGGCACCCTGGCCGAGCTGGCCTTCTGCGCTGACCGCACCTACATGCTGGTGCTGCCCGACGAGCCGGCCAAGGCGCCCAGCATTCAGCTGGACGAGCTGAACTTTGGCACTTTCCCCATGGTCAACGGCCAGTCGCGCCTGGCGCGCCGCTTCTATGAAGAGACTGCGCCCCTGGCCGCCGCCAAGGCCGCCATCGGCAAACCGTTGAATGGCGACGATGCCGAGAAGCTGGGCCTGGTCACCGCCGCGCTGGACGACATCGACTGGGACGACGAGATCCGCATCGCCCTGGAAGAGCGCGCCGCCATGAGCCCCGACGCGCTCACCGGCCTGGAGGCCAACCTGCGCTTCTCGCAAGCCGAAAACATGTTCACCCGCATCTTCGGCCGCCTGACCGCGTGGCAGAACTGGATTTTCCAGCGCCCCAACGCCGTGGGCGAGAAGGGCGCGCTGAAGGTCTATGGCAAGGGAGACAAAGCCCAGTTCGATTTGAATCGGGTCTGAGCAATGAGGTTCCAAAATAGCCATATGCCGGCGTAAACAAAAGACATATAGCTATTGTTTTAATAGTATTCACCAGGAGATCAGCATGAGCAGCATCAACTACAGCGAGAAGATCCCCAACAACGTCAACCTGTCGGAAGACCGCACCTTGCAGCGCGCGCTGGAGCAGTGGCAGCCCAACTACCTGTCGTGGTGGGCCGACATGGGGCCGGACGGCTCGCAGAACTTCGACGTCTACCTGCGCACCGCCATCAGCGTCGACCCGCAGGGCTGGGCGCAGTTTGGCCACGTCAAGATGCCCGACTACCGCTGGGGCATCTTCCTGAACCCGGCCGAAGCCGACCGCAAGATCCACTTTGGCGACCACCTGGGCGAAGCCGCCTGGCAAGACGTGCCCGGCGAGCACCGCGCCAACCTGCGCCGCATCATCGTCACGCAAGGCGACACCGAGCCGGCCAGCGTCGAGCAGCAGCGCCACCTGGGCCTGACCTGCCCCAGCCAGTACGACCTGCGCAACCTGTTCCAGGTCAACGTCGAGGAAGGCCGCCACCTGTGGGCCATGGTCTACCTGCTGCACAAGTACTTTGGCCGCGACGGCCGCGAAGAGGGTGAGGCGCTGCTTGAGCGCCGCAGCGGCAACCAGGACAACCCCCGCATCCTGCAGGCCTTCAACGAGAAGACGCCCGACTGGCTGAGCTTCTTCATGTTCACCTACTTCACCGACCGCGACGGCAAGTTTCAGCTCTGCGCCCTGGCCGAAAGCAGCTTCGATCCGCTGGCGCGCACCACCAAGTTCATGCTGACCGAGGAAGCGCACCACATGTTCGTGGGCGAATCCGGCGTCAGCCGCGTGATTCAGCGCACGGTGGACATGATGAACCAGCTCAAGACCGACGACCCGAAGAAGCTGCGCGAGGCTGGCGTGATCGATCTGCCCACCCTGCAGCGCTACCTGAATTTCCACTTCAGCGTCACCATCGACCTGTTTGGTGCCGACGAGTCCAGCAACGCCGCCATCTTCTACAGCACCGGCCTGAAAGGCCGCTTTGAAGAGGGCAAGCGCCAGGACGACCACCTGCTCAAAGGCCAGTCGTACAAGGTGCTGAATGCCAAGGACGGCAAGCTGACCGAAAAAGACGTGCCCATGCTCAACGCCTTGAACGAGGTGCTGCGCGACGACTACATCAAGGATTCGATTGGCGGGGTCGAGCGCTGGAACCGCGTGATCGAGAAGGCCGGCATCCCGGTCAAACTGAAAGTGCCGCACAAGGCCTTCCACCGCAACATCGGCGCGCTGGCCGGTGTCAAGGTCAGCCCCGAGGGCCAGGTGGTGAGCGAGGCCGAATGGAACGCCAAGGTCGGCCAATGGCTGCCCACCGCCGAGGACCGCGCCTACGTCGCCAGCCTGATGGGCCGGGTGGTCGAGCCCGGCAAGTTCGCCAACTGGATCGCGCCGCCGGTCATGGGCATCAACCGCCAGCCGGTGGATTTCGAATACGTGAGATTTAACTGACCCCCTGAGCGCCTGACGGCGCTTCCCCCGCTCTCTTCGGGCGGGGGACGAGCCGGCCGCTTCGGAGCGGCCGTGCGCAGCGGCTCCTTGCATGGCCTGCTCCGCGGCCTTCTGAATCTTTGAGTTGAGGCGCTGCGCCTCCCTCCCACCGTTCGGGCTGAGCTGGTCGAAGCCCATGGTCAGAGCAGGGCGCGCAAAATGGGGTGCCCACGCGCCATTACACGAGAGAAACCCGGAGACAACGCCATGGACGCCGTCGTTGACACCAGCTTGCTGAAGCAGCATGTGATCGACCCCGAGATCTGCATCCGCTGCAACACCTGCGAATCGATCTGCCCGGTGCAGGCCATCACGCACGACAGCCGCAACTACGTGGTCGATGCCAGCAAATGCAATATGTGCATGGACTGCATCTCGCCGTGCCCCACGGGCAGCATCGACAACTGGCGCCTGATGCCCAAGGCCCAGCCCTACACGCTGGACGAGCAGTTCGGCTGGGACGAGTTGCCGGCCGAGAAAACCCCCGAACAACTGGCCGAACTGGGCGTGGCCGAGGGCGCCACCGACTCCGCCGAAGACCTGATGCCCCAGGCCCAGGTGCAACCCGCCACCGCGGCCGACGACCCCACGGGCGAGACACCCTTCAACTCGTCCGCCTACAACGCCGCCCACCCGCCCTGGTCGGCCGCGCACGCCTACGCCAACCTGTATGGCCCGAAGGCGGCGGACAAATTCGTCACCGCCACCGTGGCCGGCAACGTGCGCGTCACCGAGGTCGGCAAGGAGTACGACACCCACCACATCGTGCTGGATTTCGGCGCCATGCCTTTCCCGGTGCTGGAAGGCCAGTCCATCGGCGTCATCCCGCCCGGCGTGGACGAGCGCGGCAAGCCGCACCACCCGCGCCAGTACAGCATCGCCAGCCCGCGCAACGGCGAGCGGCCCGGCTACAACAACATCAGCCTGACCATCAAGCGCGTGCTGGAAGACCACGACGGCAAGCCCGTGCGCGGCGTGGCCAGCAACTACATGTGCGACCTCAAGGTGGGCGACAAGGTACAGGTCACCGGGCCGTTCGGCACCAGCTTTTTGATGCCCAACCACCCTCGGAGCCACATCATCATGATCTGCACCGGCACCGGCTCGGCGCCCATGCGGGCCATGACCGAGTGGCGCCGCCGCCTGCGCAAGACCGGCAAGTTCGAGGGCGGCAAGCTGATGCTGTTCTTTGGCGCCCGCACCCAGGAAGAGCTGCCGTACTTTGGCCCGCTGCTCGGCCTGCCCAAGGACTTCATCGACATCAACTTCGCCTTCTCGCGCACGCCTGGTCAGCCCAAGCAGTACGTGCAACACCTGTTGCGCGACCGCGCCGCCGACGTCAGCCGCCTGCTGGGCGATGCCAACACCTTCATCTACGTCTGCGGCCTCAAAAGCATGGAAGAGGGCGTGGTGCTGGCCCTGCGCGACGTGGCGCAAGGCGCCGGCCTGAGCTGGGACGAGATCGGTCCGCGCCTGAAGCAGGAAGGCCGCCTGCACCTGGAGACTTACTGAGCCGGCGCCCGCCCCGGGCGCCGGGTATGCTCGGCGCACCATGAGCTGGCGCGCCGAACTGCATCTGCATTACCTGTCCCGCGCGGGCCGCAGCGTGGCGATGCACCGCCACAGCGGCCCCTTGCGGGTGTTGCAAAGCCTCTACCCGGAGGGCGATGCGGTGTGTCACAACGTGATGGTGCACCCGCCCGGTGGGGTGGTCGGCGGGGACGAGCTGCACATCGACGTGCGGGTCGACGCCGGCGCGCACGGCCTGGTCACCACGCCGGGCGCCACGCGCTTTTACCGCACCACCGGCCCGGATGGCCCGGCCGGCCGCCAGCAGGTCAGCCTGCGGTTGGCCGCCGAGGCGCGGCTGGAATGGTTGCCGCTGGAGAACATCTTCCACAGCGGCTGCATCGCCGAAAACCACCTGCACCTGTCCCTGGCCGCGGGCGCCGAGCTGATCGGCTGGGACGTGGCGGCCTTCGGCCTGCCGCTGGCGGCGCAACCCTTCGACAGCGGGCGGGTCACGCAGCACATCGAGGCGGGCGACTTCTGGTTGGAGCACGCACGGATCGATGCCCAAGACCGGCGGCTGCTGGACGGCGCGCTGGGCCTGGCCGGCCACCGCTGCCTGGGCAGCCTGTTCCTGGTGACCGGCACGCCGTTGACGCGTGAGCGGCGCGAAGCGGCGCTGGAATCGGCCCGTGCCGCGCTGGAGCGGGCCGGCGTGTCGGGGGCGGTGCACGGCGCCACCAGCCCGCAGGCCCGCGTGGTGGTGGTGCGGGTGCTGGCCCCGGTGGTCGAGCCGGCCATGCAACTGCTGCAGGCCGTGCGCGACGCCTGGCGCGCCGAGCTGTGGCGTCTGCCGGCCGTGCGGCCGCGCATCTGGGCGGCCTAGGGCAATTCCAGAAACTTCTGTTTTGATAGCAGAAAATCGAATTCAGACGCCGACCACTGGCCCAAAACCATCGAAATACAAGTCCTTGGCACCCAGGGCGCGGCCCGGGTTGCCCGGCTCACTTGGTCAGGATCAGCTTGCCCTGGCGCGTGGTCTGCAGGCGGTAGATTTCGCCGTTGTGGCGAATTTCGACCATGCGTTGGCCCTGCAGCAGCAGGTCGCTGCACAGCGGTGGCGATAGGCGGGACGGCGCGGGCCAAGCGGTCGCCGCCGGCGAGGCGGGCCTGGTGGGGGAGCCGGTCGGCGGCGGACGGTTCATGGCGCGCGGGCGGGTTCCGTCACGAAGCCGACCTTGCGCAGCCCCGCCTGCTGGGCCATGGCCAGCAGTTGCGCCACGCGTTCGTAGCGCACCGCCTTGTCGCCCTGGATGTGCAGGTCGGGCTGCGGGGTCTTGGCCGCCTCGGCCTGCAACAGGCCGGGCAGTGCGGCGTCGGCCACCGGCGCGTCGCCCAGCAGGTAGCCGCCGTCGGCTTGCACCGACAGGCGCAGCGTCTCGGGCTTGATCAGCTCCTTTTCGCTGCTGGCGCGTGGCAGGTCCACGCTGACCGCATGTTTCATCATCGGCACGGTGACGATGAACACGATCAGCAGCACCAGCATCACGTCGATGAACGGGACCATGTTGATCTCGCTCATCACCTCGTTCGAGTCGTCGGTGCGAAAGCCGGCCATGGCGTGCTCCTTGCGTTCAACGCGGCTTCAGGGACACCACGGCGGCGCCGGCCGCGCCGGCCGTGCCCGCCGTGACCCGCGCGCCGGTGACGTACAGCGCGTGCAGATCGTGCGCGAAGCGCCCGAGCCGCGCCACGATCACCTTGTGGCCACGCACCAGGGCGTTGTAGCCCAGCACGGCGGGAATGGCCACCGCCAGGCCCAGGGCGGTCATGATCAGCGCCTCGCCAATCGGGCCGGCGACCTGGTCGATGCTGGCCTGGCCGCTGGCGCCGATGCGCATCAGCGCGTGGTAAATGCCCCACACGGTGCCGAACAGGCCCACGAAGGGCGCCGTGGAGCCGACCGAGGCCAGCAGCGCCAGCCCGCTTTGCAGGTGGCCGGCGCTGCGGTCGATGCTGCCTTGCAGCGCGCGCGAGACCCAGTCGCTGACGTCCAGCCTGTCGTGCAGCTGGGCCTGCGTGGCGCGGTGGTGCGCGGCGGCTTCGCGGCCTTCCAGCGCCAGGTCGCGGAACGGGTTGGCTTCGGCATCGCCCAGGCGCGCCATTCCCTCGGCCATGTCACCGGCATGCCAGAACGAGTCGACCTGGCGCGCCAGGCGCTGGGTGCGCAACACGCCCAATGCCTTGACCACGATGACCACCCACGACACCACCGACATGGCCAGCAGCACCGCGAAGATGGCGCGCGTGACGCCATCGCCCTGGGTCCAGACATGCAGTACACCGAAACTTGATTCCATGTTGATGATTACTCCAAGACAAAATTGATGGGCACGTTGAACCACATCGCCTCCGGCGTGCCGTTGCGTGTGCCGGGGGTGTAGCGCCAGCGGTCGCGCGCGGTCTCCAGCGCCACCTCGTCCAGGCGCTCGAAACCGCTGGAGCGCTGGATACGCGCCTCCTGGGCACGGCCGTTGACGCCGATCAGCACGCGCACGATGACGCGGCCCGATTCGCCCATGCGGCGGCTCATGGCCGGGTAGGGCGGCGGTGGGTTGTTGAGGTAGGCCGCGCTGGACGACGGCTGGACCAGCACCGGGGCGGCCGGGGCCGGCGCGGGTGCGGGAGCCGCCGGCGCGGGCGGGCTGCTCGGGGCGGGCGTGGCCTGCGCGGCCGTGGGGGGCGTGGTGGAGGGCACATCGCGTGCCACCGGGGCGGGCGCCGGAGCCGGCATCGGCGTGGGCGCACGCCGCACCGGCTCGGGGGCTTTCCTGACGCGCGGTGGGCTGCGCTCGGGTTTGGGCGCGGGCGCTGGAACTGGCGCGGGGGCCGGGGCGGGCTGGGGGACGGGCGTCGGCGCCGGTTGTGGCACGGGCGCCGGGGCTGGTGGGGGCAGCAATTCAACCCGCAGCTCGGGCAGCACCCGCACCGGCACGTCCTGGCGCCAGCGGGTCGAATCCAGCGCCCACAAGGCCAGCCCATGCGCCAGCACCACGCCACCGGCGATCAACAGGAGACGGGTGGGAGGAGGCACGAGGGGGACAGTCAGGGACAGGGCAGACGCGGACATGATACGAATCGGAGCCAGCCGAGGCTGCGCACCAGCGCGGGGCGGTCACGGGTGGCGGCTGGTGGGGCTCAGCGTGGTGGCGGCCGGAACACCCAGCCCAGGGCCAGGGACACCAGGGCCAGGGCACCGATCAAGACCCAGAAGGCGGTGCTGTCCATGCGCTTGCTGGGTTCCTGGCGCGCGGGGCTCAGGCGGCGCAGGCCAGCGCAGTCGAGGGCATGGCACCGGCGTCGCGCAGGGCGGCCACTGGATGGCTCTTGTCGCACTGCGACACGATGTCGCGCGCGCACTGCTCGCAGCGGCCGCAGCAGGTGGCCACGCCCAGCTCGAGCTGGATGTCGTCAAAGCCCATGCCGGCCCGCGCATGGCGCGCGATGTCGCGGTCGGAAATGCGGTTGCACACACAAACAATCATGTCGCTGCAAGGTGAGGATGAATCGGTGATTGCAATATTAAATGAGAATGATTTGCATTGTCAATATCCCAACAACGCCGGTGTGGCCTCTTGCACGCCGCGGCAGCCGGTCAGCGCCATGGCCATCTCCAGCTCATCGCGCAGCAGGCGGATCATGTGCGCCACGCCGGGCGCGCCGGCCACCGCCAGAGCGTGGGCCACGGGGCGTCCGACCAGCACGCCATGCGCGCCCAGGGCCAGCGCCTTCAGCACGTCGGTGCCGCGCCGGATGCCGCCGTCCACCAGCAGCGGCAGCGCGTCGCCCACGGCCTCGGCGATGCGTGGCAGGGCCTGGGCGGTGGGGGGCACGGTGTCGAGCGTGCGCCCGCCGTGGTTGCTGACGATCAGGCCCGCCACGCCGGCTTGCGCGGCCTGCCGCGCATCGGCCGGGTGCAGCACGCCCTTGAGCCAGATCGGCAGGCGGCTTTCGGCGCGCAGCCAGGCCACGTCGTCCCAGCCGGGGGCCTGGGCGGGCAGGCCGGCGCAGTAGGTGTCGGCGGGCGGGGGCGTGCCGGGGGGCGGCAGGTCGGCCAGATGCACCGCCGACACGCCGGCCGGCAGGCGCAGCGGGTGGCGGCGTTCGGCGTCGCGCGCGCCCTGCACAGGCGCGTCCACCGTCAGCACCAGGGCCTCGAACCCGGCCGTCTCGGCGCGCCGCAGCAAGGCCAGGTTGTGGGCACGCTCGGGCTGCCAGTACAGCTGAAACCACAGCGGCCCATGCCCCGGGTCACCCAGCACGGCGCGCGCCACGGTTTCCATGGGCACGCTGGACTGGGTGCTGAGGATGTAGCCGGCGCTCTGGGCGGCGGCGGCCAGCGCGCTGGCCAGCTCGCCCTCGGGGTGCGCCAGGCGCTGCAAGGCGACAGGCGCCAGGAAGATCGGGTGCGCCACGGGCCGCCCGGCGATGCGGGTGGCGGTGTTCCCACCACGCAGATCGCCCAGCACGCGCGGCCAGAGCGCCAGGCGCTGCCAGGCCTCGTGGTTGGCGCGCAGCGTGTGTTCATCGCCCGCGCCACCGTCGAAGAAAGCGTGCACGCTGGGCGACCAGCGCTCAGCCGCCTGCTCGGCGTAGTCGCCTAACGTGGCGGGCAATGGAGCGGGGGAGCGAACCAGCATTTCAGTCATGGGCAGCGCTGCATCCCGTTTCAACGATCAGAAGGCCGCGAAGCAGGCCATCCCAGCGGCTGCCGTGGCCGGGGTTCCCCCGGCCAGTGGCTGCGCCCCCGGACGGGGGGAGGCGAAACATCGCGCAGCGAGTGGAGCCTGGGGGCGAGCGTCATGTACTTGCCCAAAGGCGCAGCAAGCGATGGTAGGTGCCTGACAGGCGCACCGTTTCTTCCGACTCGCCGTGGCGCTGACGCAGCGCCAGCAGGGCCATGTCCATGTCGAACAGCAGGCGGCGTTGTTCGTCGCCGCGCACCATGCTCTCGATCCAGAAAAAGCTGGCCAGGCGCTCACCGCGCGTGACGGGGGTGACTTCGTGCAGGTGGTGGCCGGGGTAGAGCACGGCGTCGCCCGCCGCCAGCTTGACGCGCTGCGGGCCCAGGGTGTCCTGGATATGCAGCTCGCCGCCGTCGTAGCTGTCGGGGTCGGCCAGGAACACGGTGCACGACAGGTCGGTGCGCACCCATTGGTCGGGCCGCTGTGAATGCAGCACGGCGCCGTCGATGTGCGCGCCGTAGTGGTTCGAGTCGCCGCCGTAGCGGTTGAACAGCGGGTTGAAGATCTTCTTGGGCAGAGCGGCCGAGAACAGCAGCGCGTCGCGTCGCAGCGCGCCCAGGATCAGCGCCTGCAGCTCGTCCGTGCCCGGGCTGTTGGGCGCCAACTGGCGGTTGTGCTTGTGCGCCACCGCCTGGCTGCCGGCACTGCGCGCGCCTTCGTGCCACTCGGCCTCGGGCGCCAGCAGCAGCGCGCGGGCGCGCGCCAGTTCCTCGGGGGTGAGCAGTTGCTTGAAGGTCAGCAGCATGGCGGTGGGGGGTTAGAACAAGGTCTTGAGGGTGAGCTGCACGCGGCGCGGCTGGCCGGGGGCGTAAAAGCCCCGGTACAGCGCGTCGGCGTAGAGCTTGTCGGTCAGGTTCGTCACGTTCAGGCGCAGCGAGGTGTTGGCGTTGACGGTGTACTCGGCCATGGCGTCGAAGGTGACGAAGCCGGCCGCTTTCACGGCCCGGTTGCCGTCCGGGTTCTGGCTGCCGCGGTAGTTGGCGCCCAGGCCCAGGCGCAGATTGGGCAACACGCGGTAGGTGGTCCACACGCTGCCGCTGTGCTTGGGTGTCAGGCCCGGGCGGTCGCCCTGGACCTGCGCGCCGCCGCCGCTGGCCGCCAGCGCCTGGTTGCTGCGGTCGATCTTGGCACTGGGGATCCAGGTGTGGTTCCAGAACAGCTCCCAGGCCGGGGTGAGGCGGCCGGCGGCGTTGAACTCCATGCCGGCGGCGTGCCGCTTGCCCGACAGCAGGTACTGCGTGGCGGCGCTGTCCGGGTCCTGGTTGCGTTCGTTGAACTTCTCCGAGTAGAAGAACGCCGCGCCGAGCATCAGGCGCTTGTCCAGCACGTCCCATTTGCCGCCGATCTCCAGGTTGCGGCTTTTCTCTGGCGGGGTGTTGGCCAGGTTCTGGTTGGGGCTGTTGGGGGTGTACTGGTAGGCGTCGCCCGAGGTGTTGTAGGACGTGCCGTAGGAGACGTAGTACGAACTGCTGTCGTCCGGCTGGTAAATCAGGCCCAGGCGCGGGCTCCACAGCGTCTCGCTCTTGGAAAAGCTGTAGCCCGGCGTCACCGTGCCATTGGCGGAGGTGGTGGTGGCGGTGTCGTACTCGCCCTTGAAGTAGTCCATGCGCAGGCCGCCCACCAACTTCCACTGCGGGGTGAAGGCCACCGTATCCTGCACGTACAAGCCGATATTGCGGGCCGTGAAGTCGTTGTAGACCGGGTTGCCGCGGGTGTCGGGGCGCCAGTCGCCGTTGTTGGGCGTGCCGACGCTGGTGTTCAACCCGCTGGCGGCGCCGGGGAAATTGTTGTTGCGGCGCGCGTCCTCGTAGTACAGATCGGCGCCGGCCAGCAGCTTGTGCTCCATTCCGCCCCAGCGGTAGTTGTTGCTGTAGTCGCTTTGCAGCTGCGTGGTGTCGCTGCGGCCGACGCGGCCCTTCGGCGAGCGGGTCAGCACCGTGTCGGGGCCCCAGTTGGCCAGGGTGGTGGGTTGACCGTTGGTGGTGCCGAAGCGGATCACGCTGCTCCAGAGGTCGCGCTCGTAGCGACCCTGACGGAACTGGGTTTTCAGCTGGCCGCCATCGTCGAAGCGGTGCAGGTGCGACAGCGTGCCGTAGGTGGCGGAGGTGTCCAGCTTGTCGCTGTTCAGGCCGTAGAAATTCTTGGCCGGCAGCGTGGGCACGAGGCGGCCGTCGCGCACGAACCAGGGGTGGCTGAAGCTGGAGCGGCCGTCGATGTCCAGGTGGTACACCCCCACCGAGAACTCGTCGCGCGTGCCGATGCCCCAGCGGAAGGTGGGCGCCAGGCCCAGCTTGCGCTGCTTGCCGCCCCAGTTGTCGGCGTCGTGCGCCAGCACGTTCAGGCGCAGGGCCGCGTCCTGACCGGTGTGCCAGTTGAAATCACCTTGCACGCGCTTTTCCTGCCCCGAGCCGATGGTGGCGCTGACCTCGTGCTGGTCCATCAAAAACGGTTGCTTGCTGACCTGGTTGATGACCCCGCCCGTGGAGCCCTTGCCGAACAACATCGAGGCCGATCCCTTGATGATCTCGACCCGGTCGTCGTTGAAGGTGTCGCGCTCGTACAGCGTGCCATCGCGCATGCCGTCGCGGTAGATGTCGCCGGCCTGGCCGAGCGAGAAGCCGCGCAGGCGCACGTCTTCCTCACCTGTTTCGCCGGCCTGGAAGGTGACGCCGGCGGTGCTGCGCAGCACGTCGCGGAAGTCGTCCAGGTTGCGGTCGTTCATCAGCTTCTCGGTCATCACCGTGACGCTCTGCGGGATGTCGAGCAGCGATTGCTCGCCCTTGCCGATGCTGGTGGTGATGGCACGCAAGGTGGTGGCGTTGTTGGTCGCACCGCCGATGGTGTTGCCGTGCACCGTCACGGTGGGCAGCGAGCCGGCCGCGCCAGGGGTTTGTGCGGCCGGGCTGACGGGCTTGGGTGCGCCCTCGCCAACGGGTGGGTCTGCCTGCGCCCAGGCGCCCACATGGAGTGAACCGGCCAGCAGCATGGCGCCCAAGGGCAGCACCGGAGCCGGTCGCACCGGGGATTCGGGCGATGCCGGCGCGTGGGCGCCGCGGCCAAGGTCCGTGCCGGTGTTCAGATGGGGTTGGGGACGGTGGCTCAGGGTATCGGGGGTGAAGGGCATGGCAGGCGGCCTCGCAAAGAGCAAAAAAGGGCGATGGCTGGCTACCGCTGGCGAATCGGCGCGCGCACGATGGTGCAAGCGGCAAGAGCAGGGAAGGAGCGGCGCGGCGGCTCCTTCCCGCCTTGCCTCAGTCCGGGTCTCGCTGCATGGCTGGCACGAAGGGTGGCCTCAAGTGTAATACACAATGAGAATGATTCGCATTAGTGTTGTACCAAGACGACGCCCGGGCGGCGATGGACTGCCCGGGCAGCCGTCACCCGTTCCGCTGGCCTCTCCATTCCCAAACAAAATGGCGTGAGGGGGTCGCCCGACCGGCGGGCCGCGCATTCCGCGTGTTGCCCGCGAGAGGGGCGCGGACCAAAATGACCGGCAAGCAGACGCTTGCCGCAGCCCCGGCGCGGTCTTGGACCGATGTGGAGCGGCCGAGGCTCGGGGGCCGGCTCAGCTCTTCGTCTGGCACCCATGGGACTCATCCTCTGGAGCAACACCATGCAGACCCCCACCCCGCACAGACGGTGCCGCCCTCGGCCCTTGCCGACATGTCACCGGCCTATTTCGGGCTGGTGATGGCCACCGGCATCGTGTCGCTGGCTTCGTTCATGATGGGGCTTGGCACGGTCGCGCTGACCCTGCTCTATCTCAACATCGCGCAATATGTCGTGCTGTGGGTGCTGTACGTCCTGCGCGCCTGGCGCTATCCGCAGCGCTTTTTCGGCGACATGGTCAGCCACATGACCGGGCCGGGTTACTTCACCCTGGTCGCCGCCACCGGGGTGTTGTGCAGTCAGTTCATCTTGCTGCGCGAGAACCTGTTCGCCGGCAAGGTCCTGTGGCTGTTGTCGGCCTTGTTGGGCGGATGTTTGATCTACACCATCTTCACGGCCTTCACCATCAAGAGCAACAAACCGTCGCTGGAAAAAGGCATCAGCGGCGCGTGGTTGCTGGCCGTGGTGGCCACGCAGTCGCTGGCGGTGTCGGGCGCGTTGCTGGCCGCACGCATTGATCCGCCGTACCGGCTGGAGCTCAACCTGGTGGCCCTGTCCATGTGGCTGTGGGGCGGCATGCTCTACATCTGGCTCATTTCGCTGATCTTCTACCGCTACATCTTTTTCGAGTTTTCGCCCAGCGATCTGTCGCCACCGTACTGGATCAACATGGGCGCGATGGCCATCTCCACGCTGGCGGGCTCGCTGCTGATCCTGAACGCCCCGCACGCGCCGTACCTGTGGTCCTTGCTGCCGTTTCTGAAAGGGTTCACGCTGCTGTACTGGGCCACCGGGACCTGGTGGATCCCGATGCTGCTGGTGCTCGGGATCTGGCGCTACTTCGTCAAACGACTTCCGTTTCAGTACGACCCGCTGTATTGGGGCGCGGTGTTCCCGATCGGCATGTACGCCGCCGCCACCTGGCAGATGATTCAGGCCATGGACCTGGGCTTTCTCACCCCGGTGCCGCATGTGTTTCTCTACGCCGCCCTGCTCGCATGGGGGATTACCTTCGTCGCGATGCTGCGTTCGTTGCTGCGCGGCCTGGGTGGCCGCAGGGCCTGAGCGGCTGTGCGCCAACCCCCTCGGCCAGGCAAGAGAAAACGCAATGCGCCCGTGGTGACCGAAGGGTTTTGCTAAAGTGCATTGATCATTTGCATACACATGACATGGGAGGTGGCTTCATGCGTCGTACCGTTTTGAAATCTCTGTTGGCCGCGTCGACGGCCGTGACCATGCCGCGGCTGGCGCTGGCCCAGGCCAAACCCGAGAAATCCAAGCTCACCGTCGCCGTGGGTGGCAAGAACCTGTTCTACTACCTGCCGCTGACCATCGCCGAGCAACTGGGTTACTTCAAGGCCGAGGGGCTGGAGGTCGAGATTCCCGACTTTGCCGGCGGCTCCAAGGCGCTGCAGGCGCTGGTGGGTGGCAGCGCCGACGTGGTGTCGGGTGCCTTTGAGCACACCATCAACATGCAGGCCAAGAACCAGTCGATCCAGTCCATCGTGCTGCAGGGGCGTGCGCCGCAAATCGTGCTGGCGGTGTCCACCAAGACCATGCCCAACTACAAGAGCCTGGCCGATTTGAAGGGCAAGAAGATCGGTGTCACGGCGCCGGGCTCGTCCACCTCGATGATGGCCAGCTACGTGCTGGCCAAGGCCGGGCTGAAGGCCAGCGACGTGTCCTTCATCGGCGTGGGCGCCTCCAGCGGCGCCATCACGGCGGTCAAGTCGGGCCAGGTGGACGCCATCGCCAACCTGGACCCGGTCATCACCATGCTGGAGCGCGACAAGCTGATCAAGATCGTCTCGGACACCCGCACCTTGAAGGAAACCCAGGCCGTCTACGGCGGCCCGATGCCGGCGGCGTGCTTCTACACCCACAGCAAATTCGTGCAGGAAAACCCCGCCACCTGCCAGGCCCTGGCCAACGCCATGGTGCGTGCGCTGCGCTGGCTGCAACGGGCCGGCCCGTCCGACATTGTGAAAACCGTGCCCGACTCGTACCTGCTGGGCGACCGCGCCCTGTACCTGGCGGCGTGGGAGCACGTGCGCGAAGCCATCTCGCCCGACGGCATCATGCCCGAGGCCGGCCCCTCGACGGCCCTGCGGGTGCTGCAGACTTTCGAGGAGAGCCTGAAAACCAAGGCGATCGATTTGTCCAAGACCTACACCAACGCCTTTGCCCAGAAGGCCGCGGCCAAGTACAGCTGAGGCGGTCTGACGCGGACCTTCTCGTGCTTTTAATTTGGTAGCGTACTAGGCTGATTGCACGCCGACCAGAAGGGTATTCAGATGGGTAAAGAGCATGGCTCACCGGCCTTGGACCTGCAGGACATCACCTGCGTGTTCACCAGCCGCGACGCGCCCGGGCAGCGCTACACCGCGGTCCAGAACGCCAGCCTGGCGGTGGCGCCGGGCGAGTTTGTCTCGGTGGTCGGCCCCACCGGCTGCGGCAAGAGCACGCTGCTGAACGTCGGCGCCGGGCTGCTGGCGCCCTCCAGTGGGCAGGTGCAGGTGTTTGGCGAGCCGCTGTCGGGGCTGAATCGGCGCGCCGGCTACATGTTCCAGACCGAGTCGCTGATGCCCTGGAAGAACGCGCTCGACAACGTCACCGCCGGCCTGGTGTTTCGCGGCACCCCCGCCGAAGAGGCCGACCGCATGGGCCGCGCCTGGATGGCGCGCGTGGGTCTTTCCGGCTTTGAAGACCGCTACCCACACCAGCTCTCGGGCGGCATGCGCAAGCGCGTCGGCATGGCGCAGACGCTGATCCTGGACCCGGACATTATCCTGATGGACGAGCCGTTTTCGGCACTCGACGTGCAGACCCGCCAGCTGATGGAAAACGAGCTGCTCGATCTGTGGGCCGCGCCCTCATCGGGCGGCGCGCAGCAGGGGCGGGCGGTGCTGTTCATCACGCACGATCTGGACGAGGCCATTGCCCTGTCCGACCGGGTGGTGGTGCTGTCGGCCGGCCCGGCCACGCGGCCGATCGGCGAATTCGTGATCGACTTGCCGCGCCCGCGCAACGTGGCCGAGATTCGCGATCAGGCCCGCTTTGTCGAACTGCACGCGCAGATCTGGGCCGTGCTGCGCGACGAGGTGCTCAAGGGTTACGACCAGCAAAAGAGGAAAGCCGCATGAACCGCCGCCTGATGCGCATCTGGCAGATCGGCCTGCTGCTGGTGATCCTGGGGGTGTGGCATGTGGCGTCCAACGCTTCCAACGACGTGGCGTTTTTCTTCGGCAAGCCGGTGGAAGTCGCCCAGCGCCTGTGGCGCTGGTTCGTGACCGATGCCGACATCTACAAGCACCTGGGTGTGACCCTGATCGAGACCTTGCTGGCCTTTGCCATCGGCACCCTGGCCGGGCTGGCGGTGGGGCTGTGGCTGGCGCTGTCGCCCTTTGCCTCGGCGGTGCTCGACCCGTACCTGAAAGCCGCCAACGCCATGCCGCGCGTGATTTTGGCGCCCATCTTCGCCATGTGGTTTGGGCTGGGGATCTGGTCCAAGGTGGCGCTGGCGGTGACCCTGGTGTTCTTCATCGTGTTCTTCAACGTCTACCAGGGCGTGCGCGAGGTCAGCCCGGTGGTGCTGGCCAACGCCCGCATGCTGGGCGCCAACGCCCGCCAGCTGATGCGCCACGTGTACGTGCCCAGCGCCATGAGCTGGGTGTTCTCCAGCCTGCACACCTCGGTGGGCCTGGCCTTTGTCGGCGCGGTGGTGGGCGAGTACCTCGGCTCGGCCAGCGGCGTGGGCTACCTGATCCTGCAGGCGGAAGGCAGTTTCGACATCAACACCGTGTTTGCCGGCATCGTGCTGCTCACCGTGTTTGCCCTGGTGCTCGATGGCCTGGTGGGACTGGCCGAGCGCCACTTGATGAAGTGGCAGCCCAGCAGCGGGCAGACCGAGAAACTCTGACCGAGGGGGTTTCGCCCCGCGTCAGGACACCTCTTCCATCTGGCTTTGCAGGTAGTTCTGCAGGCCGACTTTGTCCAGCAGCTCGATCTGGGTTTCCAGAAAGTCGATGTGCTCCTCGGTGTCGTCCAGGATCTCGGTCAGCAGATCGCGCGAGACGTAGTCGCGCACCGTCTCGCAGTGGGCAATGCCGTCCTTGATGGTGGCTTGCGCGGCTTGCTCCAGCGCCAGGTCGCAGCGCAGGATTTCGGGCACGTCCTCGCCCACCATCAGCTTGCCCAGGTCTTGCAGATTGGGCAGGCCGTCGAGCATGAGGATGCGGTCCATCAGCTTGTCGGCGTGTTTCATCTCGCCGATGGATTCCTCGTATTCCTTCTTGGCCAGCTTGCCCAAGCCCCAGTGCTTGAGGATGCGGTAGTGCAGAAAATACTGGTTGATGGCCGTCAGCTCGTTCTTGAGTTGGGCCTGTAGGTGGCCAATGGCCTGGGCGTCGCCTTTCATGGGGGGCTCCTGATGCGGGGGTCAATCGTGTCGGTGAATGGCGCAGTCTAGCGCCGTGCGCCTCAGATCGCCACGAGTTGACGAATGCCCTTGGCCGCCATCTCGCTGCCAGGCCCGCGGGCGATGACCTCGCCACGCTCCATCACCAGGTACTCGTCGGCCAGCTCTTCAGCAAAGTCGTAGTACTGCTCGCACAGCAGGATGGCCATGTCGCCGCGGTCGGCCAGCATGCGGATGACGCGGCCGATGTCCTTGATGATGGAGGGCTGGATGCCCTCGGTCGGCTCGTCCAGGATCAGCAGCTTGGGGCCCGGCGCCAGCGCGCGCGCAATGGCCAGCTGCTGCTGCTGCCCGCCCGACAGATCGCCGCCGCGGCGCTGGCGCATCTGGTCGAGGATGGGGAACAGCTCGAACAGCTCCGGCGGGATGGGGGTGCCCGCGGGGCGGTAGGCCAGGCCCATGCGCAGGTTCTCTTCCACCGTCAGGCGGCCGAAGATCTCGCGCCCCTGCGGCACAAAGCCCATGCCGGCGCGGGCACGCTCGTACGGCGTGCGGCTGTGCACGGGCTGGCCGTTGAACTCGATGCTGCCGGTCTTGATGGGCACCAGGCCCATCAGCGACTTCAGCAAGGTGGTCTTGCCCACGCCGTTGCGGCCCAGCAGCACCGTCACCTGGCCGATCTGCGCCTGCAGACTGACGTCGCGCAGGATGTGCGAACCACCGTAGTACTGGTTGATGTCCTTGACATTCAGCATGGCCAAAATCCGATTCAAATTGGCCGCTGGCGCTGGTGTATCCAGCGCAAGCAGCTATAAAAATAATAGTCACCGCCCCAAATACACCTCGATCACCCGCTCGTCCGCCTGCACCGTGTCCAGCGGCCCCTGGGCCAGCACGCTGCCCTCGGCCAGCACGGTGACGGTGCCGGTGTCGCCCGCGATGGCACGGATGAAGTGCATGTCGTGCTCCACCACCATCAGGCTGTGGCGGCCCTTCAGGGTCAAAAAAAGCTCGGCGGTGCGGGCCGTTTCCTCGTCGGTCATGCCGGCCACGGGCTCGTCCAGCAGCAGCAGCTTGGGCTCCTGCATCAGCAGCATGCCGATCTCCAGCCACTGCTTCTGGCCGTGGCTGAGCAGGCCCGCGGGCCGCTCCACATGCTCGGCCAAGTGGATGGTGCGCAGCACCTCGGCCAGACGGTCTTGCTGCGCCGAATCAAGGTGGAACACCATCGACGGGCGCACGCGCTTGTCGGTCTTCAGCGCCAGCTCCAGGTTCTCGAACACGGTGAGCTGCTCGAACACCGTGGGCTTCTGGAACTTGCGGCCGATGCCCAGCTGGGCAATCTCGGGCTCGTTGTGGCGCAGCAGGTCGATGGTGGAGCCAAAGAACACCGTACCGCTGTCGGGCCGCGTCTTGCCGGTGATGATGTCCATCATCGTCGTCTTGCCGGCGCCGTTGGGACCGATGATGCAGCGCAGCTCGCCGGGGGCGATGTCCAGGTTCAGGCCGTTGATGGCCTTGAAGCCGTCGAACGACACGTGCACATCCTCCAGGTACAGGATGCGGCCGTGCGTCACGTCCACCTCGCCCGGCGTGGCGATGCGGCCGTAGGTGGCGGCGCGGCCACCGGACTCGGTCTTGCCCACCTCTGCGCGTGCGGTGTGCGCCTCCAGGCGCTGGGCGCCGGCTTCCATCAGGTCGGGGGTCATGCGGCCTTCCTCCCCATCAGCTTGCGCACCAGGCCCACGATGCCGTTGGGCAGCCACAGCGTGACGGCGATGAACAGCGCGCCCAGAAAGTACAGCCAGAACTCGGGCGCCGCCACGGTGAGCCAGCTCTTGGCGCCGTTGACCAGAAAGGCGCCGACGATGGGGCCGATCAGCGTGGCGCGCCCGCCCACGGCGGTCCAGATGGCGATCTCGATCGAGGCCGCGGGGCTCATCTCGCCGGGGTTGATGATGCCGACCTGCGGCACGTACAGCGCGCCGGCCACGCCGCACATCACGGCGCTGATGACCCAGATCGACAGCTTGTAGGGCAGGGGCGAGTAGCCCGAGAACATCACGCGGCTTTCAGCGTCGCGGATGGCCTGCAGCACGCGGCCATACTTGCTGCGCACCAGCCAGCGCGCCAGCAGAAAGAAGCCCAGCAGCGCCAAGCCCGACAGCACGAACAGCGTCATGCGCATCTCGGGTGTGGCGATGGGCAGACCGGCGATGCGTTTGAAGTCGGTAAAGCCGTTGTTGCCGCCAAAGCCCGTCTCGTTGCGGAAGAACAGCAGCATCGCAGCCACCGTCAGCGCCTGCGTGATGATCGAGAAGTACACGCCCTTGATGCGCGAGCGGAAGGCAAACCAGCCAAACACCAGGGCCACCAGCCCCGGCACCAGCACGATCAGCAGCAGCGTGGCGGCAAAGTTGCCCGACAGCAGCCAGTGCCAGGGCAGCTCCTTCCAGTCGAGGAAGACCATGAAGTCCGGCAGGTCGCTGCCATAGCTGCCGTCGCGGCCGATCTGGCGCATCAGGTACATGCCCATGACGTAGCCGCCCAATGCAAAGAACAGGCCGTGGCCCAGGCTCAGAATGCCGGTGTAGCCCCAGATCAGGTCCATGGCCAGCGCGCAGATGGCGTAGCACATGATCTTGCCCAAGAGGCCCACCATGTAGTCCGACAGGTGCAGCGCATGGCCTTCGGGCACCACCAGGTTGAGCACCGGCGCCAGCGCGCAGACGGCGATCAGTGCGATCAGGAAGGCGCCCCAGCCGCCGCGCGTGAGCAGGGGCGCGCGTGCGGGCAGCGCAGACGCAGCGGCGCTGCGCACATCGGGCTGAGCTGCCGGGTTGCCCGTGGGGGTCGTGCGTGCCGGGCTGGTCCGCGCGAGCGACGTCGGCTCGGCCCGAGGCGGGGCGCCGAATGCTTCGTTAGGGGTGGTGGTGGTCGAGTTCATGCTTCCCGGCCTTTCAGCGCGAAGATGCCTTGCGGACGTTTCTGAATGAAGACGATGATGAAGACCAGCACGGCGATCTTGGCCAGCACGGCGCCGGTCCAGCCTTCAAGCAGCTTGTTGGCCAGCCCCAGGCCCAGCGCGGCGTACACCGTGCCGGCCAGCTGGCCCACGCCGCCCAGCACCACCACCATGAACGAGTCGACGATGTAGGCTTGGCCCAGGTCAGGGCCGACGTTGCCGACCTGGCTCAGGGCGCAGCCGGCCAGCCCGGCAATGCCTGAGCCCAGCGCAAAGGCGTAGGTGTCGATGCGCGCCGTGTTCACGCCCATGCACGACGCGATGGGCCGGTTCTGCGTGACCCCGCGCACGAACAGGCCGAGCCGGGTGCGGCTGATCAGCCACGCCACGCCGGCCAGCACGGCCAGGGCAAAGCCGATGATGACGATGCGGTTGTAGGGCAGCGTCAGGTTGGGCAGCACCTGCCAGCCGCCGCTCATCCACGCGGGGTTTTCCACGCCGACGTTCTGGGCGCCAAAGATCGAGCGCACCGCCTGCATCAGCACCAGGCTGATGCCCCAGGTGGCCAGCAGGGTCTCCAGCGGGCGGCCGTAGAGAAAGCGGATCACGCCGCGCTCCAGCACCGCGCCAACCCCTGCCGAGGCCAGGAAGGCCACCGGCAGCGCTGCCACCAGGTACCAGTCAAAGGCGCCCGGCAGGTATTGGCGGAACAGGCCCTGCACCACGTAGGTGGCGTAGGCGCCGATCATGATCAGCTCGCCGTGCGCCATGTTGATCACGCCCATCAGCCCGTAGGTGATGGCCAGGCCCAGCGCCGCCAGCAGCAGGATGGAGCCCAGGCTGATGCCGGTGAACAGCACGCCCAGGCGCTCGCCCCAGGCCAGGCCGTCGTCGATGTGGGCAATGGCCGCCTTGAGGGCGGCCTTGACCTGCGGGTCGGTCTCGTCGGCCAGGCGCTGGTTGAGCAGCAGCTTGATGTCGGGGCTGCGCTGCTGGCCAAGCGCCTTGGCCGCAGCCAGGCGCTTGGCCGCGTCGGGGCTGCCCAGCAGGCTGGCGGCACGCACCAGTTCCAGTTGCGACTTCACGGCGGGGCTTTTTTCTGCCGCCAGCGCGCGCTCGATCAGCGGCAGGCGGCTTTCGTCGGCCTCGCCCAGCAGGGCTTGAGCGGCTTGCAGGCGCACGGCTTCGTCGGGGCTGGCCAGGCGCAGCGCGGCCTGGGCGGCGTCCAGCGCGCCGCGCATCAGGTTGTTGTTGATCACGTCCTCGGCGTTGGCGGGCACGGTCTTGGGCGCGCCGGTCACCGGGTCGGTGCCCTGGCCGTCCTTGATGACGTAGACCTCATCGCCCGCCACCTGGACGGCGTCGTCGGCCAGCGCCTGGATGAAGGCGACCGTGCGCTCATCGGGCGAGGCGGCCACGGCGGCGTTGAGCGCGGCGATGCGGGCGTCGGTGCTGTCGCCGGCGGCGATGGCGTGCGCCTGCTCGCGCGTCAGCGCCTGGGCCGGCACGGCGGCCAGGCTGAGCCACAGACTGAGAAGAAGCAACAGGGGCCGGAACATGGCGCTCACATTCACAAGATTCGTTGGGCAAAGAAAAGGCGCCGGCCGGGTGCACGCCGAAAGGTCGGCACAGGCACGGCGCCTTGCGAAGGGGCGGCTTGGCGCCGCCCCCAGCAGAGCAGCGTTTACAGGGCCTTGGAGCGACCCTCTGGCTCGTCCTTCTTCTTGTCGTTGCCGGCGATGAAGGGGCTCCAGGGCTGGGCCTTGACCGGACCCTTGGTCTTCCAGACCACGTTGAACTGGCCGTCGGCGCGCACCTCGCCCACGAACACCGGCTTGTGCAGGTGGTGGTTCTTCTCGTCCATCTTCACGGTGAAGCCGTTGGGCGCCGCGAAGGTCTGGCCGGCCATGGCGGCGATCACCTTGTCGGTGTCGGTGCTCTTGGCTTTTTCCACCGCCTGCTTCCACATGTGGATGCCGATGTAGGTGGCCTCCATCGGGTCATTGGTCAGCGGTTTCGCCGACTGCCCGGGCAAATTCTTGGCCTTGGCGTAGTCGCTCCACTGCTTGATCCAGGCCGCGTTGGTGGGGTTCTTCAGGCTCATGAAGTAGTTCCACGCGGCCAGGTGGCCGACCAGCGGCTTGGTGTCGACACCGCGCAGCTCTTCTTCGCCCACGCTGAAGGCCACCACGGGCACGTCCTTGGCCTTCAGGCCGGCGTTGCCCAGTTCCTTGTAGAAGGGCACGTTGGAGTCGCCGTTGATGGTGGAGATCACCGCCGTCTTGCCCCCGGCCGAGAACTTCTTGATGTCGGCGACGATGGTCTGGTAGTCGCTGTGGCCGAAGGGGGTGTACTTCTCGTCGATGTCGCTGTCCTTCACGCCCTTAGCTTTGAGGAAGGCGCGCAGGATCTTGTTGGTGGTGCGCGGGTACACGTAGTCGGTGCCCAGCAGCACAAAGCGCTTGGCGCCGCCGCCGTCCTTGCTCATCAGGTATTCGACGGCGGGAATCGCCTGCTGATTGGGCGCGGCGCCGGTGTAGAACACGTTCTTCGACAGCTCCTCGCCCTCGTACTGCACGGGATAGAAGAGCAGGCCGTTCATCTCCTCGACCACCGGCAGCACCGACTTGCGCGACACGCTGGTCCAGCAGCCGAAGATCACCGCCACCTTGTCCTGGCCCAGCAGCTGCTTGGTCTTTTCGGCGAACAGCGGCCAGTTGGAGGCCGGATCGACCACCACCGGCTCCAGCTTCTTGCCCATCACGCCGCCCTTGGCGTTGATTTCCTCGATGGCCATCAGCGCCATGTCCTTGAGGGCGGTCTCGGAGATCGCCATGGTGCCCGAGAGGGAATGCAGGATGCCGACCTTGATGGTGTCGGCCGCGTGCACGTGGGTCATGGCCAGGCCCAGGCTCATGGCCGCGGTCAGTGTGCGAAGGGTGGCGCGTCGGTTCATGTTGCAACTCCAGATGTACGGGTTTCCCGGCCCCGGTCGGGCCGTGCCGGGGGTGATTGCAAGCCGCGTGCCAACCTGTCGCGCCGCGGCGCGTCGACCGCGCGAGCGCCGTGAGAACACGCCACGCGGGCGCGCCTGAAACAGGTGCTGGCGCCGGATTCGAGGTCTGGCGCCGGGTGTGGCACCATCGTGGCTCGCCGGCTGCCCCGCTGGCGGGCGTGGCGCACCTGGGCCGTGTTGCCGCGCACCGTCCACAGGCGCGCATGCACCGCGCTGGGTCGATGGGCCACGTTCGCGCACCAAGGTGGGGAATGACACCGCGGTTCAGGCGCGGTGCAGGCTGGCCCGCATCTTGCTGCAACTGGATCACCATGGAACTGACCCCACGCGAAAAAGACAAGCTGCTGCTGTTCACCGCCGCCTTGCTGGCCGAGCGGCGCAAGGCACGCGGGCTGAAGCTCAACTACCCCGAGGCGGTGGCGCTGATCTCGGCCTTTGTGATGGAGGGCGCGCGCGACGGGCGCAGCGTGGCCGAGCTGATGAGCGCGGGCCGCGAGGTGCTGACGCGCGACGAGGTGATGGACGGCGTGGCCGAAATGATTCCCGACATCCAGGTCGAGGCCACCTTTCCCGACGGCACCAAGCTGGTTTCGGTGCACCAGCCGATCGTCTGATTTTTTTGTTTTTCGGTGCCATGCCGGCGCCAATACACGGGAGTTTGCTATGAAAAAGAGATTCGCAAGATGGCCGATCCTGGCCGCCACCACGCTGCCCGTGCTGGCGTGGGCGCACGAAGGGCATGGCCTGGGGGGCGGGCACTGGCACGCCACCGACGCCTGGGGTTTCGTGGCGTTCGGCGTGGCCGCCGCCGTGGCCTTCTGGTACTTCCGGCGCAAGTAAGGGGTGCGCCATGACGCCTGGTGAACTGCTGATCGATGCCGGCGAGCACCCGCTCAACCCCGGCCGGCGCACCCTGACCCTGGTGGTCAGGAACACGGGTGATCGTCCCATCCAGGTCGGCTCGCACTACCACTTTGCCGAGACCAACGCGGCGCTGGACTTCGACCGCGCCGCCGCGCGCGGCATGCGGCTGAACATCGGCTCGGGCCTGGCGGTGCGCTTCGAGCCCGGCCAGCAGCGCACGGTGGAACTGGTGGACTACGCCGGCGACCGCGTGGTGCACGGTTTTCGCGGCCGGGTTGGCGGGGCGCTCTGAACCCGAATTCTTGAAGAAAACCACAGAATCCCGGCACCGGTACATCCTGAGTAGCTATTTAATTCATAGCTGAATCTGCCCAACACCCACGAGGAACACGCTCCATGGCCACGCTTTCCCGCCGCGCCTACGCCGAAATTTACGGCCCCACCGTGGGCGACCGCGTGCGCCTGGCCGACACCGAGCTGGTGGTCGAGGTCGAGCAGGACTTCACCTTGCGCGCCGGCGGCTACGGCGAGGAAGTGAAGTTCGGTGGCGGCAAGACCATCCGCGACGGCATGGCGCAAAGCCAGCGCACGCGCGAGCAGGGGGCCATGGACAGCGTCATCACCAACGCGCTCATCATCGACCACTGGGGCATCGTCAAGGCCGACCTGGGCTTGAAGGACGGGCGCATCGCCGCCATCGGCAAGGCCGGCAACCCCGACACGCAGCCCGGCGTGGACATCGTCATCGGCCCTGGCACCGAAATCATCGCCGGCGAGGGGCACATCCTGACGGCCGGCGGCGTGGATACGCACATCCACTTCATCTGCCCGCAACAAATCGAGGAGGCCCTGGCCAGCGGCATCACCACGATGATTGGCGGCGGCACCGGCCCGGCCACCGGCACCCTGGCCACCACCTGCACGCCCGGGCCCTGGCACATGGCGCGCATGCTGCAGGCGGCCGAGGCTTTTCCGATGAACCTGGGCTTTCTGGGCAAGGGCAACGCCAGCTTGCCCGGCGCGCTGCGCGAGCAGGTGCACGCCGGCGCCATTGGCCTGAAGCTGCACGAAGACTGGGGCACCACGCCGGCGGCCATCGACAACTGCCTGTCGGTGGCCGAGGAACTGGACGTGCAGGTCGCCATCCACACCGACACGCTGAACGAAAGCGGCTTTGTCGAGGACACCGTGGCCGCCTTCAAGGGCCGCACCATCCACACCTTTCACACCGAAGGCGCGGGCGGCGGCCATGCGCCCGACATCCTGAAGGTGGTGGGCGAGGCCAACGTGCTGCCCAGCTCCACCAACCCGACGCGGCCCTACACCGTCAACACGCTCGACGAGCACGTCGACATGCTGATGGTGTGCCACCACCTGGACGCCGCCATCGCCGAGGACCTGGCCTTTGCCGAAAGCCGCATCCGCAAGGAAACCATCGCCGCCGAGGACATCCTGCACGACCTGGGCGCCATCAGCATCTTCTCCAGCGACAGCCAGGCCATGGGCCGGGTCGGCGAGGTGGTGCTGCGCTGCTGGCAGACCGCGCACAAGATGAAGGTGCAGCGCGGCGCGCTGCCTGGCGACGGCGCGCGCAACGACAACTTCCGCGCCAAGCGCTACGTGGCCAAGTACACCATCAACCCAGCCATCACCCACGGCATCGCGCACGAGGTGGGCAGCGTCGAAGTCGGCAAATGGGCCGACCTGGTGCTGTACAAGCCGGCCTTCTTTGGCGTCAAGCCGGCCCTGATCTTGAAGGGCGGGCAGATCGCCATGGCCGCCATGGGCGACCCCAACGCCAGCATCCCCACGCCGCAGCCGGTGCACTACCGCCCCATGTTCGGCGCCTTTGGCGGCGCGCGCGCCGCCGCCAGCCTGACCTTTGTCTCGAGCCACGCGCTGGCCGCCGACCTGGGGCGCCAACTGGGCCTGACCAAACGCCTGGTCGCCGTGCGCGGCACGCGCCGCATCGGCAAGCGCGACATGGTGCACAACGCGCTCACGCCGCGCATGGAGATCGACGCCCAGACCTATGCGGTGCGCGCCGATGGCGAACTGCTGACCTGCGAGCCGGCCACCGTGCTGCCGATGGCGCAGCGCTATTTCCTGTTCTAGGGCCGGTGATGGCGCTGCACATCCGGCCCGACGACCTGCGCGACCCGTGCGTCGTGCTGTTCCTGGAAGAGCACCTGGCGGACATGCGCCGGGTGTCGCCACCGGAGTGTGTGCACGCGCTGGATCTGGCGGCCTTGAGGCGACCCGAGATCCGGTTTTGGTGTGGGTGGCTGGACGACGCGGGCGATGAAACCCTGGTCGCCACCGCCGCGCTGAAGCGGCTGGACGCCGGGCACGCCGAATTGAAATCCATGCGCACGGCCCCGGCGCTGCGCGGACAGGGCGTCGCGCGGCACCTGCTGGCGCACGTGTTGGCGCACGCCCGCGCGCAGGGTGTTCGGCGCCTGAGCCTGGAAACCGGCGTCCCGGCGTTTTTCGCGCCCGCGCACCGGCTGTACCTGGCCAGCGGATTCGTCGACTGTGGACCGTTCGGCGACTACCGACCCGATCCGTTCAGCCGCTTCATGAGTCTGGCGCTGTGAGGTCGCCGTGCGCGCCCTCAGAGGGCTTGCAGGTGCTGGCGCAGCCAGCCGGCGTAGGCCTCTTCGCTCATGTCGCCGGCGGCAAGTTGGAGCATGGTGAGGGTGACGCCGGCGTCGTCCGCGGTCAGGGCGATGCCATTGAGCGCCAGAAACAATTCCGCTGCCACGTAGGCGGTGCGCTTGTTGCCATCCACGAAAGGGTGATTGCGCGCAACGCCAAAGGCGTAGGCGGCAGCCAGTTGGGCCGCATCCGGCTCGCCATAAACCACCAGATGCTGCGGACGGGCGATGGCCGAGGCCAGCAGACCCGCATCACGCAGGCCCGTGCCGCCGCCGTGCTCGGCGATCTGCTCGTCGTGCACGGCCAGCAGGATGTCCTGCGTCACCCAGACCCAGGCTTGGTTGGCGGCGCGGGTCATTTGGCCAACTCGCGCAGCACGTTGCGGCGCTTGCGCATGATCTCGCGCGCCACCGCCATCTGCTGGGCAAAGGTGTCGTCGTACGCACGCAGGGTCACGCCATCGCTCAGCTCGGTGACAAACAGCGAATCGCCCTTGCCCACCTTCAGCTGCGCCAGCACCTCCTTGGGCAGGATCACGCCCAGCGAATTGCCGATCTGCGTCACCTTCAGCGCGGTGGTGGCGGGTGCGGCAGCGGGTTGGGGCTTGGCGTTCATGGCGGGTGCTCTGGTGGTATCGTTATAACAATTGTTATATTAACCTGTTGTCTCTCCAGCCGCAATCCATGCTCACCGCCAACAAACTCATGCCCCAAGGTCTCGGTCTGGCGCCGGTGCTGCTCAGGCGAGCCGCCACCGTGGAGCTGGACTGGGACGTGCGCCAGAAAAGCCGCTTTTCGATCACCGATTCGGGCGGCCGCGACATCGGTGTGTTTCTGCCGCGCGGCAGCGTGCTGCGCGGCGGCGATGTGCTGGTGGCCGAGGACGGTTCGCTGATCCGCGTGCTGGCCGCGCCGCAGCCGGTGCTGCGCATCACGCATTGCGCGGCGCACGGCTCGCCGTTCGATCTGCTGCGCGCGGCGTATCACCTCGGCAACCGGCACGTGAGCATCGAGCTGAAGCCCGATCACCTGCAGATCGAGCCGGACCACGTGCTGGCGCAGATGCTGCGCCACATGCACCTGATCGTCAGCGAGACGAATGCGCCGTTCGAGCCCGAAGCGGGCGCTTACGCGGCGGCGCACGATCACGGCCATGCTCATGGGCACGATCACGGACATGCGCATGATCACGGCCATGAGCACCACCATCACCACGACCACGAGCACTGACGCCGCCGCGCTGCTGCAGCTGATGTGGCTGGCCTCGCCGGCGCTGCCGGTGGGTGGCTTCAGCTACTCGGAAGCACTGGAAGCGGCGGTGGACAGCGGCCGCGTCACGAACGAAACCGGGGCCGCGCGCTGGCTGCTTCACCAGCTGCAGCTGAGCCTGGCGCGCAGCGAACTGCCGCTGCTGGCGCAGGCCATCGCCGCTTGGCGCGCCGGCGATGCGGCGCGGGTGAAATCGCTGAACGACTGGGTGCTCGCCACGCGCGAATCGCGTGAGCTGCGCGCCCAGGCCGAGCAGATGGGCCGCTCGATGCTGGAGTGGCTGAAGAACCGATCCGCCGCCGACGAGCGCATCGCGATGCTCGCGGCCT
>JAIUOM010000178.1 GCA_020161215.1 Pseudomonadota bacterium
CGTTGTTGTGCTCCTTGCCCAGACACCCGGTCTGGGCGGCGTCGCACGCCTAGATTGACGCGTTTTTAAGCAGGTTCGCACGCCGGAAAATAGCGTTAACAGGCCCTAGTCCAGATCGTGCACGATCTGCCCCGCGCCGGTGGTGTTGATGGCTTCGGCCGGG
The DNA here is from genome assembly GCA_020161215.1 of Pseudomonadota bacterium. Lineage (GTDB taxonomy): Bacteria > Pseudomonadota > Gammaproteobacteria > Burkholderiales > Burkholderiaceae_C > Ottowia. The sequence continues at coordinate 164 of JAIUOM010000178.1, forward strand.
ACGTCCATCAGCACGCGGCTGCGCTCCCCGGTGAAGTGAATGGTGATGCACTGCACCGGCCGTTTATCTCGGTCGTGCAGCACGCGCACCAGGCGAACCAGGGGCGCGCCCACCTCGACACGAAGCAGGCCTGCCGTGGTCGGGTCGGCGGCTACCGCGCTCATCTCCTGGATGACGCGGCCGAATTGGACACCTTCGCCGAGCAGGATTTCAAACAGGGCGCGCTGCTGCAACGCGGCCTCGGTGATGTGTTGACCGACGTCGCAGGGTACCCACGCATCGGTCAGCATCATCGGCGTCCCCTGAACCGAACGCAGGCGCACCGCGTGCACGGCGCCTTCTCCCGGTGCCAACTGCAACTGTTCGGCGATGGCGGGCGGCGCTGGCGCGGTTTCGACCTTCAACACCGTCACTTCGGTCTCACGGGCCTGTTTCCCTAGCGAGTCGAGCAGGCCGAGCGTGGGCTGAGGCCGCGGCCGCCGCGGCGCGGCGCGCACGAACGTCCCGCGCCCAGGCTGTTTCTCCACCAGGCCCAGGTGCTCAAGGTCGGACACGGCACGGCGGACCGTGATGCGCGACACGTTGAACTGGGTGCCCAAGGCGTCCTCGGCCGGAATGAGCGCGCCCACCGGGTAGACGCCTTGGGCAATTTGATCGCGCAGGACCATGAACAGCTGGCGATGCAGCGACGTCCCGGGCTCGCGGCGGAGTGGGGCGGGTGAGGGGGCTTTCATGGGGTCGATTCTTCTACGCCTGACGGGTGCTTTCCGCCATGAAGACGATTTTGTCATGAGGGTATACCCTATTAACAATATAAGGTCATATAGTTATGATTAAAGAATTGAAAACTCTCAATCAACACACCTTTTCCATGACACCCGCCCACCACCTGCGTCAGTTGCTTGCCGGCCCCGAAATCCTGGTTGCGCCCGGTGCCTACGACGGAATGACCGCGAAGATGGTCGAAGCCGCCGGCTTCTCCTGCGTGTACATGACCGGCGCCGGAGCGTCGGCCGCCCGGGGGTTTCCCGACTACGGCTTGCTGTCCATGAGTGAAATGGCCGAGGCGGCAGGGGTTCTGGCGCGATCGGTGGGGGTGCCGGTGATTGCCGACGCCGACACCGGTTACGGCAACGAACTCAACGTCACCCGCACCGTGCGTGAGTACGAGATGCGGGGCGTGGCGGGCCTGCATATCGAAGACCAGGTGGCGCCCAAGCGCTGCGGCCATCTGGACGGCAAGGAAGTGATCCCCAGCGATCAGTTCGTCGCCAAGATTCGGGCTGCGTTGGCGGCACGACGCGATCCGGCGTTTCTGGTCATTGCCCGCACCGACGCTCGCGCCGTGCTCGGGTTGGACGAAGCGGTGTCGCGGGCGCGCGCCGCGCTGGCGGCCGGCGCCGACATGGTGTTTGTCGAGGCGGCCCAGTCGCTGGAGGAGCTGGCCGCCATTCCGCACCAAGTGGGTGGGCCCTGTCTCCTCAACATCGTCCGCGGTGGCAAGACGCCGGACCTGAGCCTGGCGGACGCACAGGCCATGGGCTACCGACTGGCGATTTTGCCCAGTCTGTTGATCGGTGCCGCCGCCGCGGCGTGCGAGCAGGCCTTGTCCGCCCTGCGCGCCACCGGCCAGCCGCCCAGCTCGGCGCAAGCGGCGGGTGTGGCCGAACGCTTTCGGCGCCTGGGCGCGGACGAATGGGATGCGTTGCGCGTTCGCTTCCAGCAGCCGGAGCAATCCTGATGGCGAACCTCGTGACCCACCCGCGTACCTTGTTCGACAAGATTTGGGACGCCCATGTGGTGCAGCCCCTGGCCGATGGTTGGGACTTATTGCACATCGACCGTCACCTCCTGCACGACTTGTCTGGCACGGCAGGCTTGCGCGAATTGGCGGAGCGTGGCCTGGCGGTGCGAAATCCAGAGCTGACATTTGCCACGCCGGACCATGCGGTTTCCAGCGCACCCGGGCGCACCGGCGAGACCTTCCCGGGTGGTGCGCACCTGTACCGCGGGCTGAAGGAGCTGACGCGGGGCAGTGGTATTCGTCTTTTCGACCTGGGCGAACCTGGGCAGGGCATCGTGCATGTGATGGGGCCGGAACTCGGCCTGGTTCAACCGGGCATGACCCTGATCTGCGGCGACAGCCATACCTGTACCCATGGCGCCCTCGGCGCCATCGCATTCGGCGTGGGTTCATCGGAGCTGACCCATGCCCTGGCCAGTCAGACCTTGGTGTTGCGCCGCCCGAGTACCTTACGGGTGTGGTTTGATGGGATGCCAGGGCCCGGCGTCGAGGCGAAGGATCTGGCGCTGGCCATGATTGGCCAGTTGGGCGCCAGTGCTGGCAATGGCCATGCGGTGGAGTACGTCGGTGACGCGGTCAGCGCCATGGACATCGAGCAGCGCATGACCTTGTGCAACCTGTCGATCGAACTGGGTGCCCGCATCGGCCTGGTGGCGCCAGACGACAAGACGGTGGCCTACCTGCGTGACAAGCCGTTCGGCCCCAAAGAGGAGGCCTTCGCTCAGGCGGCGGCACATTGGCAAAGCTTGCTGGGCGACCCAGGTGCGCGCCATGCACAGGAAGCGCGCGTGGATGTCTCGGTCATTGCGCCCACGCTCACCTGGGGCATCAGTCCGGAGCACGCCATGGCGGTGGATGGACGCGTGCCGCATCCAGCGGACGCGGCACACACGGCCCAACGCCAAGCGTGGCAGTCTGCCTTGGACTACATGGATTTGACCCCGGGTCTGCCGCTGGAGGGCACACGCGTGGACCGCGTGTTCATCGGTTCGTGCACCAATTCGCGCCTGTCCGATCTGCGCCATGCGGCCAGGTTGATCGGCAAGCGCCGGGTCGCCTCGCACGTGCGGGCCTGGGTGGTGCCGGGCTCGGAGAACGTCAAGCGGGCGGCGCAAGCCGAAGGTCTGGATCAGATTTTCCGCGCCGCCGGATTCGAGTGGCGCGAGCCGGGTTGCAGCATGTGCGTGGCGGCCAACGGCGAGCAGGCCGCACCTGGCGAGCGGGTGGTGTCCACCTCCAACCGCAACTTCATCGGGCGCCAAGGACCGGGCGTGCGCACGCACCTGGCCAGCCCCGCCAGCGCGGTCGCCGCCGCCCTGACTGGCGTCATCTCCGATCCTAGAAACCTATGAGCATGCAAGCCTTCACTCAGTTGCGTGGCGTGGCGGCGTCGCTGCTCATCGACAACGTGGACACCGATCTGATCATCCGCATCGAACGCCTGACCAGCCTGGGGCGTGAGGCCCTGGGACCTTGGGCCTTCGAGTCCCTGCGTTACCGGCCCGATGGCAGCGAGGACCCCGGGTTCGTGCTGAACCAGGCCCCCTGGCGCGCCGCACCGATTCTGGTGGCGGGTCGCAACTTTGGTTGTGGCTCTTCGCGCGAAGGTGCGGTGTGGGCACTCAAGGCACGCGGTGTGCGTTGCGTGATCGCCGAGAGTTTTGGCGATATTTTTCACGCCAATTGCTTCCAGAACGGGGTATTGCCGATCCGTTTGTCGGCCGCTGAGCTGACGCAAGCGCGAAGCCGCTGTCTGCCAGATGCGGCGTGGCACGTCGATCTGCAGGCGCAGCAGATTGTCCTGCCAGATGGCGAGCGACTGGCCTTCAAGGTCGATCCGTTGCGCCGCGCCGCGCTGCTGGAGGGCCTCGACGACATCAGCAGCACCCACAAGCTGCTGGACGTCATCACGGCCTGGCAGGCCAACGACCGTGCCACCCGCCCGTGGGTTTGGCGCACCCAGCCAGATCCCGAGTTCTGAATTCAACCCTCAAGAGAGCATCATGCACAAGACGACCCGTTTTCCTTCTGCCCGCCGCGCGTTGTGGTTGGCGCTGTCCGCCACTGGCGTATTGGCCGTGTCCCCCGGGGCCCACGCGGCGGGCTGGGCGCCGACCCGTCAGGTGACGCTGGTGGTGCCCTACAACGCGGGGGGTGGCACCGATGCCACCGCCCGTGCCGTGGCCAACCAACTGTCGATGCAGTGGAAGCAGCCCGTGATCGTGGAAAACGTCGGTGGTGCCGACGGCTTGATTGGCACGCGCCGTGTGATCGACGCCGCACCCGACGGCTACACCCTGCTGTTTCAGGTGCCCTCGATCCTGCTGATGAAGTACCAGCGCAGCCTCAAGGGCATCGACCCCGTCACGCGCCTGACCCCGGTGACGGCCGTGGCCACATCGCCGACCGCGTTGATCATGACAGCGACCCTGCCGTTCAAGACCTTGCCCGAGTTGATTGCCCACTGCCGCGCCCATCCGTGCAACGCCGGCAGTGGCGAGAACAGCTCCAAGGTGCGGGCGCACAAATTTGCCGCCGACTACAACTTGCCCGACGTGGCGGTGGTGAGCTACAAGGGCACCTCTCCCATCGTGGGCGATCTGGTGTCCGGCAACCTGACCATGGCGTTCACCGGAATTACCGCCGCGATGCCCCTGCACAAGGCCGGGCGCGTGCGCATTCTGGTGACCAACGGCAACGAGCGGGCCAAGGCCTTGCCGGATGTGCCGACCAGCAAGGAGTCTGGCTGGGCCGATTCCTACTCCGTCACTTGGTACGGCGTTTTCGCCCCCAAGGGCACGCCGGCACCCATCGCGCAAGCGATTGCGGACGCCACGCGCGAGGCTGGAAAGAACCCCCAGGTGCTTGAGGCCTTGGCTGTCGCCGGCGCCGAGCCGGCTTTCACCAGCCCCGCCGTGTTTCAAGACATGATCCGCAAGGACGACGCGCGCCTGGGTGCGCTGGTCAAACGGTTTCCGCTGGAGGAGTGACGGCCGGAGGCGGTTGGGGTTCGGGCAAGCACCGTCGGCACGGACAAGGTGTGCACGCTACCATGGTCGCAGACCCCACTCGATGCCTTTTCAGGAACCCGCCATGGCCCCGCTGTCCCGTCGTCTCTGGCTGACCTCCACCGCCCTGGGTGCGCTGGCCCCCAAGGGGGTGCTGGCGCAAAAAGCCCAGCCCCTACTTCCCCTGCCTGCCGTGGGCAGTCCGCTGCCCCTGGTGGCCGCGCCCCTGTTGCTGGATGCCGGGCGTTTCGAGCCGGCGCAAGCCGACGGCCACGCGCTGGTGCTGTACTGGTGGGCCAGCTGGTGCCCGTTCTGCGCCCAGCAAAGCCCCGAGATGCAGAAGCTGTGGGAGTCGCAACAGGCCAAGGGCCTGCGGATGCTGGCGCTGTCGATCGACAAGCGACCCGCGGAGGCCGAGGCTTACCTGCGCAAGAAGGGCTACACCTTCCCGGCCGCCTGGGTCAGCCCCGAGCTGGCGCGCCATTACCCCAAACCCGATGGCCTGCCGGTCACGGTGGTGCGTGGCAAGGATGGCAAGGTGGTGCAGGCCGAGAAAGGACAGCTGTTCCCGGAAGACGTGGCGCAGATGGCGCGCTGGGTGTAGGGCGCAGGCAGACCCTGTCACTTCTTTTTTGATAGCTGACCGAGCTTTGTCCACGCCGACCAAAAGGCGAAATTGTGTTGAATTGCAGGCGGTACGCCGCGCTGCCTCGGTCGCTGTCGTTGTAACGACAGCGGATGCCGAACCAGGCGCATAAAGTGCTCCGCTCGTACCGAACTCACAGGAGACGACATGAGCGCATTTGGCAACGTACTGGCCGAGAAAGACCCCTCCAACCCGCGCATCGCCCGCATCACGCTGAACCGCCCGGACAAGCTGAACGCGATCGATTCCAAGCTGCCCGGCCAGATTCGCGCCGCGGTGGAGTGGGCGCAGGCCGACGACGAGGTGCACGTCGTGGTGCTGCAGGGCGCCGGGCGCGCGTTCTGCGCCGGCTACGATCTGACGGAGTTTGCCGAGGAAGGCGGCGACCACCCTTGCAAGCAGGAGGCCGACCCCTGGGACCCGATGGTCGACTACGCCGCGATGAAGCGCTTTACCGAGGACTTCATGGCGCTGTGGCGCTGCTCCAAGCCCACCATCGCCAAGGTACAAGGCTACGCGGTGGCGGGTGGCAGCGACATCGCGCTGTGTTGCGACCTGATCGTGATGGAGGATTCGGCGCGCATCGGCTACATGCCCACGCGGGTCTGGGGTTGCCCCACCACGGCGATGTGGACCTTCCGTCTGGGGCCCATGCGGGCCAAGCAGATGATGTTCACCGGCGACACGCTCAGCGGCAGCCAGGCCGCCGAGTGGGGGCTGGTCACCAAGGCGGTGCCGTCGGACCGCCTGGAGCAGGAAACCCTGGCCCTGGCCGAGCGGATTGCCGGTGTGCCACGCGCCCACCTGGCCATGCACAAGCTGCTGGTCAACCAGGTCATGCTGAACGCGGGCCTGGAGCAAACCCAGATGCTGGCCACGGTGTTCGACGGCATCACCCGTCACAATCCCGAAGGCATGTGGTTCAGGCGCTATGCGCAGACCAAGGGCTTTCACGAGGCGGTGCAGTGGCGCGACAGCAACCGCGCCATTCCCGAAGGCGACGAGGCCCGGCGACTGACCAAGGAACTGGACGATGAGCTGCGGAACAAGCGCGCCGATTGACGCTGGCGTGTGATGACGGAGGCCCCCGGTGTCGGTTGCGGATCACCTGACGAGATGCGCCTGGTTCGACGCCCTTGAGGCGCCGCACCGGGCGCTGCTGCTGGGCAGCGCCCGGCTGGTGCAGGCGATGCCGGGGCAGTGTCTGGCGCGCGCGGGCGACGAGGCGCGCTACTGGTTTGGCGTGGTCCACGGCATCCTGAAGATGTACGTGATCGATTCCACGGGCAACGAGACGACCCTGTTTTGCCTGTGCGCGGGCGAGTGGGGCGGCGAGGGTTCCATCCTCAAGCAGGAGCCGCGCCGCTACCACCTGGTGGCGCTGACGCCCAGCACGGTCTGCCAGGTGCCGGCCAGCACGTTCCGGCGGCTGTGCGCCGAGAGCCTGGCTTTCAACCAGTTTCTGCTGACGAACATGAACAAGCACATGGGCGTGTTTGTCGGCATTTTGCAGGCCACGCGCCTGCTGGGGCCGGAGCTGCGGGTGGCGCAGTGCCTGCTGCTGTTGGCGGGCGCACGGGAGCAGGCCGAGGCTTCCATCGATATCCGGCAGCACGACCTGGCGCAGGTGAGCGGTCTGTCGCGGCAACGCACCAACGCGGCCCTGGGCGCGCTGAAGCAGCTGGGCCTGGTCAAGGTACTGCCGAGCGGCAGCCTGGAGGTTCGCCCGCTGGCGCTTCAGAACTACGTCGCGGGATGCGACGGCGCGGCCGCTGCCGGTGCCATCCAGGGCGTT
>JAIUOM010000179.1 GCA_020161215.1 Pseudomonadota bacterium
CGTGGTGATCCTGCTCGATTCCATCACCCGCCTGGCCCGTGCCTACAACAACGTGGTGCCCTCGTCCGGCAAGGTGCTGACCGGCGGCGTGGACGCCAACGCCCTGCACCGCCCGAAACGCTTTCTGGGCGCGGCGCGCAACGTGGAGGAAGGCGGCAGCCTGACCATCATCGCCACCGCGCTGATCGACACCGGCAGCCGCATGGACGAGGTGATCTTCGAGGAGTTCAAGGGCACCGGCAACTGCGAACTCCACTTGGACCGCCGTCTGTACGAAAAGCGCGTGTTCCCCTCCATCCAGCTGAACCGCTCCGGCACCCGCCGCGAGGAGTTGCTGCTGCAGCCCGAAGTGCTGCAGAAAACCCGCATCCTGCGCCAGTTCATGTACAACATGGACGAGATTGAGGCCATGGAAATGGTCATCAAGAGCATGAAGGCGACCAAGACCAACGTCGAGTTCTTCGACATGATGAGGCGGGGGGGCTGACGCCTTCCCCTTCTCCCTCGCGAGAGGGGCCGCCATCGATCCGATGGGTCGGCATATAATGCAGGGTTTTGTGGAAAGTACGTCAGATGGGCTGACGCGGCTGCCGCAGCGATCAGACAAGGATTTCATCATGCGTAAAGGCATTCACCCCGAGTACCGCGAAGTGTGTTTCGTGGACCTGTCCAACGGCTTCAAGTTCGTCACCCGCTCGTGCGTCAACACCAAGGAAACCGTGAAGATGGACGACGGCCGGGATCTGCCCCTGTTCAAGCTGGAAACCACCAGCGAGTCGCACCCCTTCTACACCGGCACGCAAAAGTCGGTGGACAACATGGGCGGTCGCGTCGAGAAGTTCCGCAACCGCTTCGGCAAGGTCGCCCGCTAAAATCGCGCGACGCCAGTCATTGGCTCCTTAGAGGGCAGCGTGGGTGACCGCGCTGCCCTTTTTGCGTTGCATCGCCCCAGTTTTACTTTGAACCGCAACCCCAATCCAGCCATCGTCACCCAGGATGCCGCGCGCAGCCTGCCGCGCTGGACCTTGCTGCTGCTTTGCCTGGCCTACGTGGTCCCGGGCTATGTCGGCCGGGAGCCCTGGAAAAACGCCGACATCGCCGCCTTCGGCGTGATGCAGGAATTGCTGGACGCCAGCGGCTGGCAGTCGTGGCTGCAGCCCACCCTGATGGGTCTGCCGGCCGACCCGAATGCGCCGTTGGCCTACTGGCTGGGGGCGGCGGCGATGTGGCTGGCGCCGCAGGCGGTGGCGCCCGACTTCGCGGCGCGGATTCCGTTTGGCCTGATGCTGGCCGGCACGCTGATCGCCACCTGGTACGCCGTGTACCACCTGGCCCGGCGCCCCAGCGCCCAGCCGGTGGCGTTTGCCTTCGGCGGCGAGGCCACGCCGCGCGACTACGCCCGCGCCCTGGCCGACGGCGGTTTGCTGGCCTTGATCGCGACCCTGGGGTTGGCCCAGCTGTCGCACGAAACCACCCCGGCGCTGGCACAGCTGTTCTTCGCTTCGCTGGTGTTCTATGCCCTGGCGGCGCTGCCCCGGCACGTGCGGGCCGCGTCGGTGGCGCTGATCGCCGGGCTGCCTGGACTGGCACTGTCGGGCGCCCCGGTCACGGCCCTGCTGTACGGCGCGCTCAGTCTGGTGGCGCTGCTGTGGCCCAGCCGCGCCACCACGCTGAAGGGGGGTGCGCGCTGGTTGGCCACCGCGGCGCTGCTGGTCGGCCTGCTGCTGGCGGCCGGATCGACCGTGGCCCTGGATCTGCTCGGGTCGAACGGGCCGACCTGGCGCACCGGCGCTGGCAACTGGCGCGCGCTGGCCCGGTTGTTTTTGTGGTTTACCTGGCCGGTCTGGCCGTTCGTGCTGTGGACCTTGTGGCGCTGGCGGCACCATTTGCGCGGCCTGCGCGAACACCCACACCTGGGCCTGCCCCTGGTGATGGCCGGGGTGCCGGTGCTGCACGCCGTGCTGACCACCGCCGGCGACCGCGTGCTGCTGCTGGCGCTGCCGTCGTTGGCGGCGCTGGCCGCGTTTGCGCTGCCCACCTTCCAGCGCAGTATGAGCGCGCTGATCGACTGGTTCACGGTGCTGTTCTTCACGGCCTGGGCCATCACCATCTGGGTGGTCTGGATCGCCATGGAAACCGGCGTGCCGGCCAAACCGGCGGCCAACGTGGCGCGGCTGGCGCCTGGTTTCGAGCCGGTTTTTCAGTGGCCGGCCTTCGTGGCCGCGTTGCTGGGCAGCCTGGCCTGGATCGCGCTGGCCCGCTGGCGCACCGGGCGCCACCGCACGGCCCTCTGGAAGAGCATGGTGTTGCCGGCCGCTGGCGCCACGCTGTGCTGGGGTCTGCTGATGACGCTGTGGCTGCCGGCGCTGGACTACGGCCGCGCCTACGCGCCGCAGATGCGCGAGGTGCAACGAACGATTGGCGCGCCGACCTGCGTCGAGGTGCATGGCCTGAGTCCGGCCCAGGTAGCGGCGGTGCGCTTTCACGGCGGCTGGAACCCGGTGCCCGCGCGCAGCCTGGGCAGCTGTCCCTGGCTGTTGGTGGACGTGGACGCCATGGCCAGTCTGCAGGCGACGGTGCAAATGAACCACTGGCGCGCGGTGACCCAGGTGCGCCGGCCGACCGACGGCCAAGACACGCTGCTGCTGCTCAAACGGATCAGCCCGCCGTGACGCGCGGCGCCGAGATGGCCGCCATCGCCCGCCATGCCGGGGTGGTGCTGGTCGGGCAGTTGGCGGTGATGGCCTTCGGCGTCACCGACACCGTGGTGGCGGGCCGTTACTCGCCCGAGGCGCTGGCCGCCCTGTCGGTGGGCTCGGCGGTGTACATCAGCGTTTACGTGGGTCTGATGGGCATCGTGCAGGCCTTGCTGCCGGTCTGGGCCGAACAGCAAGGCGCTCGCCGCGCGGCCGAGGTCGGCCCCTCGGTGCGGCAAGCGCTGTACCTGTGCCTGGTCACCGTTGTTGTCGGCATGGCCGTTCTGCTGGAGCCAGGACCGATGCTGCGCGCCGCCGCCGTCCCCGAGGCCCTGCGGGACGAGGTCGGAGCCTACCTGCGCGTGCTGGCCTGGGCCCTGCCGCCGGCGCTGCTGTTTCGCTTGTTCAGCACGCTGAACCAGGCCCTGGGCCATCCGCGCCTGGTGTCGATTCTGCAGATGGCCGCGCTGCTGCCCAAGATCGCGCTGTCGGTGTGGCTGGCCTTCGGCGGCCTGGGCGTGCCGGCGCAGGGGGCCGTGGGCTGCGCCTGGGCCACCCTGATCGTCAACTACGCCCTGCTGGCGGTGGCGCTGCTGCTGCTGCGCACGCAGCGCTTGTACCGGCCGTACGCGCTGTGGCGCCGGCCGGAGCCACCCGACTGGCGCCAGATCCGCGCCTTTTTGCACCTGGGCGTGCCGGCCGGCCTGGCGGTGATGGTCGAAGTCACCTCCTTCACGCTGATGGCGCTGTTCGTGGCCCGACTGGGTACCCTGGCACTGGCCAGCCACCAGATCGCCGCCAACGTGGCGGCCGTGCTGTACATGGTGCCGCTGGCCCTGGGCATCGCCACCAGCGCCCGGGTGAGCGCCTGGCACGGCGCGGGCGACGCCGTCCAGGCCCGGCGCGCGGCCTGGCTGGGCCTGGGCATGGCGATGGGTCTGGCCTTGTGCATGGGCGCCCTGCTGGTGCTGCTGGCGCGCCAGGTGGTCGGCCTGTACGTCGATCAACCGGCCATCCTGCTGGCGGCGCCCGCCCTGCTGGCCTGGGTGGCGCTCTACCACCTGGGCGATGCGGTACAGGCCGTCAGCTTGTTCGTGCTGCGCAGCTACCGGGTGACGGTGACGCCGCTGCTGATCTACGGCGTGCTGCTGTGGGGGCTGGGGTTGGCTGGCGGCTACCGCCTGGCCTTCCACGGCATCGGCCCGTGGCCGGCGCAGCAACAGCCGGCGGCGTTCTGGACCGCCAGCGCGCTGGCGCTGGGCCTGGTGGCGGTGCTGTTTCTGCTGCTGATGGCCCGCGTCACGCGGACACGGCCGGCGTGAGCGCGGGGCGCACGCGCTGCGCCGGAAACACCAGCGCAAAAGTCGATCCCTTGCCCAGCTGGCTGCTCATCTGCAGCTCGCCGCCGTGGCGCTGCACCACATGCTTGGTGATGGCCAACCCCAGCCCGGTGCCGCCAGACTCACGCGAGCGGCTGCGGTCGACGCGGTAAAAGCGCTCGCCCAGGCGCGGCAGATGTTCGGGCGCCACGCCGGGACCGGTGTCGGTGACGAGCAGGCGCACGCGCCCATCGGGCAGGCGCTGGCACGCCACCTCGATGCCACCTCCGCCAGGGGTGTAGCGCACGGCGTTGTTGACCAGGTTGGACAAGGCGCTGCGCAGTTCCTTGGCCGATCCGGCCAGCGCGAAATCGGGCGGCGGGCCAAAGTGCAGACGCTGCGGCTGCGCCTCTGGCGGGTGCAGCAGGTTCGACAGACCCCGCGCCTCGGTCTCGCACTGCGCCAGCAGCGCGCCCAGATCCACCGCCTCGGCGCCGCTCGGCAGCGGGCTGCCCTCCAGACGCGACAAGGTCAGCAAATCGTCCACCAGGGTTTGCATGCGCAGGGACTGCGCGGCCATCAGCGCCAGGTAGTTCTGGCGCTCGGGCTCGGTCAGCGGCAAGGTCTGCAAGGTCTCCACGAAGCCGGCCAGCACCGTCAGCGGCGTGCGTATCTCGTGCGAGACGTTGGCCACGAAATCACGCCGCATGGCGTCGGCCTGGGCCAGCGCCGTGACGTCGCGCGAGAGCATCAGCATGCGCCCGCTGCCATAGGGGTGCAACTGCACCGACAGCTTGACCGGGTGACCCGGCGCGTCCTGGCGGCCGCTCAGGCGCAGCTCGCTGTCGTACTCGCCGCTGGCGTAGTAGGTCGTGAACCCCGGGTCGCGCACCAGATGGCCGACGTGCTGGCGCAGATCGCGCTCGGCGTCCAGGCCGAAATGCGCGGCGGCGATGTCGTTGCACCATTCGATGCGCCCTTCCGGGTCCAGCAGCATCACGCCGATGGGCGAGGCCTGGATGGCGGCCAGAAACTCCTGCAGCCGTTCCTCGCTTTCGCGCACCTGCTGCTGCTCGGCGCGCAGCGCGCGGCTGACGCGGTACGCGGCATCGCCCCACAAGCCGCCCAGCAAGGGCGGCGTGGTGGTGTCGCGCGCCTGCGTCCAGCGAATGAAGCGCACGCCGCGCAGCGAGTCGATCACGAAGGTCAGCACGGCCCCCGCCAGCACACCCAGCAGCGCGCCCGGCCAGCTCGCCCAGAACCAGCCGAGCAGACCCAGCACGCTCAGGGCACCGACGAAAAGAAGGACACGAAGCAGCATGCGAGGTCGGGGAAAACGAGCGCCTACGCTCAGGACCGCGCCAGCGGCTGGGCCGTCAGCCGGTAGCCGGCGCCGCGCACGGTCTCGATCAGCTCTCCGGCCGGGCCCAGCGCCTCGCGCAGACGCTTGACGTGCACGTCCACCGTGCGCTCCTCGATGAACACGTGGTCGCCCCAGACCTTGTCGAGCAATTGGCCACGGCTGTGCACACGCTCGGCGTGCTTCATCAGATAGTGCAGCAGCTTGAATTCGGTGGGGCCCAGCTTGAGCTGCTCGCCTTCGTAGGACACCCGGTGCGTGGCCGCGTCCAGCAGCAGCGCGCCGATGGCCACCGTGCCGCCCACGTGCTCGGGCGAGCGCCGGCGCAACACGGCGCGGATGCGCGCCAGCATCTCCTTGGTGGAAAACGGCTTGGTGATGTAGTCGTCGGCGCCGGCGTCGAGGCCGGCCACCCGGTCGGCCTCGTCGCCGCGCGCGGTCAGCATCAGAATCGGCACGCCCTGGGTGCGCGGATCCCTGCGCCACTTGCGCGCCAACGCCAGGCCGCTCTCGCCCGGCAGCATCCAGTCCAGCAGGATCACGTCCGGCAACACCGCGTCCAGCTCGCGTTGCGCGGTGGCGCTGTCCATGGCCCAGGTCGGCTGAAAGCCGTTGTGGCGCAGGTTGACGGCGATCAGCTCGGCGATGGGGGGCTCATCCTCGACGATGAGCACGCGATCTGAGCAAATATCGGCGTTGGAGTAATCCCAAATGCGACCAATCTTGAAGCCATCTTGCGAAGAAGCAGTGCACATGTAAATCTTCAAACTGAAATCCGTTTGCAACGTGGTAGTGTATTCAGTTGGTTTTCCTAGCGTGCTCCAAAAGGCAGCCGGCTCGCTTCCTTCCTCAACCGTAACAACAGTAGCAGATGCTCCAGCCAAACGCTTCACGAGTTGCTGAGCATACTCACGCACAAATTTGGAAGCGTTTTTACCTTGCCAAATGCTCACTTCCTTAACGTTGGCCAAGTAAGGAGCCTCGGCATCATCGACGGATGAAACGTTACCAGAGTCGGTGATGAGGATGAAGGCATCATTGGTGTTCAAGAGAGACGAATCGACGGCCACTTGATGAGCCTTGGTCCAGTTCGCATCCTTGCCTCGCACTTGAATGAAACGCACAACGTTACCGTTGGCAGAGCCATTGAGTGAAGCACCGAGCGATACATAGGGTTGTTGTTGCATTGCGTGCGACAAGAGGAAGTGTTCGCTTTCGTGGTACTGTGGGACGCGTACAAGTTGTCCAGAACCCTTGCAAATGCGCTCATTAACTTCGCGAGCAAGACCAGCAACGGAACCTTGATCATTGGGCGAGGTAGCTTGGCCTTGCCAAAAATAGACCATGTGTCTTTCCGAACCGACCATTCCCCAGGTATACAGCTCCAAATAGCAGTGGTTGTCTTCGTAGATACCAATGCGATTCTTGGACAAAGGTTTCTTTTCAAAACCGTCTTGGACCCAAGCCTTAATAGCACCATGCACACCATCGTCAGGCAAAACCTTGTCGGCGCTGGCTGGTCGCTCAATGGCCGCCATGGTGGAACCTTCATAAGAGACCATTCGTGAGTTTCTTGGCTTTGAGGGCGACGAAGCAGCTTGAGGCGATGAAGTGCCGTTCTGGGATGCTTGGACGGAAGGAGCAGCGGAAGCAGCTCTGGCACGCGAAGGAGGGGCAGCCGCTACCTTGGGCTTGTACTCCGCTGGCCAAGAAGCAAATTTATCTGAGAACAGGGCAGTTTCAGCACGATCAGTTTCCTTGTAGACGAATTGGGACCAAGCGGGACGTGCGTTGCCTTCCTTGGTTGGCTTTTGCAATAATTCGGTGGCTTGGCTCATGATGGCCTCACGCATCTCCTTGGGCGAAGTCTTGCCGATCCAGGTGCGCACTTCATAACCACTATCTAAGAGATAACAGGCATCACTCCAGAGCAGACCACGCTCGAGATTTTTGAATTCTGAGGCCAATTCGACCAAAGCGAAGCCATTGTCAGTGGGATCCAAAC
>JAIUOM010000003.1 GCA_020161215.1 Pseudomonadota bacterium
TGCGCGCCGCCGCCGAGCTGGACCCAGCCAGCGGCGCGCCGCGCCTGCCCCGGCTGCGCCTGGCGCGCGCCGGCGAGTTCACCGAGCGGGCGTTCCTGAACGACAAGCTCGACCTGGCCCAGGCCGAAGCCGTGATGGACCTGATCGACGCCAGCACCGAGACGGCGGCGCGCTCGGCCGCGCGCTCGCTCTCGGGCGCCTTCTCGGCCGAAATCCACCAGCTGCGCGACGCGCTGATCGGGCTGCGCATGCTGATCGAGGCCACGCTCGACTTTCCCGAGGAAGAAATCGACCTGTTGTCGGCGCACGACGTGCCCGGCCAGCTCTCAAATTTGCAGCACACCCTGGCCGCGGTGAAAGCCCGGGCGCGCCAGGGCGCGCTGCTGCGCGAAGGCATCACGGTGGTCATCGCCGGCCAGCCGAACGCCGGCAAGAGCTCGCTGCTGAACGCCCTGGCCGGGGCCGAGCTGGCCATCGTCACCCCGGTGGCCGGCACCACGCGCGACGTGCTGCGCCAGACCATCCAGATCGAGGGCGTGCCCCTGCACGTGCTGGACACCGCCGGCCTGCGTGACAGCGACGACGAGGTCGAGCGCATCGGCGTGGCGCGCGCCTGGTCGCACATCGCCAGCGCCGACGCGGTGCTGCTGCTGCACGACCTGACGCGCGCCAGCGACCCCGCCCACGCCGCCGAGGACGCGCGCATCGCCAGCCAGCTGGCCGAGCGCCTGCCGCGCGGCGTGCCGGTGCTGCACCTGTGGAACAAGCTGGACGCGGCCGGCGACGTGGCGGTGGACGCGGACCAGGGCATCGCCCTGTCGGCGCGCACCGGCGCCGGCCTGGTGCTGCTGGGCCAGCGCCTGCTGGCGCTGGCCGGCTGGCAATCGGCCAGCGGCGAAGGCCTGTTCATCGCCCGCGAACGCCACCTGCAGGCCCTGGCGCACGCCGACGCGCACCTGCTGGCCGCCGACGCCCACCTGCGCGGCGTGGCGCCGCAACTCGACCTGCTGGCCGAGGAGCTGCGCCTGGCCCAGAACGCGCTGGGCGAAATCACCGGGGAATTCAGCGCCGACGACCTGCTGGGGGTGATCTTCTCGCGCTTTTGCATCGGCAAGTGAACGCCGGCCGCCCGCCCCGAAAAACTACAACTTTGATAGCTGGTCAGGCAATTTCCACGCCGACCAAGGGCTGTTTTTCCTTGAATTGCGTGGCGCTGGCAATGACCCCGCCGCCCAGGCACAGCTCGCCGTCGTAGAGCACCGCGCTCTGCCCCGGGGTCACCGCCCATTGCGGCTCGGCAAAGCGCAGCTGGAAGCTGCCCGGCGCCGCCGCGTCCGCGGCCAGGGTGCAGGGCGCATCCTGCTGGCGGTAGCGCGTCTTGGCGGCGCAGTGGCCCGGCGCGGGCGGCTCACCGGCCACCCAGGCCGCGTTGTCGAACACCAGCGCGCCGGCCAGCAGCCAGGGGTGGTCGTGGCCCTGTACCGCGTACAGCGTGTTGCGCGCCATGTCCTTGCGCGCCACGAACCAGGGCGCGTGCTCGCTGCCCCCGCGTGCCGCGCCCTTGGCCTTGACGCCGCCGATCCCCAGGCCCTGGCGCTGGCCCAGGGTGTAGAACGACAGGCCCACGTGCTCGCCAATTTGCCGCCCACGCTCGTCCTTGATGGGGCCGGGCTGGGTCTGCAGGTAGCGGCTCAGGAACTCGCGGAACGGCCGCTCGCCGATGAAGCAGATGCCGGTGGAATCCTTCTTCTTGGCGTTGGGCAGGCCGATCTCGGCGGCGATGCGGCGCACCTCGGATTTGTGCAGCTCGCCGACCGGGAACCAGGTCTTGGCCAGTTGCGCCTGGTTCAGGCGGTGCAAAAAATAGCTCTGGTCCTTGGACGGATCCAAACCCTTGAGCAGCTGATAACGACCGCTGCGGGGCGCGCCTTCGCACGCGCTCGCGTGCGAATCGTCATGGGCCCCAGCGGGCTCGCTCGGGTTCGCTGGGCACCAGCGAACCCGAGCGTAATGCCCGGTGGCGATTTTCTCGGCACCCAGGCGCATGGCGTGGTCGAGAAAGGCCTTGAACTTGATTTCGGCGTTGCACAGCACGTCGGGGTTGGGCGTGCGGCCGGCCGAGTACTCGCGCAGGAACTCGGCGAACACCCGGTCCTTGTAGTCGGCGGCGAAGTTGACGTGCTCGATCTCGATGCCAAGCACGTCGGCCACCGCCGCCGCGTCCACGAAATCGACGTTCGACGAGCAGTACGCGCTGTCGTCGTCGTCCTCCCAGTTCTTCATGAAAATGCCGACCACCTCGTGGCCCTGCTGCTTGAGCAGATAGGCGGTGACGGCGGAATCGACCCCGCCCGACAGACCCACGACGACACGTTGCTTGCCCGACATGCCCCAATTTTCGCAGGCTCGGCCCGCCCGCGCAGGCCCGGGCCCTCGCAACCCCGCAGCCCAGGGGTCTACGGGCTTTCCTTCTGGACAGCTCCAAAGTTCGCCGGGTAAGCTTGTTGGCTCCACGCGCTGTCCCCTCAACGCCTTCCTTTTTCCCGGCTTCCCCACCCATGACCCTGACCTTTGCTGCCTTGCGCCAGCGCGGCCTGCGCGTCGCGCTCGTGTCCGGCCTGCTGCTCGCCGGTGGCGCGGCGCACGCCGACATCCTCATCGGACAAACCACGGCCGTCACCGGCCCGGTGGCCGCCAGCGTGGGCGAAACGCTGCTGGGCGCGCGCACCTACCTGGACCACGTCAACGCCCAGGGCGGCGTGCACGGCGAGAAGATCAAGCTGATCACGCTGGACGACAACTTCAAGCCCCCCAAGGCGGCCGAGAACGCGCGCCAGCTGATCGAAAAAGACAACGTGGTGGCCCTGTTCATGAGCCGCGCCACGCCGCACACGCAGGCCATCCTGCCGCTGCTGGCCAAGCACAAGCTGGCGCTGATCGCGCCCTCGACCGGAGCCATGGTGTTCCACCAGCCGGTCAACCCCTACGTGTTCAACGTGCGCTCCAGCTACCAGGCCGAGGCGCAGCGCGCCATCGAACACCTGTTTCAGGTCACGCTCGAGCGCGTGGCGGTGGTGCACGTCGACGACAGCTTTGGCGCCGACTGCTTCGAAGGCGCGATGAAAGGCTTCGAGAGCGCCCGCCGCAAGCCGGTGGTCGTCATCAAGGCCGACCGCGAGAAGCCCGACTACCCGGCCATCGTCCAGCAGCTGAAGGAAGTGAACGCCCAGGCCGTGCTGTGGATCGGCTCCAGCGTGGCCGTCAGCGGCGGGGTCAAGGCCTTGCGCCAGACCGGCTCGGCGGCGCAGGTGGTGACGGTGTCCAACAACGCCTCGGGCGGCTTCATCAAGCAGCTGGGCGACGACGCCCATGGCGTCATCGTCTCGCAGGTGTTTCCCAGCGTGCGTGCGTTGGGCGTGCCGCTGAACCGCGAGGCCAACGAGCTGTTCAAGGGCAAGGGCGAGCTGACGCCGCAGGCGATGGAAGGTTTCGCCAGCGCCAAGGTGCTGGTAGAAGCCCTGCGCCGCGCCGGCCCGAAGCCCACGCGCGAGAAGATCGTCGACGCGCTGAATGGCCTGCAGCACTACGATCTGGGCGGCCTGGAGCTGAACTTCAGCCCCAGCGACCACACCGGCCTGAGCTACGTCGAGCTGTCCATCATCGGCCGCGACGGACGCTTTAGGAGGTAACTCCCCCCAAAGCCTGGGCGAGAGCGGGCATCCACCCCAAACACTGGCGGGACTCAACTCCGCGCAAAAAACAGCACGCTCATCACCAGCCCGGTGACGATGACGATGCCGCGCACCCACGCCACCGGCAAACGCTTGGCCAGCCGGGCGCCGGCGAAGCCGCCCAGGGTGGCGAACACGGCCATCAGCAGGGCCTGCTTCCAGACTATCGCCCCGCCGATGGCGAAGGCCAGCACCGACAGCACCGACAGCACGAAAGAGTTGAGGTTCTTCAGCGCGTTGACGGTGTTCAGCCGCGTCTCCCCCGCCAGCAGGTACAGCGCCATCAGCAAAATACCCAGGCCACCGTTGAAGTAGCCGCCGTACACCGCCACCGCCAATAGCCCCAGGGAACGCCAGCGCGCCAGGCCGCCGCCGTGCTCGCCGCCGCCGGCCCAGCGCGCCAGGCGCGGGCCGAGCGCGAACAGCACGGTGGCGAACAGCAGCAGCCAGGGCACCACGCCGGCGAACACCTTGGCCGGGGTGACCAGCAGCAGCAACGCACCGGCCACGCCGCCCACGGCGCACAAGGCCATCTCGCGCCCCAGCAGGGCGCGCGGCAGCGCCGCCAGCTCCTGCCTGAAACCCAGCGCGCTGCCCAGGTAGCCCGGGCACACGGCCAGGGCGCTGGTGGCGTTGGCCGCGATGGGCGACACACCGGCCCAGACCAGGGCCGGAAAGGTCAGAAACGTGCCGCCGCCAGCGATGGCGTTCAACACCCCCGCGCCAAAGGCGGCCAGCACCAGCAGCAACCACTCGGTCATGGCGGCGGCGCTCAGTGAAACCGGCCCAGGGCCGAGGCGTCCATGCGCACCAGCCCCAGGTCAAAGCGGTGGCCCAGCAGATGGTCTTCGACGCAGCGCAGCACCAGCGGACTGCGGTGGCGCGCCTGGCTGGCGCGCAGCTCGTCGGGCGTCAACCACAGGGTGCGCACGATGCCGGTGTCGAGCGCGCGCGCCGGGTCGGGCTCGGCGGCGCTGCCGCTGTAGGCAAAGCGCAGCCAGGTGGTGGGTTGGCCCTCGGCGTCGTTCGAGGCCGCCAGGTACACGCCCAGCAGCGCCGTGGGGATGAAGACGCGGCCGGTTTCCTCCAGCGCCTCGCGCACGGCGCCCTGCTCGGGCGATTCGCCCGCCTCCAGATGACCGGCCGGGGTGTTCAGGCGCAGGCCGTCGGCAGTGTGCTCTTCCACCACCAAGTAGCGGCCGTCCTGCTCGATCACCGCGGCCACGGTGACGCTGGGTTTCCAACGGGACATGTTCATGGCGCGCATTATCCGGGCGCGCCGCGCCGTCGCTGGCCGGTCTTTTGCTAAGCTTCGCCTGACGCAGGACTGACGACAAAGCCCGCGCCGACCGTTTCCAAAGCGGCGACGGACCCCAGAATCCAATAAGAGGAGATGTCCCATGTTGATTGGCGTACCCGCCGAAACCGCGGCAGGTGAGACCCGTGTGGCCGTCACCCCGGAAACGGCCAAGAAGCTGGTGGCGCAGGGCCACCAGGTGCGCGTGCAATCGGGCGCCGGCCTGCGTGCCAGCGCCACCGACGCGGCTTACCAGGCCGCCGGCGCCGAGATCACCGATGCCGCTGGCGCCCTGGGCGCCGAGATGGTGTTGAAGGTGCGCAGCCCCGGCCCCGACGAGCTGGCCCACATGCGGCCGGCCACGGTGCTGGTCGGCATGCTGGAGCCCTTCAACGCCGAGGGGCTGCAGCGGCTGGCGGCGGCGCAGCTGACGTCCTTCGCGCTGGAAGCAGCGCCGCGCACCACCCGGGCGCAGAGCATGGACGTGCTTTCCTCGCAGGCCAACATCGCCGGCTACAAGGCCGTGATGCTGGGCGCCAACCATTACCCCAAGCTGTTCCCCATGCTGATGACGGCCGCCGGCACCATCAAGGCGGCGCGCGTGGTGATCCTGGGCGTGGGCGTGGCCGGCCTGCAGGCGATCGCCACGGCCAAGCGACTGGGCGCGGTGATCGAGGCCAGCGACGTGCGCCCGAGCGTGAAGGAACAAGTCGAATCGCTGGGCGGCAAGTTCATCGACGTGCCCTATGAGACGGCGGAGGAAAAAGAGGCCGCCGAGGGCGTGGGCGGCTACGCCCGCCCCATGCCGCAAAGCTGGCTGGACCGCCAAAAGGCCGAGGTCGCCAAGCGCGTGGCCCAGGCCGACGTGGTGATCTCCACCGCGCTGATCCCGGGCCGCGCGGCGCCGGTGCTGATCACCGAGGAGATGGTGAAAAGCATGAAGCCCGGCTCGGTCATCATCGACATCGCCGCCGGCAAGGGCGCGCCCAACCCGGACGGCAGCGTGGGTGGCAACTGCCCGCTGACCGAGGCCGACAAGACGGTGGTCAAGCACGGCGTGACGCTGGTCGGCGAAACCAACCTGCCGGCCCTGGTGGCGGCCGACTCCAGCAGCCTATACGCGCGCAACGTGCTCGATTTTTTGAAGCTGGTGCTGCCACCGGCGGCCAAGGACGAGCCCCCCGCCAGCTTCAGGATCGACCAGGAGGACGACATCGTCGTCGCCTGCCTGATGACGCAAGGCGGCGAGGTCAAGCGCAAGTAGGCGCCTTAGACCAACGCCCGGATCCTCAATTTCTCGGAGCCCCGACCATGGACATCGTCTCCCCCACCGTGATCAACCTGATCATCTTCGTGCTGGCCATCTACGTGGGTTACCACGTGGTCTGGACCGTCACGCCCGCGCTGCACACGCCGCTGATGGCGGTGACCAACGCCATCTCGGCCATCGTCATCGTCGGCGCCATGCTGGCGGCCGCGCTCACCGAGGGCGCGTTCGGCAAGCTGCTGGGCGTGGCGGCCGTGGCCCTGGCCGCGGTGAACATCTTCGGCGGCTTCCTGGTGACCCGCCGCATGCTCGAGATGTTCAAGAAAAAAGAACGACCAGCCGGCGCGGGCAAAGCCCAAGGCGCTAGTAAATAAGGAGCGCACAAGATGAGCTTGAACCTTGTCACGCTGCTCTACCTGGTGGCCAGCATCTGCTTCATCCAGGCGCTGAAAGGCCTGTCGCACCCCACCACGTCCATCCGCGGCAACCTGTTCGGCATGGTCGGCATGACCATCGCCGTGCTGACCACGGCGGCGCTGATCGTCAAACTGGCCGGCGGCGGCCTGGGCCTGGGCCTGGGCTGGGTGCTGCTGGGCCTGGTGGTGGGCGGCAGCTACGGCGCCTGGCGCGCCAAGACCGTCGAGATGACCAAGATGCCCGAGCTGGTGGCTTTCTTCCACAGCATGATCGGCATGGCGGCGGTGTTCATCGCCGGCGCGACGGTGGCCGAGCCCTGGGCCTTCGGTCTGTCGGCCAAGCCGGCGGCCGGCGCCATGGGCATGATCCCGGGCGGCAACCGCATCGAGCTGGCGCTCGGCGCCTTCATCGGCGCGGTCACCTTCAGCGGCTCGGTCATCGCCTGGGGCAAGCTCTCGGGCGGCTCCAAGTTCCGCCTGTTCCAGGGCGCGCCGGTGGTGTTCCCCGGCCAGCACTGGCTGAACCTGGCGCTGGGCCTGGCGGCGGTGTTCTTCATCTACGGTTTCTGGCATTCGCAAAGCGGCCTCGACTTCGCCCTGGTGTGCCTGCTCGGTTTCATCATCGGCGTGACCTTGATCATCCCGATCGGCGGCGCCGACATGCCGGTGGTGGTGTCGATGCTGAACAGCTACTCGGGCTGGGCGGCGGCGGGCATCGGCTTTTCGCTGAACAACAGCATGCTGATCATCGCCGGCTCGCTGGTGGGCAGCTCGGGCGCGATCCTGAGCTACATCATGTGCAAGGCCATGAACCGCTCGTTCTTCAACGTGATCCTGGGCGGCTTTGGCGGCGACGCCACCGCGGCCACCGGCGGCGCGCAGGAGCAGCGGCCCGTGAAGACCGGCAGCGCCGACGACGCCGCCTTCATGCTCAGCAACGCCGACAGCGTGATCATCGTGCCCGGCTACGGCCTGGCCGTGGCGCGTGCCCAGCACGCCGTGAAGGAGCTGGCCGAGAAGCTCACCGAGAAGGGCATCGACGTCAAGTACGCCATCCACCCGGTGGCCGGGCGCATGCCGGGCCACATGAACGTGCTGCTGGCCGAGGCCGAGGTGCCCTACGACCAGGTGTTCGAGATGGAAGACATCAACGGCGAGTTCGGCCAGGCCGACGTGGCCATCATCCTGGGCGCCAACGACGTGGTGAACCCGGCCGCGCTGCAAAAAGGCACGCCGATCTACGGCATGCCGATTCTGGAGGCCTACAAGGCCAAGTCGGTGATCGTCAACAAGCGCTCCATGGCCGCCGGCTACGCGGGCCTGGACAACGAACTGTTCTACATGGACAAGACCATGATGGTGTTTGGCGACGCCAAGAAGGTGGTCGAGGACATCGGCAAGGCCATCGAATAGGCCCGGCACGAAGGTCCAACGGGCGCGCCGGTTTCCCCCGACGCGCCTTTTTTTCGCACGACCGTTCGAAAAGTATTAATTTAGGGTACTTTTTATTTAAATTTCGGCGAATTAAGGAAAACGCCAGTACCTAAGCGCCATGAAACCCTCCACAATCGCCAGTGGAGGGCTGGACCCGCCGGGTCTGTTGTTGCCTGTGTCTTGTGCGCCACCGCCGCGTGGCCCCCTTTTTCAGGAGTTTTACCCATGTCCGAGCGCGTTTGGCTGTCCAGCTACCCGCAAGGTGTCCCCGCCGACATCGATTCGTCCAAATACCCGTCGCTGGTGGCGCTGCTGGAGGAGAGCTTCAAGAAGTTCGCCGACCGCACCGCCTACGTCTTCATGGGCAAGGAGGTGTCGTTCGCCGAAATCGACACGCAGAGCCAGGCGCTGGCCGCCTACCTGCAGAGCCTGGGCCTGGCGCGCGGCGACCGCGTGGCCATCATGATGCCCAACGTGCCGCAGTACCCGGTGGCGGTGGCGGCCATCCTGCGCGCCGGCTACGTGGTGGTCAACGTCAACCCGCTGTACACCGCGCGTGAGCTGGAGCACCAGCTCAAGGATTCCGGCGCCAAGGCCATCGTCATCATCGAGAACTTCGCCGCCACGCTGCAAAAGTGCATTGCCGCCACCCCGGTCAAGCACGTGGTGCTGGCCACCATGGGCGACCGGCTGGGCTTCTTGAAAGGCATGCTGGTCAACTACGTGGTGCGCAAGGTCAAGAAGCTGGTGCCCGAGTTCAGCCTGCCCGGCGCGGTGCGCTTCAACGACGCGCTGGCGCGCGGCGAGCGCGCCAATTTCAGCGCCCCCAACCTGGGCCCGGACGACATCGCCGTGCTGCAGTACACCGGCGGCACCACCGGCGTGTCCAAGGGCGCCATGCTGCTGCACAGCAACCTGATCGCCAACGTGCTGCAGTCCGAGGCCTGGAACGCCCCGGCGATGCAGAAAATTCCCGCCGGCGAGCAGTCCACCAGCGTGTGCGCGCTGCCGCTGTACCACATCTTCGCCTTCACGGTGAACATGATGCTGTCGGCGCGCACCGGCGGCAAGGTGATCCTGATCCCCAACCCGCGCGATCTGCCGGCCGTGCTGAAAGACCTGGCCAAGCAGCCCTTCCACAGCTTCCCGGCCGTCAACACCTTGTTCAACGGCCTGGCCAACCACCCCGACTTCAACTCGGTGGACTGGAGCCACCTGAAGGTGTCGCTGGGCGGCGGCATGGCCGTGCAAGGCGCGGTGGCCAAGCTGTGGCTGGAAAAAACCGGCTGCCCGGTGTGCGAGGGCTACGGCCTGTCCGAGACCAGCCCCTCGGCCACCTGCAACCCGGTGACGTCCAAGGAATTCACCGGCACCATCGGCGTGCCGATTCCCAGCACCTACATCAAGATCCTGGACGACAACGGCGCCGAGGTGCCGGTGGGCCAGCCGGGCGAGATCGCCCTGAAGGGCCCGCAGGTGATGGCCGGCTACTGGCAGCGCCCGGACGAGACGGCCAAGGTCATGACCGCCGACGGCTACTTCAAGACCGGCGACATCGGCGTGATGGACGAGCGCGGCTACACCAAGATCGTGGACCGCAAGAAGGACATGATCCTGGTCAGCGGCTTCAACGTCTACCCGAACGAAATCGAGGACGTGATCGCCTCCATGCCCGGCGTGCTGGAAGTGGCCGCCGTCGGCGTGCCGGACGACAAGACCGGCGAGGCCATCAAGCTGGTGCTGGTCAAGAAAGACCCGGCTCTCACCGAGGAAGCCGTGCGCGCCTACAGCCGCGAGAACCTCACCGGTTACAAGCAGCCCCGGGTCATCGAGTTCCGCACCGAGCTGCCCAAGACCCCGGTCGGCAAGGTGCTGCGGCGCGAGCTGCGGGATAAATGACGTCCCCCCCGAAGCGCCTGCGGCGCCTCCCCCCGAGGGGGCGGGCCGGCCGGCCGCTTCGGGGCGGCCGTGCGCGGCGGCCCCTGGACGGGCCTGCTCCGCGGCCCACTGAGAGTGGCCCGGGGGTGGCGTGCCACGCCGGTGAAAGACTGACATGACCCAGGTGCCACGCACCGGCATCATCAGCGCCCTGCGCCAGGAGCTGGACGCGGTGCTGGCGGACCTGCCGGACGAGCAGCGTCAACGGGCCGGCGGGCGCGACTTCTGGGTCGGTCACTGGCACGGGCACGAGGTGGTGGCGGTGCTTTCGCGCGTCGGCAAGGTGGCGGCGGCCACCACCGCCACCACCTTGATCGAGCGCTTTGGCGTGGACCGCATCCTGTTCACCGGCGTGGCCGGCGGCCTGGCCGAGGGCGCGCGGGTGGGCGACGTGGTGGTGGCGCGCAGCTTTTTGCAGCACGACATGGACGGCTCGCCGCTGTTTCCGCGCTTCGAGGTGCCGCTGTACGGCAAGGCGCGCTTTGCCACCGACACCGCCTTGTCCGACGCGCTGGCGGCGGCGGCCGGCGCGGTGCTGGCCGATGCCGAGACGGCCCTGGGCGCCGACGCCGTGGCCGAATTCAACCTGCGGGCGCCGCGCCTGCACCAGGGCCTGATCGTCAGCGGCGACCGTTTCATCGCCACCAGCGCCGACGGCGCCACCTTGCGCGGCGCCATGCCCGACGCGCTGGCGGTGGAAATGGAAGGCGCCGCCGTGGCCCAGGTCTGCGACGACTACGGCCTGCCCTTCGCCGCGCTGCGCACCCTCTCGGACCGCGCCGACGACGACGCCTCGGTCGATTTCATGCGTTTCATCGAGCGCGTGGCCAGCCGCTACAGCGCCGCCATCCTGGATCGGCACTTTCGATTACTCCCAAAAACATAGCTGTTCTGGCAATATCCGCGCCGGCCAAGCCGTCAAAATTCATCCAATCGCCACGGAACAGAACCATCCAGCAATCGCCGCGAACGAGGTCTCCCCGGTCGCTGGCGATGCCCCCTTGAGGGGCAGGCGCGCCAGCGCCATGGGGCTGGTCACTTCAACCAGCCACGCCGGCGGAAGTACCACATCGGCACCAGGGCGCTGGCCACCATCAGCCCCAGCGCCCAGGCGTAGCCGTACTGCCACTGCAGCTCGGGCATGAAGTGAAAGTTCATGCCGTACAGGCTGGCCACCAGCGTCGGCGGCAGCAGGGCCACGCTGGCCACCGAGAACAGTTTGATGATCTTGTTCTGGTTGATGTTGATGAAACCGACGGTGGCGTCCATCAGGAAGTTGATCTTGTCGAACAGGAAGGTGGTGTGGCTGTCCAGCGAGTCGATGTCGCGCAGGATCTGGCGCGCCTCCTCGAACTGCTCGGCGTCCAGCATCTTGCTGCGCATCAGAAAGCTCACCGCGCGCCGCGTGTCCATCACGTTGCGGCGGATGCGGCCGTTCATGTCTTCCTGGCGCGCGATGGTGGCCAGCACCTCGCCGGCCACCTCGTCGCCGACGTCGCCCTCCAGCACCTGCTTGCTGGCCGCCTCCAGTTCGTCGTAGATCTCCTCCAACGCGTCGGCGCAGTACTCGGCGTCGGCGTCCAGCAGCTTCAGCAGCACCTCCTTGGCGTCGGCCAGCAGGCCGGGCAGGCGGCGCGCGCGCATGCGCAGCAGGCGAAAGGCCGGCACCGTCTCGTCGTGGATCGAGAACAGCACGCCGTGGCTGCGCAGCTGCGGGTTCATCTGGTTCAGGATGAAGGCCACGCGCACCTGGCGCGGATCATCCGGGTCGGCCACCAGGAAGTCGCTGCGGATGTGCAGCTCACCGTTGTCTTCCTCGTAGAAGCGGGCCGATTCCTCGATGTCCTCGTCGATCGCGTCCTCGGGGATCGACAGGCCGTAGTACTGCTTGACCCAGCGTTTTTCCTCTGGCGTGGGCTCTTCCAGATCCACCCAGATGGGGCGGAACCGCGACAGCTCCTCCAGCGATTCGATTTCTTCCTGAAACAGCCGTCCGTTGGACAGCGTGAAGACGTTGAGCATGACAACACTCCCTGGCTGGGCGGGTGAGTGGCGGCGCTTGGGGCGAAAAATTGGCTTTCGGCCCCCCGCGCGCCGGCACTGGCAGGGAGGCGAAAGCTATCGACTCGGGACGGTTTCCAAGGCGGGCTTTCAGTGCAAGGTCAGAAGCGGCGCATTATGTCATCGCCTGCCGCAAAACGGGCATTCCCGGTGCTTTGCCGCCAATGCCCCGCAGGCGCGACCAGGGAATCGGCGCCGGGATTGCGTTCGGCCTCGAACCGGCGCATAGTCATCTTGCATGCCAGCGCGTCGGCCAGGGTGCCGGGCGCGGCGTTCCTGCCGTCCGGGCGGCCTTGCCCAGGCGGCTGTTCACTGCCAAGAAGGAGGCACTTTATGAACTTGACGATCAGCGGACACCACCTCGAAGTCACCCCTGCCCTGCGCAGCTACGTGACCACCAAGCTGGACCGGATTACCCGGCACTTTGATCAGGTCGTGGACGTGAAGGTGTTGCTCTCGGTCGAGAACCAAAAGGAGAAGGACAAGCGCCAGCGCGCCGAGTGCCGCATCGGGGTCAAGGGCAGCGACCTGTTTGCCGAAAGCAGCCACGAGGATTTGTACGCCGCCGTGGACGAGCTGGTGGACAAGCTGGACCGTCAGGTGGTGCGCCACAAGGACAAGCTGCAGTCGCACGACCGCACCGCCAGCAAGCACCTGATGTAGCATCCGCACCACCAAAGTTGCAAAATCACACGGCTAGCGCGTAGACTTTTGCACCCAAGCCGCCCCGCGCATCCGGGCGGCTTTATTTTTATGCTTCTACTGCTGTCCGCCTGTCCTGGCCTATCGCGCCGATGCTTGCCGGTGAGGCCTCCTTTGGCCCGCCGGTCTGGCGTCGGAGCATAATCCGCCACTTGAGCGCCATGAATCGTCTTGCATCCATCCTCCCCGAGTCGCAGGTCCTGGTCGGCGTCGATGCCACCAGCAAGAAGCGCGCCTTCGAAGAAGCCGGCCTTCTGTTCGAGAACCTGCATGGCCTGTCGCGCGCCCTGATCACCGACAGCCTGTTCGCGCGCGAACGCCTGGGCTCCACCGGCCTGGGGCACGGCGTGGCCATTCCGCACGGACGCATCAAGGGCCTGAAGTCGCCCATGGCGGCGGTGCTGCAGCTGGCCCAGCCGATCGGTTTCGACGCTCCGGACGAGCAACCCGTCGGGCTGCTGATCTTCTTGCTGGTACCCGAGGCGGCGACGCAAAAGCACCTGGAGATCCTCTCCGAGATCGCCGAGCTGCTGAGCGACGCCACCTTGCGCGAGCGGATCAAGAACGCCGCCTCCGCCGAGGAGCTGCACGGCCTGATCGCGCACTGGCAGTCGGCGCAACCCGCCTAACCCCCGATCCGGCGGCGTCGCCGCACCGCGCGCGCCACGGGCACCGATCCTCGCCCCGCCTGCCATGAAACCTTCCGCCATCAGCGCCGACGTTCTGTTCGAGGATCACCGCGCCAGCCTGCGCTGGCAGTGGGTGGCCGGCCTGGGGGCGTCCGAGCGGCGCTTCGACGAGGTGGCCATTCGCGCCGCCCGCTCCGGCGCCGACCTGGTCGGCTACCTGAACTACATCCACCCCTACCGCCTGCAGATCCTGGGCGAGCGCGAGGTGGCCTACCTCTCCAACGCCTCGACCGAGGACTGCGCGCGCCGCATCTCGCGCATCGTCACGCTGGAGCCGCCGGTGCTGGTGCTGTGCGACGGCCAGAGCGCGCCGCCGGCCCTGGTCTCGATGTGCGAACGCGCGCAGATCCCGATGTTCGCCACGCACGAGTCGGCGGCCTTCGTGATCGACGTGCTGCGCACCTACCTGTCCAAGCACTTCGCCGACCGCACCACCATGCACGGCGTGTTCATGGACATCCTGGGTTTGGGCGTGCTGATCACCGGCGAATCCGGCCTGGGCAAGAGCGAGCTGGGGCTGGAGCTGATCTCGCGCGGCAACGGCCTGGTGGCCGACGACGCGGTCGATCTATTCCGCATCAACCAGACCACCATCGAGGGCCGCTGCCCCGAGCTGCTGCAGAACCTGCTGGAAGTGCGCGGCATCGGCCTGCTCGACATCCGCGCCATCTTTGGCGAAACCGCCGTGCGCCGCCGCATGCGCCTGCGCCTGATCGTGCACCTGGTGCGGCGCGAGACCATGGAGCGCGACCATGAGCGCCTGCCCTACGAGCCGCTCACCCAGGAAGTGCTGGGCGTGCCGATCCAGAAGGTGATCGTGCAGGTGGTGGCGGGCCGCAACATCGCCGTGCTGGTCGAGGCCGCGGTGCGCAACCACATCCTGCAATTGCGCGGCATCGACACCTACCAGGA
This sequence comes from Pseudomonadota bacterium, assembly GCA_020161215.1. Lineage (GTDB taxonomy): Bacteria > Pseudomonadota > Gammaproteobacteria > Burkholderiales > Burkholderiaceae_C > Ottowia. Next base: position 14,448 of record JAIUOM010000003.1, read on the forward strand.
ATTCGTCGAGCGGCACCGCCGCGCCATGGAACAGGGCGACGCGGGCCTCTGAGGCCCGCCGGCTAGTACTGCAACCCGGAAGTAGAGGAACGCAATGAAATCGATGGATTCGTGCGCAGGGCAAGGCGCAAACCGCAGCCATAGCCATCGCTATGGCGAGGATTTGCAACGCCGCCATGCGTGCGAAGGCACGATTTCATGTTTCGATACTTCGGGGTTGCAGTACTAGGCCAGTCGGCGCGCGGGCACCGGCGTGCCGCTGGCCCGATGCGGGCAGTTGGCCCGGGTGCAGTGGGCGTACAGGCTGAGCGCGTGATCGACGATGTCGAAGCCCTTGGCCTTGGCCACGGCGTGCTGGCGCTTCTCGATTTCGGGGTCGAAAAACTCCTCGACATGGCCGCAGTCCAGGCACACCAGGTGGTCGTGGTGCTGCTCGTCGCGCAGCTCGTAGACCGCCTTGCCGGCCTCGAAATGGTTGCGGCTGAGGATGCCGGCCTGCTCGAACTGGGTCAGCACCCGGTACACCGTGGCCAGGCCGATGTCGGACTGCTCGGCCAGCAGCAGGCGGTAGACGTCCTCGGCCGTCATGTGACGCATCTCGGCGCGCTGGAAGATCTCCAGAATCTTCAGCCGGGGCAGCGTGGCCTTCAGGCCGGTGCTCTTGAGTTCGTCGATGGTGTCCATGGGGCAATCGGCAGGCCGGCGCGCCGGGTGAAGGGCGCCGCTACAATGGCCGGCCACGTATTGTGCATGAGCAGGGAACCATGATCGCCCCCCCCCGAACCCATGCCCGCATCCGCTGCCGGGTCATGTTGGCCGCTCTGGCGGCCAGTCTGAGCGCCTGCGCCACCTTCGATGAGGGCACGCGCAGCATGGCCGACGCGATCACCCTCTACAAGCCCGAGGTGGTGCAAGGCAACTTCGTCTCCAAGGAGCAGGTCGAGGCGCTGCAGCCCGGCATGACGCGGCTGCAGACGCGCGACCTGCTGGGCACCCCGCTGCTCACCAGCCTGTTCCACGCCGACCGCTGGGACTACGTGTTCACGCTCCGGCGCCAGGGCGTCGAGCCGCAGCACTACCGCCTGACGCTGTACTTCAAGGGCGACGCCCTGGAGCGCTTCGAGGGCGACGACATGCCCAGCGAGGCCGAGTTCGTGCGCCGCATCAGCCGCGACCGCAAGATCAAGATCCCGGTGATGGAAGCCACCGAGGAGCAGCTGGCCAAGTACCACCCCAGCGCCGTGCCCACCGATCCGGCGGCCAAGGCCGCCGACACCCCCGCCCCGGCCACGCGCAGCTACCCGCCGCTGGAGACCTCCCGCTGACCGCCGCGCGCCGGCCCCCGGGCCCGCCCGGGCCGCCGGTGAGCCGCCCGACCGCCTTGCCATGACCGCTTCCCCCTCTTCCCACCGCGTGGCCGTCGCCGGCGCGACCGGCCGCATGGGCCAGATGCTGATCGAGGCCTTGCGCGCCTCGGGCGATTGCCAGCTCAGCGGCGCGCTCGACCGCGCCGACAGCCCGGCCCTGGGCCAGGACGCCGGCGCCGGCATCGGCCAGGCCACCGGTGTCTCGGTCACCGCCGACCTGGACGCCGGCCTGCGCGGCGCCCAGGTGCTGATCGACTTCACCCGGCCCGAGGCCACCCTGGCGCACCTGGCGGCCTGCCGGCGCCACGGCGTGGCCCTGGTGATCGGCACCACCGGCTTTTCCGAGGCCGGCAAGGCCGAGATCCGCGCCGCCGCCGAGGACATCGCCATCGTCATGGCGCCCAACATGAGCGTGGGCGTCAACGTCACCTTCAAGCTGCTGGAGATGGCCGCCAAGGCCTTGTCCACCGGCTACGACATCGAGGTCATCGAGGCCCACCACCGCCACAAGGTCGACGCCCCCAGCGGCACCGCGCTGAAGATGGGCGAGGTGCTGGCGGAGGCGCTGGGCCGCGACCTGAAGGACTGCGCCGTCTACGAGCGCCACGGCCACACCGGCGAGCGCGACCCGTCCAGCATCGGTTTTGCCACCATCCGCGGCGGCGACATCGTGGGCGAGCACACCGTGCTGTTCGCCGGCACCGGCGAGCGCATCGAGATCAGCCACAAATCCTCCAGCCGCGCCGGCTACGCCCAGGGCAGCCTGCGCGCCGTGCGTTTCCTGGCCGGCCGGCCGCCGGGGCTGTACGACATGGCCGACGTGCTGGGCTTGCGCTGAGGCCACCCCATGAACCTGCAGCAGGTCTTCTCCCAAAGCGATCTGGTCGGCCAGGCGGTGGCCCTGCTGCTGCTGGCCATGTCCATCGCCAGCTGGGTGGTGATTCTCTGGAAAGCCTGGGTGCTGCGCCGCGCCGGCGCCGATGTGGCGCGCGGCGTGGCCGCGTTCTGGCAGGCGCCCAACCTGGAAGACGCCGCCACCCAGGTCGGCGCCTTCGACCGCGACGGCCTGGTGCTGCCGCTGATCCAGGCCACCCAGGCGCCCGATGGGGGCACGCTGGCGGCGGCCGGTGAGCGCACCCAGCAGCTCACGCGCACCCTGCGCGACGCGCTGCACGCCATCATGGGCCGGCTGCAGTTCGGCCAGGTGCTGTTGGCCACCATCGGCTCGACGGCGCCCTTTGTCGGGCTGCTGGGCACGGTGTGGGGCATCTACCACGCGCTCACCGGCATCGCCGGCTCGGGCCAGATTTCCATCGAACGCGTCGCCGGCCCGGTGGGCGAGGCCCTGATCATGACCGCCGCCGGCCTGGCCGTGGCCATTCCCGCCGTGCTGGCCTACAACTGGTTCGGCCGCGTCATCGGGCGCGTCGAGGCCGAGCTGGAAGGCTTTGCACGCGATTTGCGGGAATTGATGAAGTGACCCCCCTGAGTCGCTGCGCGCCTTCCCCCCTGGCAGGGGAGACAACGCCAGAGGCCGGTACAAGCCCGGCCACGGCGTTCGCTGAGCTGGCCTGCTCCGCGGCCATCGGTTCGGCGTCTTCGGTTCGCGCCATGGCAAGGCGTGGGGGCCGGTAGCCGTGGCATTCGGCCGCCTCGAACGCACCAAGGGCTCGGAGCCCATGAGCGAGATCAACGTCACCCCGCTGGTCGACGTGATGCTGGTGCTGGTGGTCATCTTCATCATCACCGCGCCGCTGCTGGCCAGCTCGATCCGGCTTGATCTGCCCAAGAGCGACGCCGCCCAGCCGGGCGAGCTGCCCAGCTTCGTCACCGTGGTGGTGGACAAGGCCGGCCAGCTTTTCTTCGACGACAAACCGGTGACCTCGGCCGAGCTGGCCCAGGCGCTGCAGGGCGCCGCCAAGGCCAACCCCGCCACCGAGGTGCAGTTGCGCGCCGACCAGAGCGTGCCCTACGGCCAGGTGGTGGAGGTGATGGGCGAGGCGCAGAAGGCCGGCCTGAACCGCATCGGCTTCGTTGCCGAGGCCCCGCAGGCCCCGGCCTCGCGCTGAACCCATGATTTTTGGCTGTTTTTAGCCCTTGGCCGGCGTGGATACTTCCACGACAGCTATCAAAATTAAAGCAACCCAGCCCCAAGCCCATCCCCCGGCGGGCGGCCCCGTGGCGCCTACAATTTGCCCATGCAAGACAAATACAACCATCTGGACGTCGAAAAAGCCGCCCAGGCCCATTGGCAGGCCAGCGACGCCTACCGGGTGACCGAGGACGCCGCCAAGCCCAAGTACTACGCCTGCTCCATGCTGCCCTACCCCAGCGGCAAGCTGCACATGGGCCACGTGCGCAACTACACCATCAACGACATGCTGGCGCGCCAGCTGCGCATGAAGGGCCACAACGTGCTGATGCCCATGGGCTGGGACGCGTTTGGCCTGCCGGCCGAGAACGCGGCGCTGAAAAACGGCGTGCCGCCGGCCCAGTGGACCTACGACAACATCGCCCACATGAAAGGCCAGATGCAGGCCATGGGCCTGGCCATCGATTGGAGCCGCGAGGTCGCCACCTGCGACGCCAGCTACTACAAGTGGAACCAGTGGCTGTTTCTGAAGATGCTGGAAAAAGGCATCGCCTACCGCAAGACCCAGGTCGTCAACTGGGACCCGGTGGACCAGACCGTGCTGGCCAACGAACAGGTCATCGACGGCCGCGGCTGGCGCACCGGCGCGCCGGTGGAAAAGCGCGAGATCCCCGGCTACTACCTGAAGATCACCGACTACGCCCAGGAGCTGCTCGACCACGTGCAGATCGGCAACCCCAAGGCGACGCTCGATGGCTGGCCCGAGCGCGTGCGCCTGATGCAGGAGAACTGGATCGGCAAGAGCGAGGGCGTGCGCTTTGCCTTCACCCACGACATCCGCGGCGCCGACGGCGAGCCGATCGGCGGCGGCCGCATGTACGTCTTCACCACGCGCGCCGACACCATCATGGGCGTCACCTTCTGCGCCGTGGCGCCCGAGCACCCGCTGGCCACGCGCGCCGCCGAGCACAACCCCGAGCTGGCCGCCTTCATCGAAAAATGCAAGCAGGGCGGCACCACCGAGGCCGAACTGGCCGCCAAGGACAAGGAAGGCATGCCGACCGGCCTGTCCGTCGTCCACCCCCTGACCGAGGCAGAGGTGCCGCTGTGGGTCGGCAACTACGTGCTGATGAGCTACGGCGACGGCGCCGTGATGGGCGTGCCCGCGCACGACGAGCGCGACTTCGCCTTTGCCCTGAAGTACGGCCTGCCCATCACCCAGGTGGTGCACGTCGATGGCCTGCACTACAACTACACCCGGTGGCAGGACTGGTACGCCGACAAGCAGAACGGCGTCACCGTCAACTCCGGCAGCTTCAGCGGCATGGGGTACCCCGAGGCGGTGGCCGCCGTGGCCCACACGCTGGAGCAAAAAGGCCTGGGCGAGAAGAAAACCACCTGGCGCCTGCGCGACTGGGGCATCTCGCGCCAGCGCTACTGGGGCACGCCCATCCCCATGGTGCACTGCCCGACCTGCGGCACCGTGCCCGTGCCCGAGCAAGACCTGCCGGTGGTGCTGCCGCAAGACCTGGTGCCCGACGGCAGCGGCAACCCGCTGAACAAGTGCGAGGCCTTCCTGAACGTCGCCTGCCCCTGCTGCGGCCAGCCGGCGCGGCGCGAGACGGACACGATGGACACCTTCATCGACTCGTCCTGGTACTTCATGCGCTACTGCGACCCGACCAACGCCGAGCAGATGGTGGCCGGCGGCACCCAGTACTGGATGCCGATGAACCAGTACATCGGCGGCATCGAGCACGCCATCCTGCACCTGCTGTACGCGCGCTTCTGGACCAAGGTGATGCGCGACATGGGCCTGGTGTCCATCGACGAGCCTTTCACCCGCCTGCTGACCCAGGGCATGGTGCTGAACCACATCTACTCGCGGCGCAATGAAAAAGGCGGGGTCGAGTACTTCTGGCCGGCCGACGTCGACGCGGTGCTCGACGCCGAGGGCAAGCAGGTCGGCGCCAAGCTGAACAAGGCGGTCGGCGCGCTGCCGGCCGGCACGCCGATCGACTACGAGGGCGTGGGCACCATGTCCAAGTCCAAGAACAACGGCGTCGATCCGCAGGAGCTGATCGAGAAGTACGGCGCCGACACCGCGCGCCTGTACACCATGTTCACCGCGCCGCCCGAGGCCACGCTGGAGTGGAACAACGCCGCCGTCGAAGGCAGCTACCGCTTCCTGCGCCGGGTGTGGAACTTCGGCGTCAAGCTGAACGCTACTGAAAATGTAGCTGCCCTGGCTTTGCTGGCGCCGACCAAGGTTGAAAATGGCCTGCAATTGAGCAAGGCGGCCAAGGCCCTGCGGCACGAGATCCACGGCGTGCTGGGCCAGGTCGACTACGACTACCAGCGTCTGCAGTACAACACCGTCGTGTCCGGCGCCATGAAGATGCTGAACGCGCTGGAAGGTTTCGCGGGCGACGGCTCGCGCGGCGACCACGCAGCCCTGGCCGAGGGATTTTCCAAGCTGCTGCGCGTGCTCTACCCGGTCACGCCGCACATCACCCACGCGCTGTGGCGGGCGCTGGGCTTTGCCGCGGTGCAGGGCGATCTGCTGGACGCGCCCTGGCCCACGGTGGACCCCGAGGCGCTGAAGCAGGACGAGATCGAGCTGATGCTGCAGATCAACGGCAAGCTGCGCGGCGCCGTGCTGGTGCCGGCCGGCGCCGACAAGGCCGCCATCGAGCAGGCCGCCCTGGCCAGCGAGGCCTTCGCCAAGCACGGCGGCGGTGGCGCGGTGCGCCGGGTGGTGGTGGTGCCGGGCCGGCTGGTCAACGTGGTGATGGGCTGAAGCGCCATGGCTTCACGACGTGCCCTGCTCGCCGGTGCCGCCGCCGCGCCGCTGCTGCTGGCGGCCTGCGGCTTTCAGTTGCGCCAGGCGCCGAACTTCGCCTTCCAGCGCCTGGTGCTGGTGATGCCCGGCACGCCGCTGTCGACCGAGCTGCGGCGCCAACTGGAGGCCTCCGGCAACATCCAGGTGAGCAACGCGCTGGCCGAGGCCAAGCCGGAGGATTTCGTGCTGGAAAGTGCGGGCGAGCGGCGCGAACGCGTGGTGGTCAGCATCACCCCCACCGGCCAGGTGCGCGAATTCCAGTTGCGCGTGCGCTTTTCCTTCCGGCTGCGCACCGTGGCCGGCACCGAGCTGCTACCCAGCACCGAGATCCTGCGCCAGGTCGACCAGAGCTACAGCGAAACCGAGGCCTTGTCCAAGGAGGCCGAGGCCTTGATGCTGTACCAGAACATGCAGGCCGACATCGTGCAGCAGGTGATGCGCCGGCTGGCGATCATCAAGCGATGAGCCGGCCTCGCCACCGCACCGCCGCATGGCCACGCTAGGCGCCGCCCAACTGCCGGCGCAACTGCAAAAGGGGCTGCGTCCGCTCTACACCCTGCACGGCGACGAAGCCTTGCTGGTGCAGGAAGCGGCCGACCTGATCCGTGCCGCCGCGCGCGCGCAAGGCTGCACCGAACGCACCGTGCACACCGTGGCCGGCGCGCACTTCGACTGGAGCGCCGTGCTGGCCGCCGGCAACAGCCTGAGCCTGTTCGCCGACAAGCAGATGGTGGAAATCCGCATCCCCTCCGGCAAACCCGGCAAGGACGGCAGCACCGCCCTGCAGCAGATCGCCGAGGGCGCGGCCGGCAACGACAGCACCCTCACCCTGGTGCTGCTGCCGCGCCTGGACAAGGCCACCCGCGGCAGCGCCTGGTTTGGCGCGCTGGACACGGCCGGCATCAGCGTGCAAATCGACGCGGTGGAGCGCCCGGCCCTGCCGCAATGGATCGCCCAGCGCCTGGCCGCCCAGGGCCAGCGCGTGCCCGCCGGCGAGGCCGGCCAGCACGCGCTGACCTTCTTCGCCGACCGGGTGGAAGGCAACCTGCTGGCCGCGCACCAGGAAATCGCCAAGCTCGGCCTGCTGCACCCGGCCGGCGAGCTGAGCCTGGCGCAGATCGAGGCCGCCGTGCTGAACGTGGCGCGCTACGACGTGTTCAAGCTGTCCGAGGCCGTGCTGGGCGGTCGGCGCGAGCGCGTGCAGCGCATGCTGGACGGCCTGCGCGCCGAAGGCGAGGCCGAGGTGCTGGTGCACTACACGCTGGCCGAGGACATCCGCGCGCTGAAACGCGTCAAGGACGCCATGGCCGCCGGCCGGCCGCTGCCCGTGGCCCTGCGCGAGCAGCGCGTGTGGGGTCTGCGCGAGCGCCTGTTCGAGCGCGTGCTGCCGCGCCTGGCCGAGCCGCAGCTGACCCAGCTGCTGCAGGCCGCGCACCAGGTCGACGGCATCGTCAAGGGCTTGAAGCACCCGGGCTGGCCGCAAGACGCCTGGCAGGCCCTGAACCGCCTGGCGCAAAGCCTGTGCGGCGCCTGCGCCAGCGCGCTGGCGCCGCGGCACTGAACGCCCAACCACGCGGCGGCCGAAAACCCGCCGTTTTGCGACAATTGAGGCATGAACGCACCGAATGTCGCCGAAACCCTGCAACTGCTGGGCCTGCAGGCCCGCCAGGCCTCGCGCGCCATGGCCCGCTCCGGCACGGCCGCGCGCAACCAGGCCCTGCGCGAGCTGGCGCGCCTGCTGCGCGAGCACGTCGAGCCGCTGCAGGCCGCCAACGCGCTGGATCTGGCGCGCGCCCGTGCAGCCGGCCTGGCCGAGCCAATGGTCGACCGCCTCAAGCTCACGCCCAGGATCATCGACACCGCCGCCCAGGGCTGCGAACAACTGGCCGCCATGCCCGACGTGATCGGCGACGTGGTCTCGCTGCGCCAGCAGCCCAGCGGCATCCGTGTTGGCCAGATGCGCGTGCCGATCGGCGTGTTCGGCATGATCTTCGAGAGCCGGCCCAACGTCACCATCGAGGCGGCCAGCTTGTCCATCAAGAGCGGCAACGCCTGCATCCTGCGCGGCGGCAGCGAGGCCATCGATTCGAACAAGGCCCTGGCCGCCCTGGTGCGCCAGGCGCTGGTGGCGGCCGAGCTGCCGCCCGAGGCCGTGCAACTGGTGCCCACCACCGACCGCGCCGCCGTCGGCCACCTGATCGCCATGCCCGATTTCGTCGACGTCATCATCCCGCGCGGCGGCAAGGGCCTGATCGAACGCATCAGCGCGGAAGCCAAGGTGCCGGTCATCAAGCACCTGGACGGCAACTGCCACACCTACGTGGACGAGCCGTGCGACCTGGACCTGGCCGTGGCGGTGACCGACAACGCCAAGACGCAAAAGTACAGCCCCTGCAACGCCACCGAGAGCCTGCTGGTGGCGCGCGGCGTGGCCAAGGCGTTCTTGCCGCGCATCGGCGCCGTATTCGCCGCCAAAGGCGTGGAGATGCGCTGCGACCCCGAGGCCTTCGCCATTTTGAAGCAAAATCCGCCACTGGCCGGCGCGGATTCTTCCGGAGCAGCTATCAATTCAGAAGCTGTCAAGGTGACCCTGGCGCAAGAGTCGGACTGGTCCGAGGAGTACCTGGCGCCCATCATCAGCATCAAGCTGGTGGCCGACCTGGACGAGGCCATCGCCCACATCAACCGCTACGGCAGCCACCACACCGACGCCATCCTGACCACCGACCACCGGCACGCCCAGCGTTTTCTGCGCGAGGTGGATTCGGCCAGCGTCATGGTCAACACCAGCACGCGCTTCGCCGACGGCTTCGAGTACGGCCTGGGCGCCGAAATTGGCATCAGCACCGATAAATTCCACGCCCGCGGCCCGGTCGGCATCGAGGGCCTGACCTCGCTCAAGTGGGTGGTGCTGGGCGAGGGCGAGGTGCGCGGCTGAGCTTGCCACCCCGTGCCCTGTCCATGAGCAAGGCTTGATGCACAGGCGGAATTCTCGGAGAGAATTTCCCTTCTTTTCCCCTCTTGAAGTAGAGCACAGCTTTCGAGGCACGGCAGACAAGCCTGATCTGGCCTGGCGGCCATCCGGCCCGCGTCTGGATGGCCTGAGATACAGATAAGCGGCGTACCGGGGCACCGATCAGCGAGAATGGTCACGCCAACACTCTCGCCCCTTCCCGCCCATGGTTCCCCACCTCGTGACCGCCCTCACCGGCCCCATCAACGAACTGGAGCAGCGCATCCTCGACGCCACACCGGTCATCGAGCGCTGGTTCCGCCTGGAGTGGATGGAGCACACGCCGCCGCTGTATTGTTCGGTGGACATCCGCAACGCCGGCTTCAAGCTGGCGCCGGTGGACACCAACCTGTACCCCGACGGCTGGCACAACCTCTCGCCCGAAACCCTGCCGCTGGCGGTGCAGGCCGGCCAAGCGGCGATCGAGAAGATCTGCCCCGAGGCGCGTAACCTGCTCATCATCCCCGAGAACGGCAAGCCCTCCAGCTTCTACCTGGCCAGCCTGCAGCGGCTGGAAGAGATCTTCCGCATGGCCGGGCTGAACGTGCGCTTCGGCTCCGTCGACCCGGCCGTCAAGCGCAGCGTGTCCATCCCCCTGCCCGACGGGGAAAAGCTGACCCTGGAGCCGGCCCAGCGCGTGCGTTCGCGGCTGATGCTCAAGCACTTCGATCCCTGCACCATCCTGCTGAACAACGACCTGTCGGCGGGCGCACCGGGCATTCTGGAAGACCTGCACGAGCAGTACCTGCTGCCGCCGCTGCAAGCCGGCTGGAGCGTGCGCCGCAAAAGTCGCCACTTCGAGTGCTACGAGGAAGTGAGCAAGCGCTTCGGCAAGCTGATCGGCATCGACCCCTGGCTCATCAACCCGCTGTTCGCACGCTGTGGCGAGATGGACGTGACCGCCCCGACCGGTGGTGAAGCCCTGCGCACCCACGTCGACGCCCTGCTGGCCAAGATTCGGCGCAAGTACAAGGAATACGGCATCCACGAAAAGCCCTTCGTCATCGTCAAGGCCGATCAGGGCTCGCGCGGCATGGGCATCATGACCGTGCACGACGCCAGGGAACTGGAAACGCTGTGCCAGCACAAGCCGGCGCGCGGCCCGGCCGAGCCGGTGCAGGACGTGATCATCCAGGAAGGCGTGCTCACGCACGAGCGCATCCACGACGCGGTGGCCGAACCGGTGGTGTACATGATCGACCGCTACGTGGTCGGTGGTTTCTACCGCGTGCATGCCGACCGCGGGGTGGACCAGAACCTGAACGCCCCCGGCGCAAGCTTCGTGCCCTTGGCCTTCGACGGCGGCGCGCACCTGCCCCGCCCCGGCGCCAAGGTGGGGGCCAGCGCGCCGAACCGCTTTTACATGTACGGTGTGATCGGTCGCCTGGCCCTGGTGGCCGCCAGCTACGAGCTGGAAGCCACCGAACCCGACTCGCTGCTGATCGACTGAACGGTGGCCGCGCGCACCGTTTGGGTGCGCGCAGTTGCGGCTTTGCCACAGCCCCGTGACCGGGCGCCAGGCGGCGCCCGATGGTCAGCTGGCCGAGGGCGGGCAAGCGCACAATAGCGCCTTCGCCGTTTCCTGGGAGCCCCGCCCGAACCGACCTCCGCCGAGGGCTGGCCTGATTCGTGTCCGCATCCAAGTCCTCTCTCGCCGCCCTGACCGTGGGCGCGGTTGGCGTCGTTTACGGCGACATCGGCACCAGCGTGTTGTACACGGTCAAGGAGGTGTTCGGCTCGGGCCACGTGCAGTTCACGCACGACAACGTGTACGGCGTGCTGTCCATGATCTTCTGGACGTTGACCACCATCGTCTCGCTGAAGTACGTGGTGCTGGTGCTGCGCGCAGACAACAACGGCGAGGGCGGTCTGGTCGCCATGCTCACGCTGGCCTCGCGCGCGGTGGCCGACCGGCCGCGCCTGCGCCACTGGATGCTGCTGGTGGGCATCTTTGGCACCTGCCTGTTCTACGGCGACGGCGTCATCACCCCGGCCATCTCGGTGCTGTCGGCGGTGGAGGGCCTGGAAGTGGTCTCGCCCGCCTTCGCCCAGTACGTGATTCCGCTCACGCTGGTGATCCTGTTCTGCCTGTTCTTCGTGCAAAAGCACGGCACCGCCGGCATCGGCAAGTTCTTCGGCCCCATCATGCTGCTGTGGTTCGTCGCCATCGCGGCGCTGGGCGTGACGCACATCGTCGACCACCCGGAGATCCTGTGGGCGCTCAGCCCGCACTACGCCTGGCTGTTCACTTTCCACAATCCGGGCATCACCTTCATCATCCTGGGCGCGGTGGTGTTGTGCGTGACCGGCGCCGAGGCACTGTACGCCGACATGGGCCATTTCGGCCGCAAGCCGATCCGCATCGCCTGGTTCTCCATCGCCATGCCGGCGCTGACGCTGAACTATTTCGGCCAGGGCGCGCTGCTGCTGGCCGAGCCGGAGGCGGTGAAAAACCCGTTCTTCCACATGGCGCCCGAATGGGCCACGCTGCCGCTGGTCGGCCTGGCCACGCTGGCCACGGTGATCGCCTCGCAGGCGCTGATCTCGGGCGCCTTCAGCGTCACGCGGCAGGTCATCCAGCTGGGTTACCTGCCCCGTCTGCAGGTGCAGCACACCAGCGTCAAGGAGGCCGGGCAAATCTACATGCCGCTGGTCAACTGGGGGCTGTTCGTGCTGATCGTGCTGGCGGTGGGCATGTTCCGCTCCTCCAGCAACCTGGCCGCGGCCTACGGCATCGCCGTGACCACCGACATGCTGATCACCACGGTGCTGACCTTCTTCGTCGTCCGCTACGCCTGGAAGCTGCCGCTGCTGGTGTGCGTGAGCGCCACCGCCCTGTTCTTCTGCGTGGACCTGCTGTTCTGGGCCTCCAACCTGCTCAAACTGATCCACGGCGGCTGGTTCCCGCTGGTCATTGCCGGCGCCATCTTCCTGCTGATGACCACCTGGCGCGATGGCCGCGCCCTGCTCAACCGGGCGCTGCAGGATTCGGCGCTGGATCTCGGCGGCTTTCTCGAATCGCTGTTCATCGCCCCGCCCACGCGGGTGGCCGGCACCGCCGTGTTCCTCACCGCCGAGCCGGGCATCGTGCCCAACGCGCTGCTGCACAACCTCAAGCACAACAAGGTGCTGCACGAGCAAAACTTGTTCGTCACCGTGCGCAACCACGAGCTGCCCTGGATCGGCCTGGACAAGCGCGTGGAGGTGGAGGCCATGGGGCACGACTGCTGGCAGGTGATCGTGCACTACGGCTTCAAGAACGAACCCGACCTGCCGGGCGCGCTGTCGGTGATTTGCGGCCAGGGCATCCGGCTCGACCCGATGACGACCAGCTACTTCCTGTCGCGCGACATCGTCAGCCCAACGCTGGGCGTGGGGATGGCGCCGTGGCGCGAGAAGCTGTTCGCCCAGATGCACCACAACGCCACCGCGGCGGCCGAATTCCTGAGCCTGCCCAGCAACTCGGTGGTGGAGCTGGGCAGCAAGGTGGAAATCTGATCGCTCGGTACCGACCGGCACCCGGCTCCCCAGCCGACACAGGAACCAGCCACATGGCCAACAAGTCGAACCTGCCCCTGCTCATGCTGGGCGCCATCGGCGTGGTGTACGGTGATATCGGCACCAGCCCGCTGTACGCCTTCAAGGAGGTATTTGCGGCCGGGCACGTGCCGTTCAGCACCACCAACGTGCTCAGCGCGCTGTCGATGTTCATCTGGGCGCTGATCGTGGTGGTGACCTTCAAGTACGTGGGTCTCATCATGCGCGCCGACAACGACGGCGAGGGCGGCATGATGGCCCTGCTGGCGCTGGCCACGCGCTCGGTGGGTGATCGGCCTCGGCTGCGCCTGATGATGCTGGCGGTGGGCGCGTTCGGTGTCGCGCTGTTCTTTGGCGACGGCGTCATCACACCCGCCATCTCGGTGCTGTCGGCCGTCGAGGGGCTGGAAGAGGTTACCCCCGCCGCCAAGACCTACGTGATCCCGATCACGCTCACGGTGCTGGTGCTGCTGTTCATCGTTCAGCGCCGGGGCACGGCCAGCATCGGGCGCTTCTTTGGGCCGGTGATGGTGCTGTGGTTCGTGGTGCTGGCCGTCATGGGGCTGCCGCACATCGTCCAGCGGCCCGAGGTGCTCAAGGCTTTCTCGCCCTTGTACGCCATCGACTTCACCCTGCGCCATCCGCACATCGCCTTCATCATGCTGGGGGCGGTGTTTCTGTGCCTGACCGGTGCCGAGGCGCTGTACGCCGACATGGGCCACTTCGGCAAGCGCGCCATCCGCTGGGCCTGGTTCCTGTTCGTGATGCCGGCGCTGATGATCAACTACCTGGGTCAGGGCGCGCTGGTGCTGGCCGACCCCAAGGCCGTCGACAACCCGTTTTACGGCCTGGCCCCCACCTGGGCGCTGGTGGCCCTGGTGGTGCTGGCCACGGCGGCGACGGTGATCGCCTCGCAGGCGCTGATCTCGGGCGCTTACTCGGCGGCCAAGCAGTCCATCCAGCTGGGTTTTCTGCCCCGCATGACCATCGTGCACACCTCCACCGAGGAGGCCGGCCAGATCTACATCGGCGCCATCAACTGGCTGTTGCTGGCGGGCGTGGTGCTGGCGGTGGTGCTGTTCCGCGGTTCGTCGGCACTGGCGGGTGCCTACGGCATCTCGGTCAGCCTGCTGATGGTCATCACCACCTGGCTGACCTACTTCGTGGTGCGCCACGGTTGGGGCTACCCGCTGCCGGTGGCGTTGCTGGCCACCGGGCTGTTTCTGCTGGTGGATCTGCTGTTCTTCGCTTCCAACGCACTCAAGATCGCCGACGGCGGCTGGTTCCCGCTGCTGATGGCGGGCGTCGTGTTCACCGTGATGACCACCTGGCGCCGTGGCCGCGAGTTGCTGGCCGACAGCACGCGCGCCCAGGCCATCGATCTGCGCAGTTTTCTGGACAGCGTGTTCGTCGCCCCGCCCTGGCGCGTCGACGGCACGGCGGTGTTCATGAGCGCGGTGGCCGAAGTCACGCCCAGTGCGCTGCTGCACAGCCTGAAGCACTACAAGGTGCTGCACGCCCGCAACTTGTTCGTCACGGTGCGCAGCCACGATGTGCCCTTCATCGCCGACGCGGCGCGCGCCCTGGTCACGCCACTCGGCCACGATTGTTGGCAGATTCAAGTCAGCTACGGCTTCAAGGACGACTTCGACATCCCGAAAGCGCTGGCCGGGGTAGCGGGCGAGATCGGTGCGCTGGATGCCATGACCACCAGCTACTTTCTTTCGCGCGACATCGTGGTCCCCACGCCCAGCGGCGGCATGGCGCTGTGGCGTGAAAAGCTGTTTGCCCAGATGTACCAGAACGCCGCGCCGGCGGCCGAATTTCTTCAGCTGCCCAGCAACGCGGTGGTGGAGCTGGGCAGCAAGGTGGACATCTGAATGCGGCCCGGATGCCCTCAACCCTGAATCAAGCGCTGGCCTCGGCCCACAGACAGCGACCGACTGGCCCGAAGCAGCCGCGCTTGTTGATCGCCGGGGCCGGGGGCGTGCTGGGCGGCGAGGTGACGCGGCGGCTGATCGGCTGCGGGCGCTTTTCCCAGGTTCAGGTGCTGCTGCACGAGCCCATGCAGGTGGCGCTGCGCCACGTGACGCCGGTCATCGTTCCCGCCCATTTGCAGCACCCGCCCACGGCGGGCACGCAAGACGCACCCGGCTGGCCCAGCACCCAGGCGGACGTCGCGGTGGTCATGTTCGAGCCGCCGCGAGGCTTTTATCAGCGCGAGCGCAGTTTCTGGACCCCCGACCCGACCCGTCTGCCGGCGCTGGCGGCCTGGCTGCGCGAGGCCGGCGTGCGCGACCTGCTGGTGCTGACACCGCACCAAAGCGGGCGCTTGCCGCAGGCACTACAGCGCGGTTTGGCCCACGTCGATGAAGCCGCGACCGCGGCGCTGGGCTTTGAGCGGGTGCTGCTGCTGCGCGCCGCCAGCACCCTTGCCCAGCCCGGCAACCCCGGCCTGCCGCACCGCGTGGCGGCCTGGATGCTGGGGATTTTTCGGGACATGGTGCCGACCACCCAGCAACCCGTGCGCGCGGTGCACCTGGCGCGCGTGGTCGATGCCGCCCTGGTCCGCGCGCCGCCAGGTGTGCACGTGCTGGGGCCCGAGTTGTTGCACGCGGCGCAAGCCGACCCGGCGCGGGTGCTGGACGCTTACTTTGGCCCCGCGCCAAGCCATTGAGCGGCCGCTTGCCGCCATGGCGCAATTCAATCCGCCTCGATCCTTGACGCCTTGATCACCTCGGCCCAGTTGGCGTAGTCGGCCTTGACCTTGGCGTCCAGCTGCGCGGGCGTCTGGTAGTCGGCCGTGGCGCCTTGCTCCAGCGCCTTTTGTTTGAAGGCCGGGTCGCTCATCACCTTCCGCACGTCGGCGCTCAGCTTGCTGGCGATGTCCTTGGACATGGCCGCGGGCGCGAACACCGCGAACCACGAGGTCGGCGTCAGCTTGGGGTAGCCGGCTTGCGCCGTGGTCGGTACGTCGGGCAGGCTGGGCAGGCGCTCCTTGCCGGTCACGGCCAGCACGCGCAGCTTGCCGCCCTGGATGTGCGGCATGAAGGGCGGCGCCGTGCCAAAGGTCAGTTGCACCTGGCCAGCCAGCAAATCCTGCAACGCCGGCCCGGTGCCCTTGTACGGCACGTGCATCATCTTGATGCCGGCCTGCTGTTCCAGCATGGCGCCGGTCACGTGCTGCAGCGAGCCGTTGCCGGACGAGGCGTAGTTCAGCTTGCCCGGGTTGGCCTTGGCGTAGGCCACCAGCTCGGCCAGGGTCTTCACCGGCAGGTCGTCGCGCACCACGATGATCTGCGGCGCCGACAGCACGTTGGCAATCGGCTGAAAGTCGGCCAGCTCCCACTGGTGGGCCTTGGACAGATGCGGCGAAATCACGTGGTAGCCCGAATACTGCATCAGCAGCGTGTAGCCGTCGGCCGGCGCACGCTTGACGATGCCGGCGGCGATGGCGCCGTTGCCCCCGGCCTTGTTGTCCACCACCACCGACTGGCCCAACGCGGGCGCCAGCGCCTGCGCCACCATGCGGCCGGCCAGATCGGTGGTGCCGCCCGGCGCGGCCGGCACCACCAGGGTGATCGGCCTGCTCGGGTAGGCCTGGGCCAGGGCGCTGCCGGCGGCCAGCGTGGCCACCAGAGCGATGAAGTGTTTCCGGGTAATGGGCATGTGGGGTCTCCTGAGATTACAAAATTGATAGCGTGATGTTGTTTGTTTTCGCCGGCCTTAGCTCAAATCGACCGTGCCAAGGCGCGCTCGCGGACGGCGTCGAAATCCTCCGGCACCGGGTGCAAATCCAGCCGCTGCCCGGCCTTGACGATCTGGCTCGGTGTCTCGTGGCCGATCAGCGCCGGCAGCCGGCGCGAGGCGGCCAGCAAGGTGGCCATATCCACGCCCGTGTCGTAGCCCATCAGCGCCAGCGCGTGCACGATCTCCTCGGTGCAGACGTTGCCGCTGGCGCCGGGCGCGTAGGGGCAGCCGCCCAGGCCGCCCAGCGAGGCGTCGAAACGGTCCGCACCCGTGTCGATGGCGGCCAGCACATTGGCCAGGCCCATGCCGCGCGTGTTGTGAAAGTGCAGGGTCAGCTCGGCGCCGGGCCAGCGCTGGCGCGCCGCCCGCGTGATGCCCGCCACCTGCGTGGGGTAGGCCATGCCGGTGGTGTCGCACAAGGTCAGGCCCTGCACGCCCAGGTCGATGAAGCGCTGGGCCCAGCCCAGCATCTCGGCCGGATCGACATCGCCCTCCATCGGGCAGCCGAACACGCAGGACAGCGACACGTTGACCGGCACCTGGGCCTGTTGCGCCGCGCGCACCACCTGGGCCAGGCCGTCAAACGATTGTTCGCGCGTCATGCGCAGGTTGGCCAGGTTGTGCGTGGCGCTGACCGACATCACCAGGTTCAACTCGTCGGTTTTGGACTCAATGGCGCGCTCGGCGCCGCGCACATTGGGCACCAACGCGGTGTAGACCACGCCGGGCTGGCGTGCGATCTCGCGCATCACAACTTCAGCATCGCGCAGCGCCGGGATCGCCTTGGGCGACGTGAACGAGGTCACCTCGATCTTGGCCAGGCCCGATTGCGAGAGCTGGTTGATGAGAGCGATCTTGTCCTCGGTCGGCACGAACTGCGCCTCCATCTGCAGACCATCGCGCGTACCCACCTCCTGAATATGAAGGCGGCGGCCTTGGCCTTGCCATACGGTGTTCATTGAATGATCTCCTTGGCGCGCAGCGCGGCAATCTGCGTGCTGCTCAGGCCCATCTCGCGCAGCACCGCATCGGTGTCGTCGCCCACGTGCGGGGCGCTGCTGCGCACCGTGCCGGGCGTGGCCGAGAGCTTGGGCACGATGCCGGGCACCTCGACGGTGTCGCCATCGCGCGTGCGCTGCCGCAGGATCATGTCGCGTGCGCGGTAGTGCGGGTCTTCGGCGATGTCCTTGGCGGTGTAGACCTTGCCAGCGGGCACGCGGGCGGCGCCCAGGGTGTCCATCACCGCTTGCACGGTGCGCGTGCGGGTCCAGTCGCCGATGGCAGCGTCGATTTCGGCGATGCGGGCCACGCGGCCGGCGTTGTCGGCCAGATCGGGCGCCTGACCCAGGTCGTCGCGGCCGATGGCGGCCATCAGGCGCTTGAAGATGCTGTCGCCATTGCCAGCCACCAGCACCCAGCCGTCCTGGCAGGGGTAGGCGTTGGACGGGGCAATGCCGGGCAGCGCGCTGCCCGCGGCCTCGCGCACGGCACCGAAGGCGCTGTACTCGGGCAGCAGGCTCTCCATCACGTTGAACACCGCCTCGTGCAGCGCCACGTCGATCACCTGGCCCTGGCCGCCGTTGACCTTGCGGTGGTAGAGCGCCGTCAGCACGCCGATGGCGCCGTGCAGCGCCGCCAGCGTGTCACCGATGGACACGCCCACGCGCACCGGCACGCGGCCCGGCTCGGCGGTGAGGTGGCGCAGGCCACCCATGGCCTCGCCGATGACGCCAAAGCCCGGCAGGTCGCGGTACGGCCCGGTCTGGCCGTAGCCGGAAATGCGCAGGATCACCAGGCCCGGGTTGAGCGCGTGCAGCGCTTCGGGCGACATGCCCCAGCCTTCGAGCGTGCCGGGGCGGAAGTTCTCGATCAACACATCGGCCTCGGCGATCAGCTGGCGCGCCAGGTCCTGCCCCTCGGGTTGGCGCAAATCAAGCGCCACCGAGCGTTTGTTGCGCGACTGCACCTGCCACCAGACCGAGGTGCCGTTCTTGATCAGGCGCCAGTTGCGCAGTGGGTCGCCCGCACCCGGCGCCTCGATCTTGACCACGTCGGCGCCGAATTCGCCCAGCGTCTTGCCGCAAAAAGGGCCGGCGATGAGCTGGCCCATCTCGATCACGCGCACGCCGGCCAGGGCGGCGGGCGTGAGGCTTGGGGCACCGGCGGCGGCCGGTGGGGGGGTGGCGTTCATGTGGGCTGTCTCCGGGTGCCGCCGATCTGGGCCGACGGGCAGGGGCTGGAATGCAGCGAATGATCGCGCGCACCGCCCCGGCTGTAAAACGCCCATGCGGCACCCTGCCATCGCATTTCGGCATGGCTGGCGCTACCATGGCGGCGTGAAGCTCGACCCCGTTTCGTTGCAATTGTTCGTCGCCGCCATGGAAACCGGCGCCATCGCGCGCGCCGCGCAGCGGGCGCACATCGCGCCCTCGGCGGCCAGCCGGCGCCTGGCCGAGCTGGAGGCGCGCCTGCACGTGCGCCTGTTCACGCGCGGCAACCGCGGCATGGCCCCAACCCCCGCCGCGCACGCGCTGCTGCATCTGGCGCGCGGCGTGCTGAACGACCTGGACGGCATCGCCGCGCAGATGAGCGACTACGGCGCCGGCCTGCGCGGGCAGGTGCGGGTGGCGGCCAACATTTCGGCCATCACGCAGTTCCTGCCGGCCGATCTGCAGCGCTTTCTCACCCGTTACCCCGGCGTGGACGTGCGCCTGCAGGAGCAGATCAGCAGCGCCGTGGCGCGCTCGGTGGCCGAGAACGCGGCCGATGTGGGCATTCTCAGCGCCGAACACCATGGCGGCGAGCTGGCCGGCCAGCTCACCCTGCTGCCCTACCGCGAGGACGAGCTGGTGCTGGTGGTGCCGGCGGGCCACGCCCTGGCCAGGCGACGGCGCGTGCGCCTGGCCGACGCGCTGGGCCACGACCTGATCGGCATGCACCCCGGCAGCGCCATCCACCAGCTGCTGCAGCGCGGCGCGGCCGAGCTGGGCCAGCCGCTGCGCCTGCGCATGCAGGTGACCGGCTACGACGCGCTGTGCCTGATGGTGGCCGCCGGCCTGGGGGTGGGGGTGATGCCGCGCGGCAGCGCCGCGCTGTACCGGCGCCAGTTGGCGATCCGCGTGCTGGACCTGGCCGAACCCTGGGCCCGGCGCCGGTTGCTGCTCTGCGTGCGTTCGCTGGCGGCGCTGTCCACGGTGGCCGCGCAACTGGTGGCGCACCTGCAAGCCAGCGCGGACACCGGCGCGAGCGAGGCTTAGCGCATTTCAGGCCTTTTCAGGCCATTGGCCGGCGTCCAATCATCCTGAGTAGCTATGTTTTCAGGAGTGAATTTACACCCCGGAGACACCCAGCCGGGCATTTGTGCAACAGTACGCTTTTGCCCCCGGGAGAAGCTCCCCGCCTCGCCATGCAGCTACTTTTCATCGCCGACCCGATCGAGTCCTTCAAGACCTATAAGGACAGCACCTACACCATGATGCGCGAGGCCGCGCGCCGCGGCCACCCGCTGGCCGTCTGCGAGCCGCGCCACCTCGGCTGGCAGAGCGGCCAGTTGGTGACGGCACGGGTGCGCCCGATCCAGCTGACCGGGCGCGAGGACGACTGGTTCACCGAGGAGGCGCCGCGCGAGCTGCCCCTGAAGGACTTCGACGCGGTGCTGATGCGCAAGGACCCGCCCTTCGACGCCGAGTACATCTACGCCACCCACCTGCTGGAGCAGGCCGAGCGCGAGGGCGCGCGCGTGTTCAACAAGCCGGCCGCGCTGCGCGAACACCCCGAGAAGCTGGCCGTGATGGAGTGGCCGCAATTCGTCGGCCCGACCCTGGTCACGCGCGAGGCGGCGGCGATCCGCGCCTTTCATGCGCAGCACCAGGACATCATCCTCAAGCCGCTGGACGGCATGGGCGGCATGGGCATCTTCCGCGTCAAGGCCGATGGCCTGAACCTGGGCAGCATCATCGAGACGCTGAACCAGGGTGGCGCCATCAGCGTGATGGTGCAGAAGTTTCTGCCCGAGATCAGCGCCGGCGACAAGCGCGTGCTCATCATCGGCGGCGAGCCCGTGCCTTACTGCCTGGCGCGCATCCCGCAGGGCAACGAGGTGCGCGGCAACCTGGCCGCGGGCGGCAAGGGCGTGGCGCAGCCCCTCACCGACACCGACCGCGCCACCGCCAGCGCCATCGGCAAGGTGTTGGCACCGCGCGGGCTGCTGCTGATCGGGCTGGACATCATCGGCACCCATGTGACCGAGATCAACGTCACCAGCCCGACCTGCTTTCGCGAGATCCTGGACCAGACCGGTTGCGACGTGCCGAAGCTCTTCATCGATGCGCTGGAGCGCGCAGTCCAGGCGCGGTAAAGCGCGGCGGGTGCGCACGCCGCCGTATAGTGCACACCGATGAGCCAGTCCGCCAAGAAGCCGAAGCCGTTCTCCATGATCCGCGAGTTCCACCTCGCGGACTGGTTCACGCTGGGCAACGCCATCTGCGGCGTGGGCGCGCTGTTTGCCACCATCACCTACATCCAGGTGCAGGACATCACGCACATCTACTACGCCTGCGCGCTGGTGCTGGCGGCGCTGGTGTTCGATGTCTTTGACGGTCGGGTGGCGCGCTGGCGCCAGCAGTCCTCGCTGCTGGGGCGCGAGCTGGATTCGCTGGCCGACGTCATCTCCTTTGGCGTGGCGCCGGCCGTCATCGCCTACGGCGTGGGCATGCAGGGCCTGTGGGACCGCATCGTGCTGGGCTTCTTCGTGGCCTGCGGGGTATCGCGGCTGGCGCGCTTCAACGTCACGGCCGAGGCGCTGTCGGGCGGCTCGGGCAAGGTGACGTACTTCGAGGGCACGCCGATCCCGACCTCGATCGTGCTGGTGGCCCTGCTGTGTGTCGCCGCCGCCATGGGCGCCATCGGGCCTGAGTTGTGGGGCGGCAGCCTGCGCGTGCTGGGCGGCACGCTGCACCCGCTGGTGCTGCTGTACGCGCTGTCGGGCTCGCTGATGATCAGCCGCATCCGCATCCCCAAATTGTGATGTTTTAAGGCCTTGGCCGGCGCCCCTGCAGCCTGAGCAGCTCCTTTTTCAGGAGTTCTTGCGGGCGGCCCCCGGCACCGGCGGCAATTGCAGGGGGGCCAGGTCGTTGGGGCCCAGCGGCCGCATCTCCTCTTCCAGGAAAGCCAGCAAGGCGGCCAGCGCGGCGCTGTTGTGGCGGCGCTGGGTGTAGGCCGCGTACAGCCAGTAGTCCTGCGGGATGCTGTCGGCCAGCACCGCCTCCAGGGCGCCGCTTTCCAGGTAGGGGGCAATCGCCAGGGTGGACATGTAGACCACGCCCAGGTCCTGCAGCGCCATGGTCAGCAGCGGCATGATGTCGCTGGCCTCGACCAGCGGCTGCAGCGACACCGACAGCGGCTTGCCGCGGTCCAGAAACTGCCACACCGGCGTGCCATCGTGTTGCGAGACGGCCAGCGTGCGGTGCGTGGCCAGCTCGCTCGGGTGCTCGGGCCGGCCGTGCGCCTGCCAGTAGGCCGGGGTGGCCGCCACCGAGCGCTCGACCTGGCGAAAACGCCGCACGATCAGGCTGGCGTCGGGGATCGGGCCGATGCGCAAGGCCACGTCGACGCCCTCCTCGACCAGATCGACCACCCGGTTGGTCAGCCGCAGGCTGAGCGACACGGCCGGATGCAGGCACAGAAAGCGCCCGAGCAAGGTGGGCGCGGCGGTCTGCATCAAGGCCGGCGGGGCTGTGACGGTGAGCCGGCCGCTGGGCTTGGTGGCGCGCTCGTGCAGCTCGCCCTCGGTCAGCTGCACCAGTTCCAGCACCGGGCCGGTGCGCTCGTACAGCAGTTGGCCGGCGTCGGTCAGCGAAACCTTGCGCGTGGTGCGGTTGAACAGCCGCACGCCAAAGCGCGTCTCCAGCGCCGCCACGTACTTGCTGGCGCTGGCCGGAGACAGGTCCAGCGCGCGCGCCGCCGCCGAAAAGCTGCCGCGCCGCGCCACCTCGCGAAAGGTGATGATCAGATCGAGCGAGTCCATTGTTTCTCAATCAGAAAAAGTCTTCATCTGTTCCGCCAGTTTATTTCAGACTCGAACGCAGGCACATTACTTCCCATGGGGCCAGCGCACAAGGTGATGCGAAGCCCCACCGGCAGGCCACCCGGCCGCCGATTTCTCACATCGCCTCGCAGTTATCTGGAAAAAAAGGAACGCATCATGACCTCGTCCAAGAACCTCACCCTTGCCTCCCTGCTGGCCCTGGCCGCTTTCTCGAGCAGCGCCTGGGCCGCCGGCCCGATGCCGGCCACCGGCGAAGGCCCGCTGTTCCTGGATCAACCCCTGGTGGCCAGCGCCACGCGCGCCGAAGTGCGTGCCGAGGCCCGCGAGCACCCGCCGGTGCACGGCGGCCAGCCGATGGTGGTGGACGCCAAGCTGCCCTCCGCGCAGTCGCCCTCGCGCGCCGAAGTGCGCACGCAGACGCGCCAGGCCATCGCACAGGGCTTCCACGTGGCCACCGGCGAGATGAGCTGATCGCCCCCCGCGCGGCCACATCGGCCCGCGTCACCCCCTGGGTGGCGCGGGCCTTTTTCATGCCCAACCACCCGCTGGTCGGCGTCCCATCATCCCATGTAGCTATTAAATAAGCAGCAAACGTAGAAAGACAAACGTCGAGGCAATGGCCTATCATCAGGGACGCATGCCCGACTCCTCGCCCCACACCCCCGCCCCCCCGACGCCGGACGAAGACCTGAACCCGCTGGCGCCGTTCCGCCACGGGGTGTTCGCGATGCTGTGGAGCACCTGGTTGATCGCCAACCTGTGCATGTGGATGAACGACGTGGCGGCGGCCTGGCTGATGACCACGCTGACCAGCAAGCCGATCTGGGTGGCCCTGGTGCAAACGGCGGCCACCCTGCCGGTGTTCCTGCTCGGCCTGCCCTCGGGGGCGCTGGCCGACATCCTGGACCGCAAGCGCTTTCTGTTCTTCACCCAGGTGTGGGTGGCGGTGGTCGGCACCTTGCTGGCGCTGGCCATCTTCCTGAAGGTGGTCAATCCGCCGCTGCTGCTGATGCTGCTGTTCCTGAACGGCGTGGGCCTGGCGCTGCGCTGGCCGGTGTTCTCGGCCATCGTGCCCGAGCTGGTGCCCCGCTCGCAGCTGCCGGCGGCGCTGGCGCTGAACGGGGTGTCGATGAACACCTCGCGCATCCTGGGGCCGCTGATCGCCGGCGCCATCATCGCCAGCCTGGGCAGCGCCTGGGTGTTTCTGCTCAACGCCGCGCTGTCCATCGTGGCGGCGGTGGTCATCACGCGCTGGAAGCGCGAGCACCGCCCCGACCCGCTGGGGCGCGAAAGCCTGCGCGGCGCCATGCGCGTGGGCCTGCAGTACGT
Source organism: Pseudomonadota bacterium (assembly GCA_020161215.1). GTDB lineage: Bacteria > Pseudomonadota > Gammaproteobacteria > Burkholderiales > Burkholderiaceae_C > Ottowia. The sequence goes on from JAIUOM010000003.1 coordinate 38,424, forward strand.
GGCGCAGTCCTACCACCTGAAGGGCGTGCTGATCCGCATCGCCATCTTCTTCTTTCACTCCACCGCGCTGATGGCGCTGCTGCCCCTGGTGGCGCGCGACACCAAGGGCGGCGACGCCGGCACCTTCACCGTGCTGCTGGCGGCCATGGGCGCCGGCGCCGTGGCGTCTTCGTTCGCGCTGCCGCGCCTGCGCCAGATGTTCGCGCGCGATCGCCTGGTGCTGCTGGGCGCCGGCACGCAGGCGGTGGTGATGGCGGTGATGGCCTTCAACACCCATCTCTGGCTGGGCGTGCTGGCCATGGCCATGGGCGGCGCGGCCTGGTTGACCACCGCCAATTCGCTCAGCGTGTCGGCGCAGATCAGCCTGCCGGACTGGGTGCGGGCACGCGGCATGTCGATGTACCAGATGGCCATCATGGGGGCCACGGCCTCGGGCGCGGCGGTGTGGGGGCAGATCGCCACCTGGGCCGGCGTGCCGATGGCCCTGGCCCTGGCCGCCGCCACCGGCTTCGTGGTGATGGTCCTGGCCTGCTGGCTCTGGCCCGACCGCGGCGTCATGGAAGACCCCACGCCGGCCGGCCCGATGCCGCGCCCGCAGGTGACCACGCCGCCGGAAAGCGGCCACGTGGTGGTCACCGTGGAATACCGCATCGACCCGGCCAAGGCCCCGGCTTTCCGGCGCCTGATGGAGGAAAGCCGCCGCTCACGCCTGCGCCAGGGCGCCGTGGCCTGGGAGCTGCTGTCCGACATCAACGACCCGGCGCGCTACCTGGAGGTGATCGAGGACGCCTCCTGGACCGACCACCTGCGCCGCTTCGAGCGCACCAGCGCGGCCGACGCGGCGCTGCGCGAGCGCAAGCTGGCCTTTCACCTCGGCGAGGACCCGCCGGTGGTGCGCCGCGCGGTGCGCGAGAGCACGGTGCGCGGTGAGCGCCCGGCGTTCAGCGACGCCAACGTGCGCACGGCCATGACCGACCGGGGCGAAATGTAGGCTTGCCGGTAGCCCGTTCCAGGTCAAATCCGGCCTGGGCCGGCGTGGGGAAATCCTGATCTGCTCTTGTAAATAGAGCAAATCCCCTCATGCCGATTGGCGCTCAAACCACAAGAACCGTTCAGGCTGAGCTTGTCGAAGCCCGGGACAGCGTTTCGACAAGCCTGTCCTGAGCCCGTCGAAGGGCTCAACGCGAACGGTTGATATTTTTGAACGCCTTTTGGTATCAGTCGTTGGCCGGCGCCCCGTCCACGAACACCCGCAGCTGGCCGGGCTGGAACGGCGTCCAGGCCTCGTCGCAGGTCAGTGGCGTGGTGGCCACCACGGCCACCCGGTCGTCGGGCGTGGTGTGCTCGGCGAAGTTCACCGCCAGATCCTCGTCGGACAGGCGCGCGCTGGCGAACGGGTGCTGGCGCACCACGTAGCACAGCTTGGTGGAGGCGTGCGCCCACAGCGCCTCGCCGTTGGACAGCAGCATGTTGAAGGTGCCGTGGCGCGCCACCTGGGGCACCAGCTCGGCCAGGGTGCGCGTCAGCTCGCCCACCGGCGGCACACTGGCGTGCGCCTTGGCCAGCTCCTGCATCAACCAGCAGAAGGCCTGCTCGCTGTCGGTGCCGCCCACCGGGCGGAAATTCCCGTGCAGGCGCGGCGCGTAGTTCTTCAGGTCGCCGTTGTGCGCGAACACCCAGTAGCGCCCCCACAGCTCGCGCACGAAGGGGTGGCAGTTTTCCAGCTGCACGGGGCCGACGGTGGCCTTGCGGATGTGCGAGATGACGTTGCGGCTCTTGATCGGGTAGCGCCGGATCAGCTCGGCCACCGGCGAATCGGCGGCCGGCGCGCTGTCGACGAACAAGCGCGCGCCACGCCCCTCGAAAAAGGCGATGCCCCAGCCGTCGGCGTGGTGGTCGGTGCGCCCGCCGCGTTGGGCGAAACCGGCGAACGAAAACGTCACGTCGGTGGGGGTATTGCAGTTCATGCCGAGCAGTTGGCACATGGCTCAGTTGTCTCCGGTCGGTGGGGGCGTCGGCCGTGGCTCGGTGTGCAGGTGGCGTGCCGCCAGCATGGCCAGCGCGCACAGCACGGCCAGCATCACGAACACCTCGTTGAACGCGCTCAGGCGCTCGGGGCTGAGCGCCTGGTTCGCCAGCGAATCGCCGTGCACCGCCAGGCGCCATTCGAGCACGATGCCGCACAGGCTGACACCCGCCGCGCCGCCCAGCATGCGCACGAAATTGACCACGCTGGAGCCCTGGGCCATCTGCGCGCGGTCCAGGCCGCGCATGGCACCCAGGTTCAGCGAGGGCAGGATGAAGCCCAGGCCGATGCGCCCGACGATGGTCCAGGCGGTCAGCCACCACAGGCTGCTGCCCAGGCCCACGGTGAGCATGCCGGCGAAGGACAGCGCCAGCAGCGCCAGCCCGATGTTCACCAGCAGGCTGGCCGGCATGCGGTCGGCCAGCCGCGCCACCACGGCGATGGCGCCGGCCAGCACCAGGCCCGAGGGCAGCAGGATGGTGCCCACGTGGGCCGCCGACAGGCCCAGCGCCGTCTGCAGGTAGACCGGCAGCAGGTAGGTCGAGCCGAACAGCGCCGTGCCGTAGATCAGGGCCACCAGCGCGCCCATGGCGAAGGCGCGGTTGCCGAACAGCGCCAGGTTGAGCAGCGGCACCCGCCCGCGGCGCGGCAGCCAGCGCAGCCACAGCACGAAGGCCAAAAAGGAGCCCAGCGCCAGTGCCAGCAGGGTGCTGGCCTGCCAGGCCGGCCCCTGGCGCAGCGCGACCAGGCCGTTCAGCAGGCTCAGCGTGCCCAGGCTGCCCAGCAGCAGGCCGACCCAGTCCAGCGGCACGCCACGGCTGCCCGGCACGTCGCCCGGGCCGGTCACCGGCACGTAACGCCGCCCCAGCCACAGCGAAGCCAGGCAGAACGGGATCACCATGAAAAAGATCGAGCGCCAGCCAAACCAGTCCACCAGCAGGCCGCCGATGGACGGGCCGAGCGCCGGCGCCAGCACCACGCCCATGCCGAACACGCCGCTGGCGCGGCCCTGCTCGTGCGGCTCGAAGGCGCGCATGATGATGATGGCCGGAATCGGCTGCACCACACCGGCGGCCAACCCCTCGGTCACGCGCGCCGCCAGCACCAGCGGAAAGTTCTGCGCGAAGCCGCCCAACACGCCACCGGCCATCAGCAGCAGCATGCAGCCGGCGTAGGTGCGGCGGTAGCCAAAGCGCTCCAGCAGCCAGGGCGTGGTGAGCATCGACACGGTGGTCGCCACCATGAAGCCGCTGGTCACCCACTGCGCGCGCGACTGGCCCAGCTCGAACTGGTGCGACAGGCCCGGAATCGCCACGTTGACCACCGTGGAGGACATGATGGAGGCCATGGTGCCGACCATCACCGACAGCAGCAGCAGCCAGCGGTAGCGTTCGCCGTGGCGGGCATGCAGTTCGGCCGTGCTGCCCAGCGGGGGAGGAAAAGAAGCGTTCATGCGATCGGCAAAGGGACGGCGGCCAGCATAACGCCTGCGGTGCTACCATGGCCGGCATGTCCATGGCACCCCTATTCTCGACTCGCCGCATCGCGCCGCTGCTGTGGGTCGCGGCCGGTCTGTTGGGCGGCGTGGCGGCGGCGCAGACGCCCGTGGCCGCGGCACCCGACGGCGCCGTGCTGGCCACGCAGATGGGCTGCCTGAACTGTCATGGCGCCGTGCCGCGCGGCGACTCTCCGGCGTTCCAGGCCCTGCGCGAGCGTGCCGCGCGCCGCGAAGGCGACCCGGCCCAGCGGGCCGACCACTGGCTGCGGGAGATGCGCGAGTCCGGTCAGGGCCGCCACGCCATCGTGACGCACCGCCAGGTGTCGGACGCCTCGGCGCGCGCGCTGATGACCTGGCTGGCCAGCCGGCCAACGCAAGCCGTCAACTGAGCGGCGCGGGCGTGTCCGCCGCCGCGGCGCAGGCGCGGCACACACAGGCTTGGCCGCGCGCCTCGGGCGGTATGCGGGCCAGCAGTTCGGCGCTGAAATGTTGCTGCGTGCACCAGCAGGGCGGCTGCGGCTGGCCGGTGGCGCGCGCCGTTTCCATCGCGCACCGATTGGGCTGCCCGCACAAGGGGCAGTGGCAGGGATCAAGGTTCATGCGGGTGGTATTCTGCGGGAAGACCACAGGATAGGACACAGGAGAATCTTGACCATGAGCCACGCCCTGACCGAACCGCAGGTGAAGGAGCTGAAAGGCCTGCTGCTGGCCCGCCGCGCGGATCTGCAGGCGCAGATGCAGCGCAACCGCGCCAACCTGGCACCGACTGAAAACACCGCCGGCAGTGTCTCGCAAGACGAAAACGCGCGCCTGGCCAACCAGACGCGCGAGATCGACAGCGTGTTGACCGACCTGGACCTGCAAGAACTGGCGCGCATCGAGCGCGCGCTGGAGGCCATGGACGAGGGCAATTACGGCCGTTGCGAGGAATGCGACTGCCACATCCCGTTCGAGCGCCTGAAGATCGAGCCCATGACCCAGCACTGCGTGCGCTGCAAGTCGCTGCGGGAACAGCAGGGCGCGCGCTGACGCGGCCGGTTCAGGCTCAACCCCGGCGCAGCTGGGCCAGCGCGGCCTCGACGCCCTGGCCCAGCGCCAGCAGCGCGTGGTCACGCCCACCACTGGCGGCCAGCATCAGGCCGACCGGCGCCTCGCCCGGCGCGTGGCAGGGCAGGGACAGCGCGCAGCCGTCCAGAAAGTTGATGAACGAGGGGTTGCGCAGCATCAGCCCGTTGGCGGCAAAGTAGGCCTCGTCGCTGGCCTGCAGCTCGGCGATGCGCGGCGCCACCAGGGGCACGGTGGGCATCAGCAGGGCGTCGAAGCCGTCGATGCGCGCGCCGACCTGGGCGATCCAGCGCCGCCGCGCCGCCAGCAGATCAATGTAGTCGGCCGCGCCCATCGCCCGCCCGCCCTCGATGCGGGCCCCGACGCGCGGGTCGTAGTCGGCCGCGCGCGTGGCCAGCAGCGGGCGGTGCCAGGCCCAGGCCTCGGCGCCGGCCAGGGAACCGCGCGCGTACAAGCGCGCCAGTTCATCGAATTCGGGCACGGCGAGGCGGTGCAGGTGCGCACCGGCGGCCCGCAGCACGGCGCAGGCGCGCTCGAAGGCCGCCGACACGCTGGCGTCCATGCCGTTCAGCACCTGGGTCTCGGGCACGGCGAAGCGGGCATCGCGCAACGGGCGGGCGGGCGGCGCGGCGGGCGGCTCGCCGGCCAGGATGGCGTCCACCACGGCGCAGCAGCGCACGCTGGCGGCCAACGGGCCGATGGAGTCGAGCGAAGCCGACAGCGGCAGCACCCCCGCCATCGACACCCGGCGCGCGGTCGGCTTGAAGCCGGTGAGGCCGCACAGCGCCGAGGGGATGCGCACCGAGCCGCCGGTGTCCGAGCCGATGCCGACCACCGCCATGCCGTCGCTCACCGACACCGCCGCGCCCGACGAGGAGCCCCCGGGAATGCGCCCGGCGGCGCGGTCCCAGGGATTGCGCGGCGTGCCATGGTGCGGGTTCAGCCCCAAACCGGAAAAGGCGAACTCGGTCATGTTGGTGCGCCCGACGATCACCGCGCCGGCGGCGATCAGCCGGTCCACGACCGCGGCGTTGCGGCGCGCCGGTTCGGCATTCTTCAGCACCACCGAGCCGGCGGTGGTGACCTGGCCGGCGACGTCGAACAGGTCCTTGATCGAGACCGGCAGGCCTTCCAGCGGCGAGCGCACGATGCCCACCGCGCGCAAGGTGTCGGAGGCGCGCGCCGCCGCCCGCGCCCGCTCGGCGTCCAGCCGCGTGAACGCGCGCGCGCCCTCGCCGGCCGGGTCTTGCGCGCGCGCCAGGGCGGCCTCGGTCAGGGCCTGGGCGCTGCCGCGGCCGGCGTCCAAATCGGCCGCCAGGGCCTCCAGGGTGGGCAAATGGGACATGATTGACTACAAAATAGATAGCTAACCAGGCAATTGGGACGCCGAGCTACGGCCTTTTTACCGCCGAATGCGCTCCAGCTTGAACACCGCGGTGCTGGCGCGCAGATTCGGCAGCCAGCGCAGCACCTGGCCGTCCTGCAGGCCAAAGGCGTCCAGCACGCGCAGGCCGTTCTTGCGCGCCAGCGCCGCGAAATCCTGGAAGGTGCCGACGCGGATGTTGGGCGTGTCGTACCACTGGTAGGGCAGGCGGCGGGTGACCGGCATGCGCCCGCGCAGCACGCTCAGGCGGTTCGGCCAGTGCGCGAAGTTGGGGAAAGCGACGATGCCGATGCGTCCCACGCGCGCGGTCTCGCGCAGCATGGTCTCGGCGTTGCGCAGGTGCTGCAGGGTGTCGATTTGCAGCACCACGTCGAAACTCTGGTCCTGGAACGCGGCCAGGCCCTGGTGCAGGTTCAGCTGCAGCACGCTGACCCCGCGGCGCACGCAGGCCAGCAGATTGGCGTCGTCGATCTCGATGCCGTAGCCGCTGCAGCGGCGCTGGCGCACCAGGTGCTCCAGCAGGGCGCCGTCGCCGCAGCCCAGGTCGAGCACGCGCGAGCCCTCGGGCACCAGCTCGGCGATGATGCGTTGCACGGCGGTGTCGCTCATTGCGCAGCCCCTGCAATGCTGTCGAAATAGGCGCGCACCACGCCAAGGTAGCGCGGATCGTCGAGCAGGAAGGCGTCGTGCCCGTGCGGCGCGTCGATCTCGGCGTAGCTGACGTCGCGCCGGTTGTCGAGCAAGGCCTTGACGATCTCGCGCGAGCGGGTGGGCGCGAAACGCCAGTCGGTGCTGAAGCTGACCAGCAGAAACTGGCTGGTGGCGCGGGCCAGGGCCCGCGTCAGGTCGCCGCCGAAAGTCCGCGCCGGGTCGAAATAGTCCAGCGCGCGGGTGATCAGCAGGTAGGTATTGGCGTCGAAGTAGTCGCTGAACTTGTCGCCCTGGTAGCGCAGGTAGCTTTCGATCTGGAACTCCACGTCCTGGGTGGAAAAGCGGTAGCCGCTGGCGTTCTGCGTGACCGCCTCGCGCAACTGGCGCCCGAACTTCTCGTTCATGACGTCGTCGCTCAGGTAGGTGATGTGGCCGATCATGCGCGCGATGCGCAGGCCGCGCCGCGGCACCACGCCGTGGTGGTAGAAGTCGCCGCCGTGGAAATCGGGGTCGGTGACGATGGCGCGCCGCGCCACCTCGTTGAAGGCGATGTTCTCGGCCGTCAGGTTAGGCGCGCTGGCCACCACCACGGCGTGGCGCACGCGTTCGGGGTACTGCAAGGTCCAGCCGAGCGCCTGCATGCCGCCCAGGCTGCCGCCCATGACGGCCGCCAGGCGCTCGATGCCCAGCGCGTCGAGCAGCCGGGCCTGGGCGTTCACCCAGTCTTCGACGGTGACCACCGGAAAGCCGGCGCCGTACACCTGGCCGGTGTCGGGGTGGATGTGCATCGGGCCGGTGGAGCCGAAGCAGGAGCCGAGGTTGTTGACGCCGATGACGAAAAAGCGGTTGGTGTCGACCGACTTGCCGGGGCCGACCATGTTGTCCCACCAGCCCTCGCTTTTGTCCTGCCCGGCGTAGACCCCGGCGACATGGTGCGAGGCGTTCAGCGCGTGGCAGATCAGCACGGCGTTGTCGCGCGCCGCGTTCAGCTCGCCGTAGGTTTCATAGCTCAGGTCGTAGCCGCGGATCGAGGCGCCGCTTTGCAGAGGCAGCGGGGCGTCGAAATGCAGGGACTGCGGCGTGACGAGAAACGACATGGCAATAAAAAACCCGGTCCGCCAAATCGAAACCGGGTTGTCTGCGCGTCTCGGGTTTAGCGGTATTTGTTTAAGCGCCCGCAAGCAGAGGCAAATCGGCGCTGTGAAAAGCCAGTATAGCGCCCTTGTCAGCCCTGGGGCGGCGGCGCGGGGGCCGCGCCGTCGGCGGCTGGGGGATCGCCTTCGGCGTCCTGGCCCCATTCGGCCCAGTCGTCGCCAAACAGCTCCATCGGGTGCTGGGTGCGGTCGGAGCCGTTGCCGCAGGCCATGTTGTCGGCCGCGCAGTACTTGTCGCACCCCCAGCACAGACGCTCGGGGTTGGCGGGATGGATGGGAAACTTCTTGGCCATCGACTGCCTTCACGCGCCGGAGCGGGGCCGGCGTGTGAAAGCAGTATAGGCCGCGCGCCATGCCCTGTCTCGCGCCAGGGCATGGCGCGGCGGGCTCAGGCGCCGATGCCCACCAAGGCCACCACGCCCAGCACGGCGAAGATGATGGCCGAAATCACGTGCACCACGCGGATCGGCACCTTGCGCACCAGGCGGTCGCCAAACCAGACCACCGGGGCGTTGGCCAGCATCATGCCCAGGGTGGTGCCGGCCACCACGGCGGCCCACTGCTGGTACTGCGCGGCCAGGGCCACGGTGGCGATCTGGGTCTTGTCGCCCATCTCGGCCAGGAAGAAGGCCACCAGGGTGGTGCCGAACACGCCGAGCTTGGAGACCGACTTGGGCTCGTCGTCCTCGTCCAGCTTGTCGGGGATCAGCATCCACACCGCCATGGCGATGAAGGAGCCGCCCAGCACCCAGCGCAGCACGTCGGGGCCCAGCACGGTGGTGACCCAGCTGCCCACCGCGCCGGCCAGGGCGTGGTTGAACAAGGTGGCGATCAGGATGCCCCAGACGATGGGCCAGGGCTTGCGGAACCGCGCGGCCAGCACCAGGGACAGCAACTGTGTTTTGTCGCCCATTTCGGCCAGGGCGACGATGCCGGTGGAGATAAGAAATGCTTCCATTCTTTTTCTAGGGGGAGTTGAGATTCAGAACCTGGGTGCCAGGGTCGCGACAGCCCCCCGGAAACAGCGCAAAAAAACAAGGCGCATGATGCGCCTTGCGGGCTGAAAAGACACGGCCGACGCCGTTCATTCAGCTGTTTAAAACAGTCATTTTCATCCAAAACGCCGACCCTTGGCCGGCGTAGGGGCATCGAACGGGCGGGGTGTGCCGCCCGGTCCGGGCATCCGGGCGCTATTTTAAACATAGCTGCCCAGGATGTCTGCATGCCGGCCAAGGGCAAGAATCACTTGTGTTTTCGCATGAACGGCGCCATGAAGCGGGCCGGCTCGCCGGTGGCGAAGGCGGCGGCGAACTCGTCCACGCCGCGGGCGATGGCGGTGGCCAGGTCGCTCTCCTGCCACTCGCGCAGCAGGCGCTTTTGCTGGCGCAGCACCTGGGGCCCGAGCGCCGCGAACTGCGCCGCCAGGCGGGCCACTTCGTCGTCCAGGCGGTCCGCCGGCACCACCGTGTCGACCAGGCCCCAGTCCAGGGCCTGGTCGATTGCCAGGAACAGCTTAAGGTCCGTCAGTTCGTAGCGCATGGCGTCCTCCGCAAACGCCTTCGCGCGCCGCGCTCGCCAAGGCCCACCGATTGTGCCTGCGCGGCCAGCCTGGGCCAGGCGGTGGCGCGCGGCGGCGACCGAGGAACGCACCAACCAAGTGCACTCGGAGTGCGTCGGCCCGGGTCGGCATGGCGCCGTGGGGCCGACCCACGCCCCTGGACGGAACACGGTGGCCGGCGCCACGCCGCGCGCGGAGCCGTCAGCCCGGCCCTCAAAATGCTATTTAAATAGTAGCCATTCAGGATTAATCCACGCCGACCTGTGGCCATTTTGACTCGAAATCGACGAATTCGACCTGAAACCCACCTCCGCGCCAACGACCCAGGACGGGGCGCCCGCAGACACATCGCGCCCCAATCTGGCCCATTTCTTGCTTCATGCCTGCCGGCACGCCCAGGCACGAGGCGTTCCGCACCAAAGCACACTCATTCGCACAGGAAATTCAGGCATGGATGCACTAAAACAGGGCGCCGACGCGCTCTTCGTCTTGCTGGGGGGCATCATGGTGCTGGCCATGCATGCCGGTTTCGCGTTCCTGGAGCTGGGCACGGTGCGCAAGAAGAACCAGGTGAACGCGCTGGTCAAGATCCTGGTGGATTTCTCGGTGTCCACCGTCGTGTACTTCCTGGTCGGCTACGGCGTGGCCTACGGCACGCACTTCTTCGTCGGCGCCGAGCAACTGGCGGCCAGGAACGGCTACGACCTGGTCAAGTTCTTCTTTTTGCTGACCTTCGCGGCCGCCATCCCGGCCATCATCTCGGGCGGCATCGCCGAGCGCGCCAAGTTCTGGCCGCAGCTGATCGCCACGGCGGTGATCGTGGGCTTTGTCTACCCGTTTTTCGAGGGCATCGCCTGGAACCAGCACTTTGGCGTGCAGGCCTGGATCAAGTCGCTGACGGGCGAGGAGTTTCACGACTTCGCCGGCTCGGTGGTGGTGCACGCGGTAGGCGGCTGGATCGCGCTGCCGGCGGTGCTGCTGCTGGGCGCGCGCCACAACCGCTACCGCAAGGACGGCGGCATGAGCGCGCACCCGCCGTCCAACATCCCTTTCCTGGCGCTGGGCGCGTGGATTCTGACGGTGGGCTGGTTCGGCTTCAACGTGATGAGCGCGCAGACGCTGGACAAGATCTCGGGCCTGGTGGCCGTCAACTCGCTGATGGCCATGGTCGGCGGCACCCTGGTGGCGCTGGCGCTGGGCAAGAACGACCCCGGTTTCGTGCACAACGGCCCGCTGGCCGGCCTGGTGGCGGTGTGCGCCGGCTCCGACCTGATGCACCCGATGGGTGCCTTGGTGGTCGGCGGCATCGCCGGCGCGCTGTTCGTGGTGATGTTCACCCTGGTGCAAAACCGCTGGAAGATCGACGACGTGCTGGGCGTGTGGCCGCTGCACGGCCTGTGCGGCACCTGGGGCGGCTTGGCGGCGGGCATCTTCGGCAGCCAGGCGCTGGGGGGTCTGGGCGGGGTGAGCTTCGGCGCGCAGCTCATCGGCACCCTGCTGGGCGTGGCCTGGGCGCTGCTGGGCGGCGTGGTGGTGTACGGCCTGCTCAAGAAGCTGACCGGCCTGCGCCTGACCCAGGAAGAAGAGTACAACGGGGCCGATTTGAGCATCCACCAGGTCACCTCCACCCCGGAGCGCGAGGTCAGTTGGTAGGCCAATTTCAGGGACATTCGGACAAGCCCCGAAATAACCTTGAAAGTCAATCGGGTTTTTTCCATATGCTTGACTTTGGAGGTTCTGGCGCATAATCGCGCGAGTGTGCACCTTCGCACACCATATGTGGGTTTGCGGTGATCACGGTGAGTTGCCCTTTTTGTCCCTCTGCAGGGACCTTCGAAGGCGTTTTCCAGGCTCCATCGCTTTTTTTTGGTCTTTGAGGAGTCCCTTTTAATGGGCAACAAACTTTACGTCGGCAACCTGCCGTATTCGGTGCGCGACGGGGATCTGGCGCAAGCGTTCGGGGAATTCGGCGCCGTGACGAGCGCGAAAGTCATGATGGAACGCGACACCGGTCGCTCCAAGGGCTTTGGTTTCGTGGAGATGGGCACCGACGCCGAGGCGCAGGCCGCCATCCAGGGCATGAACGGTCAGCCGCTGGGCGGCCGCAACGTGGTGGTGAACGAAGCCCGCCCGATGGAAGCCCGTCCGCCGCGTTCCGGCGGCTTTGGCGGCGGCGGTGGCGGCTACGGTGGTGGCGGCGGCGGTGGCTACGGTGGTGGTGGCCGACGCGAAGGCGGCGGTGGCGGCTACGGTGGCGGCGGCGGCGGTGGTGGCGGCGACGGCGGCGGCCGACGTGAAGGCGGCGGCGGCGGTGGTTACGGCGGCAGCAGCACTGGCGGTGGCGGCAACGATGGCGGCTTTCGCAGCCCCTACGGTTCCGGTCCGCGCGGCGGTGGCGGTGGCCGACGCGAAGGCGGCGGTGGTGGCTACGGCGGTGGCCGACGCGAAGGCGGCTACGACAGCGGTGGTCGCGACGGCGGCGACGAGTATTGATGCGCTTGCCGCTTGCGCCCTTGCGGCGTGACGCGGTGCAGCCCAGATAAAAAGGACTCCCTGGCGGAGTCCTTTTTTCATGCCCGCGCCCGAAGGCGCGTCAGCGCTCGCCCTGGCGCGCCTTGCGTGGGCGACCGGCCAGCACGCGGTCGAACACCGGGTTGGGCAGCAGGCGCAGCAGTTTGGCCACCACGCCCATCTGCCACGGAATCACGCGGTAGCTGACGCCGGCCGCGATGGCGCGAAAGGCGCGCTCGGCAAACGCCTCGGGCGACAGCAGAAACGGCATGGCGTAGCGGTTGCCGCGCGTCAGCGGGGTATCGACGTAGCCCGGCAGCAGGGTCACGACGCGCACGCCGTCGGCGCGCAACTCGCCGCGCAGGCTTTCGCAGTAGCCGACCACGGCCGCCTTGCTGGCGCAGTAGGCGCCGTGCCCGGGCAGGCCACGGATGGCGGCGACGCTGGCAATGCCCACCAGGGTACCGTGGCCGCGCTGGCGCATGGGCTCGACAAAGTGCTGAAAGGTGGCGGCCAGGCCGGTGTTGTTGGTGGCGAAGGTGCGCACCATCACGTCCAGGTCGGCGCGGTCGGCGGTGTCCATGCCGACGCTGATGCCGGCGTTGGCGATCACCACCTCGGGCAGGCCTTGTTCGGCCAGGCAGCGCGCGGCGGCGGCGGTGATGCTGTCGATGCGCGCCACGTCGGCCGCGTACACGCGCCAGCGCTCGGCCGGCCAGCCTTGCGCCTGGGCCCAGGCCGTGAGTTCGGCTTCGCGCCGGGCGACCAGGGCCAGGTGCCAGCCGGCCTCGGCGTAGCGCCGCGCCAGGGCTTGGCCGATGCCGCTGGAGGCGCCGGTGATGAAGGCCAGAGGGGCGGAGTCCATGGGCGTCGGCATGGCGCGCTCAGCGCCGCGGGGTCTTGTCGGGCCGCGTGCTGGCCGGCTGAAGAACACCCCGCACCCGGCCTTGCAGGTGGCCCACGCCGGTCCGGTTGTCGTACTCCAGGGTGTCGCCGGTGAAGCGGTTCGGGCCGCGCCAGAGCTCGACCGGCTGGTCCGAGGACACCCGGTCCTCGTCGACGAAGGCGTGCAGGAACTCACCGCGGAATTCCATGCGCGGGTCGATTTCGCCGCGCGAACGCTGGTGGGGCTCGCGCACCACGTGGGCGTTGCCGTACAGCTTGATCTCGGAGCCGTCGCCGTTGGATTCACCGCGCCGCGCCGTGGCCGTGGTCAGGCGGCCGGTCTCGTCGATGGAGCGCATGCGCGGGTTTTGCACCTCCAACGTGTCGGTGGCCGGGAAATGGTGGCCCTCCACCCCGATCAGCTCGGACTTCAGCCGTCCGTCCGGGTCGAACACGCGCACCGAGAAGTCGCGCATGAAGTAATCGGGTGCGCTGGACACCGGTCGCTCGGCGGACGCATCGGGCAGCTTGGGCGTGTTGCGCACCAGCCACCAGGTGCCCAGGGCAAACAACACCATGAGCAGGGCCGGCAGCCACACCGACAGCTGGTGCAGGCTTTGGCGCAGCAGGTGCCGCTGGGTCATGCGGGGCCGCCTTCCGGGGGATCCAGCTGCTCGGCCAGCAGGTGGCGGTAGTGGCCGCCAGCGACCAGCAGCAGATCACAGAATTCGCGCGCCGCGCCCTCGCCCGCCGGCGCGGCGGTGACGTGGTGCGCCAGCGCGCGCGCCTCGGCATGGGCCTGGGGCGGCGCGCAGGCGAAGGCCACGCGCCGCAGCACCGGCAGATCGGGCCAGTCGTCGCCCATGGCGGCGGCCTGGGCCCAGTCCAGCCCCAGCTCGGCCAGCATGGCCTCGGCGGCGGGGCGTTTGTCCTCTGTGCCCAGGCGCAGGTGCGCCACGCCCAGCGCCCGCAGGCGCAGGCGCAACGGCGCCGAATCGCGCCCCGAAATCACACAGGGCGTGATGCCGGCGCGCGCCAGCAGCTTCAGCCCGTGGCCGTCCAGGGTGTGGAAGCGCTTGAGCGTCTCGCCTTCGGCGCTGAAGTACAGCCCGCCATCGGTCAGCACGCCATCGACGTCGAAAAAGGCCACGCGCACGCCCTGCGCGCGCAGCAGCAGCTCGGGCGGCCAGGTCAGGGCGGGTTGGGGCGCCGTGCTCATGCGAGGAGCCCAACGCCCGACAGGGGCCGCGCGGCTCGCCTTGTCAGCGCATCCGCCACCAGCGCGTGGGTCCGCTCGCGGGGCGACGGCGCCCCAGCGCGCAATGGGTACAGCCTGGGGGCGGTCATATCACCTTCGCCCGCATCAAATCGTTGCTGTTCAGGGCCCCGACCAGGCGGCCCTCGGCGTCCACCACCAGCAGGCCGGTGATGCGGTGCTTTTCCATGGCGTCGGCGGCCTCGGCGGCCAGGGCGTCGTCGCGGATCAGGTGCGGGCGGGGGTGCATCACGTCGGCGGCCGTCAGGGCGCGCAAATCGCGGCCGGTTTCGACCAGCCGGCGCAGGTCGCCGTCGGTGAAGATGCCGAGCACGCGGCCGTCGGCATCGACCACCGCCGACGCCCCCAGGCCCTTGCGCGACATCTCGCCCATCAGCTCGGCAAAACCCGTGCCCCCCCCCACGCGGGGCACCTGCTCGCCGCCGCGCATGACGTCGGCCACGCGCGTGAGCAGGCGCCGCCCGAGCGCCCCGCCGGGGTGCGAGCGGGCGAAATCCTCGGCCTTGAAGCCGCGCGCGTCGAGCAGGGCCACGGCCAGCGCGTCGCCCAGGGCCAGCTGGGCGGTGGTGCTGGCGGTGGGCGCCAGGTTCAGGGGGCAGGCCTCCTTCTCGACCGCGCTGTCCAGCACCACGTCGGCGTGGCGCGCCAACGTGGAGTGGGCACCGCCGGTGATGGCCAGCAGGGGCACGCCCAGGCGCTTGACCAGGGGCAACAGGGTGGTGAGTTCATCCACCTCGCCACTATTGGAGACGGCCAATACCGCGTCCTGAGCCTGAATCATGCCCAGATCGCCATGGCTGGCCTCGGCCGGGTGCACGAACATGGCCGGCGTGCCGGTGGAGGCCAACGTGGCGGCGATCTTGCGCCCGACGTGGCCGCTCTTGCCCATGCCCATCACGACCACGCGGCCGCTCAGCGCCAGCACCAGCGACACGGCCTGGGCAAAGGCCCCGCCCAGGCGCTGCTTGGCGCCCAGGATGGCCGCCGCCTCGATGTCCAGCGTGTCGCTGGCCAAGCGCAAGGCCCGAGCCGGATCGAAAGTCATGGCGCGATTCTATCGGGGGCTTGGGGGACTTCAGGTTTTGCACAGAAATGCCCATCAGCCGGCGTGGACAAAGCCAAACATGCTATGTTTTTCAAAGCAATCGAAGGGTTGCCGCGGGCCGCAACCGGCCTTTGCCCGGCCGCTGGCGTCGCCCCGGGCTCGCCTGGCTGCCACCTGCTCGGCTAGCATCGCCCCATGGGTCCCTTGGAATTGACGCTGCTGTACCTGCTGGCCGCCGTGCTGGGGGTGGTGGTTTGCCGCTGGTTGAAGCTGCCAGCGATCCTGGGCTACCTGCTGGCCGGGGTGCTGATCGAGCCGCGCACCTTGGGCCTGGCTTTCGGCCAGGACGCCGAGGGCATCAAGTACCTGGCCGAATTCGGCGTGGTGTTCCTGATGTTCGTGATCGGGCTGGAGTTCAACCTGCCCAAGCTGCGCGCCATGCGCAAGCAGGTGTTCGGGCTGGGCATGGCCCAGGTGGTGCTGACCATGCTGGTGGTGACCCTGGGTTCGCTGGCGCTGGGCTGGCTGGTGACGACACAATGGCAGATGCGCTGGCAAAGCGCGCTGGCGCTGTCCGGCGCCATGGCCATGAGCAGCACGGCCATCGTGGTGAAGATGATGGCCGACCGGCTGGAGCTGGAGTCGGCGCACGGCCAGCGCGTGATGGGCGTGCTGCTGTTCCAGGATCTGGCGGTGGTGCCGCTGCTGGTGCTGATCCCGGCGCTGGGCTCCCAACCGGACCAGTTGCTGGTCGCGCTGGGCCTGGCGGCGCTGAAGGCGGTGGCGCTGATCACCGTGCTGCTGTGGGGCGGCCAGCGCGTGATGCGCTGGTGGCTGACCCTGGTGGCGCGGCGCAAGAGCGAAGAGCTGTTCGTGCTCAACCTGCTGCTGATGGCGCTGGGTTTGGCCTGGCTGACCGAGCACGCCGGCCTGAGCCTGGCGCTGGGCGCCTTCATCTGTGGCGTGCTGATTTCCGAGACCGAGTACAAGGTGCAGGTCGAGTCCGAGATCCGCCCCTTCCACGACGTGCTGCTGGGCCTGTTCTTCATCACCATCGGCATGATGTTGGACTGGCGCCTGGTGCTGCTGCAGTGGCCCATGGTGCTGCTGCTGCTGACGGTGCCGGTGTTGTTCAAGCTGGTGCTGATCACCGGCCTGGCCAAGGCCATGGGCGCCAGCAGCGGCGTGGCCCTGCGCACCGGTCTGTACCTGGCGCAGGCCGGCGAATTCGGCTTCGTGCTGCTGACGCTGAGCCAGCGCGAGGGATTGCTCTCGCCCGAATTGTTCCAGCCGGTGCTGGCGGCCATGGTGCTGTCGATGCTGGCCACGCCCTTCATCATCATGGGCAGCAACCGCATCGTGCTGCGCCTGGTGTCCAGCGAATGGATGCAGCAGTCGCTGCAGATGACCGGCATCGCCCGGCAGTCGATCAACACCAGCGGCCACGTGTTGATCTGCGGCTACGGCCGCAGCGGCCAGACCATGGCGCGCATGCTGGAGCAGCAGGACATTCCCTATGTGGCGCTCGATCTCGACCCGGACCGTGTGCGCCAGGCCGCCGCCGCCGGCCAGTCGGTGGCCTTTGGCGACGCCAGCAAGCCGCAGGCGCTGGTCACCGCCGGCCTGAACCGCGCCAGCGCGGTGGCCATCACCTACCTGGACCTGCACAGCGCGCTGAAAACGCTGGCCGTGATCCGCGCCCAGGCCCCGGAAGTGCCGGTGATCGTGCGCACCCAAACCGACCGCGACCTGGACCGCCTGCGCGAGGCCGGCGCCACCGAAATCGTGCCGGAGTCGCAAGAAGGCTCGCTGATGCTGGCCAGTCACGCGCTGGCGCTGCTGGGCATGCCGATGCGCCGCGTGCTGCGCATCGTGCAGCAGCAGCGCGAGCAGCGCTACGAATTGCTGCGCGGCTACTTTCATGGCGCCGACGACGCCAGCGAGGACGAAATGCAGGAAGAACGCCTGCACAGCTTTGCCGTGCCGCAAGCCCTGGCCGGACAGCCCCTGGCGCAGCTGCTGGAGGAAGTGCCCGAGGTGCGCGTGATCAGCCGGCGCCGGCGCGGCGCCGCCGCGTCGGCCGCCGCCGACGACGACAGCCCGCTGCAAGGCGGCGACATCCTGGTGCTGTCCGGCAAGGCCGAGGCCCTGGCGCGCGCCGGCAAGGCCTTGGGCGCTTGAAACACCAGCCCTCCACCCGACACAATGGCACCGCCATGAGCACCACCGCCCTACCCATCGCCGAATACCTCCGTCAGCACATCCGCACGGTGCCGGATTGGCCCACGCCGGGTGTGCAGTTCCGCGACATCACGCCGCTCTTGCAGGACCCGCGCGTGTTCCGCGTGCTGATCGACGCCTTCGTGCACCGCTACATGGACCCGGCGCTGCGCCCCGACGTGGTGGCCGGGCTGGATGCGCGCGGCTTCATCATCGGTTCGGTGGTGGCCTACGAGCTGAACACGGGCTTCGTGCCGATCCGCAAGAAAGGCAAGCTGCCCTACGCGACGGTGGAGGAAACCTACGAGCTGGAGTACGGCAGCGCCACCGTCGAGTTGCACACCGACGCGGTGACGCGCGGCCAACGCGTGCTGCTGATCGACGACCTGATCGCCACCGGCGGCACCATGATGGCGGGCTGCAAGTTGCTGGAAAAGCTGGGCGCGGTGGTCACGGAAGGCGCGGCCATCGTCGATTTACCCGAACTGGGCGGCTCGGCGCGCCTGCGTCAGGCCGGCTTGCCGCTGTTCACCATGGTGGCGTTCGAGGGGGAATGAGGCGGACTCTGGCGCCCCCCACGGCAGCCCGAGTTCAGGTTCCGCTGAACACCGGTGGGCGTTTGTCCACGAACGCTTGAACGCCCTCGATGAAGTCGCGCTCCGCGGCGCTGGCCGCGAACGCATCCTGCTCCGCCAGCAACTGGTTGGCCAGGCTTTGACCGAGTGAGTCGTTGATCAAGCGCTTCGTGCGGCCGAGCGCACGCGTGGGCCCGGTGGCCAGACGCATCGCCCACGCACGGGTGGCTTGCGTCAGCTCGTCGGCCGGAACGACGCGGTTGACCAACCCCAGCTCAAGTGCCCGCGCCGCGTCGAAGCGGTCCCCAAACAGGGCCATTTCCATGGCGCGCTTGACGCCAACGGCGCGGGGCAAGCCGTAGGTTCCGCTGCCGTCCGGACTGGCCCCGATGTTCCGGTACGCCAGGGTGAAGTAGGCGTCGTCGGAGGCGATGGCCAGATCGCAACTGTTCATCAAGGAAAGCCCGAAGCCAGCCACCGCCCCACGCACACTGGCCAGCACGGGCTTGTCCATGCGCCGAATGCGGATGATGGTGTCGTGCACCTCCGCGATGAAGCGCTCGAAATAGCGCTTGCGGTCGGTCGCCGACGCCTCCAGCGTGGCCTGGAATGTCTTGATGTCCCCGCCGGCCATGAAATGCTTGCCCGCCCCTTGCAGAACCACCGTGCGCACGGCTGTGTCGCTCTCGACCTGGCTGACCACATCGCGCAGGGCCTTGCTGAGCGCCGGGTTGAGGGTGTTCAGGGCGGCGGGCCGGTTCAGGGTGACGGTGGCAATGCCGGCGCTGGCATCGATGTCCAGGAGAACGGGGGGCTCGTGCACGACGGTCATGGGGTGGGAATCCGGGTCGGTACCGTCCGCGCGGTGGCGGCGCATGCCAACCGCCTTTCGTTCAGTGGTAAAGCGCGTCTATCTCTGGCGCGTAGCTGGTGTAGATGCTGGATCTGCGCACCTTCATGGTGGCCGTCACCTCGCCGTCGTCGTGGTCAAGCTCCTTGGTCAACAGATGGAACTTGCGGATCTGAGCCACTTGCGCAAGACGGGCGTTGCCTTGCCGAATCTCGGTGTCGATGAGCTCGATCACCTCGGGGGTTTCGACAAGCGAGCGGAAGTGCGTGAAGGGAATGCGCCGCGCCTCCGCCCATTTACCCACGGTCTCGTAGTCGATCTGCACCAGCGCGGCCACGAACTTGCGGCCTTCCGCGACGATGATGCACTCCTTGATGTAGGGGCTGGCCTTCATCGTGTTCTCGATCTCGGAAGGCGTCAGGTTCTTGCCCCCCGCCGTGATCATGATGTCCTTGAGTCGGTCCACGATCTTGAGCTGCCCCTGTTCGTCGCGCACCACGTCGCCGGTGTGCAACCAGCCGTCCTGGATGCTCTGGCGCGTCGCTTCGGGGTTCTTGTAGTAACCCACGAACACCATGTCCCCCTTGATCTGGAACTCGTCCGCCTCGCCCAGGCGCCATTCCACCCCTTGCGTGGGGACCCCCACGGTGCCCACCAGGACCTGATCCTGTCGATGCCCGGTGACCATGCCCGTGGACTCGGTCAGACCATAGACCTCCACCAGCGGCACCCCCAGGACACGGAAAAAACGCACCACCTCGGGCGGGATCGGGGCCGCGCCGGTCAGCGCCACGCGCGCTTGACGCAGCCCGATGAAGTTCTGCAACGCGCGAAACACGAGCCAATAGCTGGTGGCGTAACGCAAACGCTCGCCAGCCGTCCACTGAGCGCGCGGCTTCTCGGCCAGCGGTCTGCAGGCCGCGCAAGCGCGCTCGAACAAGGCGCGACGCAGCTTCCCGGTTTCCTGAACCTTGATGCTGATGGCCGCGTGCATCTTCTCCCAAATGCGAGGCACACCCAGGAACATGGTGGGCGCGACTTCGCGCAGGTCCTCCTGCACGGTGCGGATGGACTCGCCGAAATTCACCTGCGAGCCAAGGTACAAGGGCACGAACGTGGTCAGCATCTGCTCGGCCACGTGGCACAGAGGCAGGTAGGACAGGTGCGTCGTCTCGCCATCGAGTTGCAGCCGCTCGACGATGCCGGGCACCACGCCCCGGATGTTCCGGTACGAGATCATCGCGCCCTTGGGCTTGCCCGTGGAGCCGGAGGTATAGATCATGAGGCCGATGTCGTCGAGCGATTGCCGCGACATGGCCTGCTCAATGTGGGCGCGCTCACCATCGCGCGCGCCCAGCGCCTCGACCTCGGCGAAAGTCGTGATCAAGCGCCGCGCCGCCTCGTCATGGCTGCGCAGGCCCTTGGTCTCGATGACGACAATCTTGCGCAGACGCGGCAGCTCGGGCAGCGCCGCCAGGATCTTGTCGGTCTGCTCCTGATCCTCGCAGACGATGATCTCGATGTCGGCATGCCCGACGACATAGGCCACCTCGGACGTCGGACTGGTGGGGTACACCCCTACCGTGACACCCCCCACCAGCCCCACCCCCATCTGAGTCAGTACCCACTCGATGCGATTTTCCGAAATCACGCCGACGTGACCGCCCTCCGACAATCCCAGTTGAATCAGTCCAAGGCCGAATTGCGCGGCGCGCTGGTGGTACTGCGCCCAAGTGAACGGCTGCCAGATACCAAAATCCTTCTGTCGGATGGCCACGCGCCGTGCGTCGGTGCGGGCACGCTCGCACAGCATCTGGGGAAGCGTTCTCTCGGGGAGGGAAGGAAAGACAGCCATACAGTCTTTTAGGGCTTGAGCGCGGTCAGGGTCTGGCTCAGGACAGCCAGCGCTTGCGACGCTTGTAGTGTTTGATGTCCTTGAAGCTCTTGGCTTCGCCGCCGCCGCCCATGCCCAGATAAAACTCGCGCACGTCCGCATCGCTGGCCAAACGCTCGGCCGGACCATCGATCACGATCTTGCCGTTTTCCATGATGTAGCCGCTGTGCGCCACGGCCAGGGCGACGATGGCGTTCTGCTCCACCAACAGCATGGACGTGCCGCGCTCGGCATTGATCCGGGCGATGATGGTGAAGATATCCTCGACCAGCTTGGGCGACAGGCCAAGCGATGGTTCGTCCAGCAGCATGAGATCGGGCTGCGCGATCAGCGCGCGACCAATGGCCAGCATCTGCTGCTCGCCGCCGGACAGGTAACCCGCCAGGCCCTTGCGTCGCTCGTGCAAACGCGGGAAATAGCTGTAGACCGTGTCGAAATCCAGTTTGGCCCCGTCGCGGCCCGTGAGCGCGTAGGTGGCGGCGACAAGGTTCTCCTCCACGGTCAGGTCCTCGAACACGCGCCGCCCTTCCATCACGTGCAGCAAGCCCCGTCGCACGAGTTCCTGGGGCGCCCATTGCCCGGTGGGCTCGCCGTTGAACAGAATGCTGCCACTCTCGACATTGCCGTCCTCCAGCGTCAGCAGCCCCGAAATCGCCTTGAGTGTCGTGCTCTTGCCCGCGCCATTGCTGCCCAGCAGCGCCACGATCTGGCCGCGAGGAACGACCAGCGACAGGCCGCGCAGGGCCTGTACCACCTTGTTGTAAACCACCTCGATGTTGTTCACCTCGAGGACGTGGTTCGTGGCGCGCTGGGTCATGGTGATGTGCCTACAGCGCGATCCAGTCCGAAGCCGCGACCATCTTCTGCGCCTTCATGTCTGCTCGGTAGACGCGCCCGACGGGAATCGAGTTGCCCTTGATCGTGATGGGAACGCCGATCAGACCGCCGGTATCGAAGTCCTTGATGGAGTTGAGGGCGGTCTTGAGGTTCTTGCCTGTCAGCTCCTTGCCAGCATCCAAGCAGCGCTTGGCGGACTCGGTGAACAGCATCGCCGCCAGAAAGCCCTGAATGTAGGCCGTGCTCTGGTATTCCGGACGCATCTGGCGGATTTTGTCCAGCATCGGCGCCTTCTCGGTGTCGTAGTAGTAGCGGTAAGGCATCACGCCCATGAAACCGTCGCCATCCGGCCCCATCTTCATGACGGTGGAGCTGTCCATGGTCCAGAACGTGCCCATCCACTTGGATTTCATGCCCTGCTGCTTGCCCTGGGTGATGAACTCCGGAATGGGCGCCAGGACGTAGCCGTGAAAGATGGTGTAGTCCGGCGCGGCGCGGCGCAGCTTGATGACTTCGGTGGAAACATCCACGCTGCCGGGCGGCGTCATGAGCTTGACGACAACGTTCAGGCCCAGCTTCTTCGCGGCGGCTTCGCTGGCCTCGATGGGGTCCCTGCCAAACTCGGAGTCCGAGTACACAAAGGCCACCTTGGCGCCAGGCTTCTCCTTGGCGATGTGCTTGAGCAAAATGCCAAACATTTCCGTGTAATCCGGACCCACCAGAAACTGATTGGGGTACTTCTTCGGGTCATTCAGCTCGGTGGCAAACGAGGCGCCGGCCATCAGGATGTTGCCATTGCGGTCCAGCTCGGGATTGATGGTCTTGGAAAAGCCCGTGGAATCGCCGTAGTAGAGATTGACTTTGTTTTGGCTGGTGATCTTCTTGAACGCGGCCACCGACACGTCGACCTTGTAGCCCGTGTCCTCGGGCACGTACCGGAGCTTGCGACCCTTGATGCCCCCGGCGTCGTTGATGATCTTCACGTAGTCCTGCATGCCGGCATTGATGCCGATGCCGGCAAAAGCAAACACCCCCGTCATGGGAATCGAGCCACCGATCACGATGTCTTCGCCACCCGCCTGGGCCAAGGCCGTCAGCGGGGACGCGAGTGCCGTGCCGGCGGCCGCCAGCATCAGTGAACGGCGGCGTTGCGAGGTCAGGGATTTCTGCATGCGTGTCTCCTTGGGGTTGGGGGAAGGCAGGGTCGTGGCGCCATCCGGGTCAATTTCGGAATGGCCACAGGTGGAAATAGCGGCGAACACGCCGCCATATTTCTGCAAGCCCGTGGGGCTCGAACACCAGAAATCCGATGATCAGAAGACCGAAGATGATGGTGCGCACAGGCGACAGAAAAACCGTGAGCCCGGCACCGCCCGGGATCAGGTCGAACACGAACTTGAGCAGCTCGGGCACCATGGTCATGAACACGGCGCCAAGAACTCCACCCAGAATGGTGCCCATCCCGCCCACGATGATGGCGGCCAGGAAGAAGATGGACATCAGCAGCGGGAAGCTCTCCGGCGTGACAACCCGAAAAAAGTAGGCCCAGAGCCCGCCCGCCACGCCAGCGTAGAACGACGAGAGCCCGAAGGACAGCAGCTTATAGCGCAGCAGCGGAATGCCCAGCACTTCCGCCGAGATGTCGCGATCGCGGATGGCAATGAACGCGCGGCCTATGCGGGTGCGAAACAGATTGGCGGCACCGAGCAACATCAGCAAGGTGACCGGAACGATGAGCCAGTAGATGCGAAACGAGGTGTCCAGGGGCAGACCAAACCATGACGCCGGCTGAATGCTCAAGCCGCCCGTGCCTCCGGTGAACGACAGGTTGGCGAACAGGAAGTGCGTGATGAACGACGCGGCAATGGTGGCGATGGCCAGGTACAGCCCCTTGACGCGCAAGGAGGGAATGCCCACGACGAGGCCTCCGATCATGGCAACCACGCCGCCGCACAGCAGGTTGAGCGCGAAGGGGGTCCCCATCGTCGACTCCATGGTGGCCACGGTGTAGGCCCCCAGGCCCATGAAGGC
This sequence comes from Pseudomonadota bacterium, assembly GCA_020161215.1. Classification (GTDB taxonomy): domain Bacteria; phylum Pseudomonadota; class Gammaproteobacteria; order Burkholderiales; family Burkholderiaceae_C; genus Ottowia. The sequence continues at coordinate 61,884 of JAIUOM010000003.1, forward strand.
CGCCTGGCCCAGGCTGACGAGACCGGTATAGCCGGTCAGGATGTTCAGGCCGGTGGCGCTGGCCACGTTGATGCTGACCAGGCAGGCAAGATAGAGCCAGTAGTCGCTGGCCACGAAGGGGAACAGCACCAACAGCGCCCCGGCCACCACGAGCCAGATCTTCTGCGTGCGGGAGTCGAACAGCGCCGCGTCGGCGACATAGGTTTCCTTAAGGGTACCGATTCTCATGGGTGGGTCTCGCGGTCAGAGCCGTTCGATCTCGTGCGTGCCGAACAGGCCGTAGGGCCGGACAAGCAGGACCGCGACCAGCACGATGAAGGTGGCCAGCAATTTGTACTCGCCCCCCAGATAGGCACCGGCCAGCGCTTCCACCAAGCCGATGAAGAGACCGCCGATCAGCGCCCCGAGTACGCTGTCGAGGCCGCCGACAATGACGACCACGAGAACCGAAAGGCCAAATACACCCATGCTCGAGGAAATCCCGCCGATGGATCCGACGATGATTCCGGAGACCGCCGCGATCATGGCCGAGAACACCCAGGCAAGCGAAAACACGCGGGGTACATTGATCCCCACCGAGTAGGCCGCAGCCTGGTCGCTGGCGGTGGCGCGCAACGCGATGCCACCGCGCCAGAAGCGAAAAATCAGCAGCACGGCGGCGATGAAGATCACCGCGATCACCGCGCCCCAAAAAATCTTGGGGGCCAGGAAGGCATCCCCGATCATGATCGGCTGCGCTGGCAGGAACTCCGGCAGCCGACGCTGGTCCGCCGTCCAGATGACCTCCACCAGGCCGACCAGCACCGAGCCCAAACCGACCGTCACCATGAAAACAGAGATGGGAGGCTCCCCGAGCAAGGGGCGAATCATGGTGCGCTCGATCATCGCGCCGAGAAGACCGCTGCCCAACACGGTGGCGGGAATGGCCAACCAGATGGGCAGCGCAAACATGGCGGCAAACGTGAAAAACAGGTAAGCGCCGGCCATGAGCATTTCGCCGATGGCGATGTTCACGACACGCGTGGCCTTGTAGACGATCACAAAAGCCAAGGCGGCCAAGGAATACAGCCCCCCGCCCGCGACCCCGGTCAAGGAGATTTCGAACAGGTAGGCCCAATCCATCATGCCGACCCTTCGGTGACACCGGACGTTCGCAGCCTGCGCCGCAACTCATCCACGTCGCCCGAGCCCAGGTAAGCGCGGACTACCTCGGGATCGGTTTGCACGGTAGCCGGCGCACCCTGGGCAATGACTTGGCCGAAGTTGAGCACCACCACGTGATCGGAGAGATCCATCACCATCCCCATGTCGTGCTCCACCATGAGCACGGTCACCCCCCACTCCTCGCGCACATCCAGGATGAAGCGCGCCATGTCCTCGGTCTCCTCCCGATTCATGCCGGCCACGGGTTCGTCGAGCATGAGGATCTCGGGTTGCATGGCCAGCGCACGGGCCATCTCCACGCGCTTTTGCAAACCGTAGGACAGCGCCGAGACGGGCGCATGGCGAATGTGGTCGATTTCAAGGAAATCGATGATGCGTTCCTCGATATCCCGGCGCAGCTCTGCCTCTTCGCGGGACGCCCGCCCGATGTAGAGCAACGCATCAAGAACGGTGGTCTTCAGATGCGCGTGCCGGCCAAGCTTGATGTTGTCGAGCACCGTCATGCCGCGAAACAAGGCGATGTTCTGGAAGCTGCGGCCCAGGCCCATCCTGGCGCGCCGCGGTGCCGGAACGCTCGTGATGTCCTGGCCTTTGAAGCGGATGCTGCCGCCCGTCGGGCGATAGAAGCCCGAGATGGTGTTGAACAACGAGGTCTTGCCCGCGCCATTGGGCCCAATCACGGCGGTGATGGAACCCGGCCGCACATCGAAACCCACGCCCGAAAGCGCCTTGACTCCGCCAAATGCGAGCGTGACGCCATCGACCTCTAACAACGGGGCGGCACGGCCGCCGGATTGTGGTGTCTCCATCGATTTCTCATGCGGGTTTATGCGAAGCGACGGGCATGCTACTTATGCGTAGACTACTTACTTGAAAGTAGATTTTGGGCCGATTCCACAATCTCGGTATCGGTACATACCCGGTATCGCAAGTTCATGGCCACCAAGACTCCACCCTCGTCGCAAACGCGCTCTCAGTCTTCCAGCCCCTTGAAGACGTCGCCATGGACGCACGCCAGCCAGCGAGAACAACAACGGGAAATCAAGCGCAGCGCCGTACTGCAAACCGCGGCCCAGCTGTTCAACGAGCAGGGGTTTCACGCCACCTCGCTGGACGATGTGGCGGCCCGGCTCAACGTGAGCAAACCCACGCTCTATTACTACGTCAAGAACAAGGACGAAATCCTGCTTCAGTGTGTCCGTCAAGGTCTGCAAATGACCTTGGACGGCATCGAAGCTTCACGGAAAGCAGGCGGTAAGGCCATCGATCAGCTGATCGCGTGCATGCAGGTCTATGGGCATGTGGTCACCCTGGACTTTGGCAGGTGCATCATCCGCGTGGGCGACGAGGGATTGACACCCGAAGGAAGGAAACAGCTGCGCCGCCAGAAGGCGGCCATCGACCTGGAGTTCCGTAGGCTGGTGGCCGCAGGCGTTGAAGAGGGAACCCTGGCACCGTGCGATCCCAAAATGACGGCCTTTGCCATCGCTGGGGCGCTGAGTTGGATTGGGCGCTGGTACCGGCCAGATGGTGAATATTCTCGTGAAGAGGTGGTGCAGCATTGCATCGCCACGCTGCTGAACGGGGTGCTGCGCCGGCCCTAGCAAGTCAGGGCTGCTGCTGCGAAGCAGGGACCAGGGCTCGCGTCAAAAGCCCCTCCTTCTGATCGACAGGATAGGCCATGGCCCGGTCTATGAAGGCCCGCAGCGCGGGAGTCAGGTGTTTCTGCCGGTGCACCACGATGTGGCATTGCCGGCCCATGGCCGGCAAGGCGGCCGGCACCAGGACCAGCCGACCGTCGGTCAGCAGTTCCTCCACCACCCAGGACGATAAGCAGGCCAGGCCCAAGCCTGCCGCTGCCGCGCGTTTGATCGCTTCCGAGCTCCCCAGCTCAATGCTGCGGTGGTAGGCGCGCAGCTGAGACAACAAGGCATGGTCGGTGGCTTCGCGTGTGCCTGAACCGACCTCGCGCAGCAACCAGGTCTGCTCGCGCAACACGCGAAGAGGAATGCGCGAGCCCGGCTCCGCGTCGCCCGCCAGAGCGCGCGCCAGTGGCGGCGCGGCCACGATGACCAGGGAGTCACGCAGCCAGGGACGCACGTCCAGTGCTGGCTCGTGGCACGGCCCCTCGATCAGGCCGATATCGAGCTCAAACCCAGCCACGGCGGCGCACACCTCCGCCGTATTGCCGATCATCACCTTGGACTGCCATGTTGCCCCACCGTCGTGCGGACCCGACTGCACATGGCGCGACAGCAACTCTGGCAGCAGGTAGTTGCCAATGGTGGTGCTGGCACCTAAGCGCAACGCCCGAGCCTGACCGTCTTGTGCGATGCGCTCGATGTCCGCCGCACCGTCCAGCAGCGCCAGTGCGCGCGGCAGCAAGGCGCGTCCGCTGTCGTTGAGCAGCAGGCGCTTGCCAGCCCGGTCAAACAGACGCAAGGACAACAACCGCTCCAGCTCGTTGATCGCCGCGCTGGTGGCCGACTGCGACAAGGCGATGTGCTCACCCGCCGCGGTGGTGCTGCCGGCCCGCGCGACGGCCACGAAAACCTGGAGTTGGCGCAGGGTCAGACGAAGCACATCCATGGCGGTTACCCGTTATATCGATAAATGATAAGCATATAACCCGTTGGACGAATGGAACGGCGATCCCTAGATTAGGGGCGTATCGCCGCCGGACAGACGGGAAGACACCCGCAGTTCCGGTCACCTTGACCTATGCCCCCCACCATGACGTCCACACCCTTTGCCACCCGCCGCCCCGTTAAGCCCCCGGCCTTGACGCCTCCGGCAACAGTCCGTCTGCCCTCGCGTTGGCCGGTGTTGCGAAGGTGGTTGCCCGGTCTGCTGCTGTGTGCGGCGGTGACCGGGGTGGCGCTGACGCTGGATCGTCTGCCCTGGTTCTCCGACCACGGCCTGGGCGCGTTGACCTTGGCCATTTTGCTGGGCATGCTGATCGGCAACACGGCCTACCCGCGTCTGGCGCCGGTCTGCGGCCCCGGAGTCGACTTGTCGCGTCAGACATTGCTGCGTCTGGGCATCGTGCTGTACGGCCTACGCCTGACCACGCAGGACATCGGCGACGTCGGCCTGGCTGGCGCGCTCATCGACGCCGGGGTGTTGGGTTCGACCTTTTTACTGGCGATGTGGGTCGGCACCCGCTGGCTTGGCCTGGACCGTCAGACCGCGGCATTGATCGGCGCCGGCAGCGCCATCTGCGGTGCGGCCGCAGTGATGGCGGCGGCACCGGTGGTGCGCGCCCGAGCCGAGCAGGCCACGGTGGCGGTGGCTACGGTGGTGGTGTTCGGCACGCTGGCCATGTTCCTGTACCCGTGGCTGTATCGGCTCAATCAGGACTGGGCTTGGGTCGGTGGCGGCGCGCACGGCTTCAGTCTGTACGCCGGCGCCACCATTCACGAAGTGGCGCAAGTGCTGGTGGTTGGCCGGGCCCTCGGTCCCGAAGCGGCCAACGTCGCCGTGATCGAGAAGATGGTCCGGGTGATGATGCTGGCGCCGTTCCTGGTGCTGCTGTCGGCGTGGTGGGCACGAAGCGCGGGCCAGCGTGGCCAGGGCGGCGCGGCGCGCAAGCACGCCGTCACCATCCCCTGGTTCGCGTTTGGTTTCGTGGCCGTGGTGCTGCTGAACTCGCTGCAGTGGCTCCCGGCTTCCTGGGTGGACGTCCTGGTCGAGGTGGACACCGCAATCCTGGCCATGGCGATGGCTGCGCTGGGCCTGTCCACCCATTGGGGCGCGATCCGGCGCGCTGGCGCCAAGCCCCTGCTGCTGGCCCTTGGCCTGTTCATCTGGTTGATGGTTGGCGGCGCCCTGGTGCATGCCGGCGTGCTGGCGCTGCTGAGCTGAGGTCGCGCCACGACTCAAATCCAGACGCTTGAACGACGTGTCGGGACAATCAACTGTTCAGCCGGATCGCCAAAAGTCCGCCAGAAAAACAAAAAGCCCAGCGCAATGGCTGGGCTAAGTGTTTGAAATACTTTGGTGGCCTGGGGCGGAATCGAACCACCGACACGCGGATTTTCAATCCGCTGCTCTACCAACTGAGCTACCGGGCCATCGAGCCGGTGATTGTAGCACCATCGGCGCTAGCTGCTCGCGCCGCCGCGGCGCCCACGCGACAAATCCACCCCCAACTGCTTGAGCTTGCGATAAAGGTGGGTGCGCTCCAGCCCGGTTTTCTCGGCAACACGTGTCATCGACCCCCCCTCCTTGGCCAGATGGAATTCGAAGTACGCCTTCTCGAAAGCGTCGCGAGCATCGCGCAAGGGCTTATCCAACTCAAAAGTCTGTTGACCTTGTGGACTGAGATCGACTGCCACCGGCAGGGCTTGTCCACCAGTCATCGCGGCTTCCACCGTCAGCTCCAGAGGCACAGGGGAGATGGCGCCGGGCTCGGCCGTGTCCAGCACCGGCTTGCGCATCACGGCGGCATCACGCACCAGGGCCTGCTCGACGGCCTTCAGCAATTTCTGCAAGGTGATCGGCTTCTCGAGAAAAGATTGGGCGCCGATCCGCGTGGCTTCGACGGCCGTGTCGATGGTGGCATGGCCGCTCATCATGATCACCGGCATCGTCAGCAGCCCCGTTCCACGCCACTCCTTGAGCAAGGTCACGCCGTCGGTGTCCGGCATCCAGATATCCAGCAGCACTAAATCCGGTCTCGTCTGCATGCGCGCGGCCCGCGCCTGCGCGGCGTTCTCGGCGAGTTCGACGGTGTGCCCTTCGTCATTCAGGATCTCCGACAGAAGATCCCGGATGCCGAGCTCATCGTCAACCACCAGGATATTGGCCATAGCGCAGTGCAGTTCCTATTGTTCGTCAGGTGATGGCGACGCAAGGCCGCCCGAGGGTGCTGCCTCGAATGATAGCGACACTTGTGCACCCAGCACCTTGTCGCCCAGAACACGATTGGACACATCGACACGCGCCCGGTGATCATCGGCGATTTTCTTGACCACCGCCAGGCCCAATCCGGTGCCGCGTACCTTGGTGGTTACATAGGGTTCGAAGGCCCGTTTGAGTATCGCGTCCGGGAATCCGTGACCGTGATCCAGCACCGTCAGGCGCACCCGATGGGCGGCGCCAAGCCACTGCGTGCGAATGATCACACCCCGAGCGCCGGCGGCGTCGATCGGCGGATCCTCCGAAGCGTCCAGTGCGTTCTGCACCAGGTTGTGGATGACCTGGCGCAGTTGCTGGGCGTCCCCCAGAACCTCCGGGCAGGCCGGATCCGGCTCGAAACGGACAGCCGTGGACTGGGGCTCGAGGCCAATTTGCGTGTCTCCGCCAGCGCCGTACAAGTGCAACACCTCTCCGACCAGGGCGTTCAGATCGACGGGCCGCAATTCGGCCGCCGGCAGTCGCGCATAGTCACGAAATTCGTTGACCAACCGCTTCAGGGCATCCACCTGGTCGACGATGGTCTGCACCGCCTTGGTCAGCATCGCACGCTCCGTATCCGGCAATTTGCCGGCCAGTTTTCTTTCCAGGCGCTCAGCGGACAGCTGTATCGGGGTCAGGGGATTCTTGATTTCATGGGCCAGGCGCCGCGCCACCTCACCCCAGGCCTGGGCTCGCTGCGCGGACACGATTTCCGAAATGTCGTCAAACACCAGCAACCGAGAGCCATCCGGCAGGCCGGCACCGCGCGCCAACAGGGACACGGCGTCCGTGTTCAAACCGCCCCCGGCATGACCATGCAGCTCGAAGGATTTCTGCCAATGGTCCAGCCCATGCTCCTGACGCTCGCCCTCGAACTCCGTGAACTGCTTGTCCACCTCCTGGGCGAATTCCTCCAGACCGTGCACAGAATCCAGAACCTTCCCTTCGGCGGCGGCCAGGGGCGCGCGCAGAATGCGCGTGGCGCCGGGGTTGGAGGAGAGAATCCGCCCCGACCGGTTCAACAGGATGACGCCCGAGGTCAGGTTGTCCAGAATGGTTTGCAGTCCGGCGCGCGCGGTTTCAACCTCGCGCATGCTCGAATCGACGGCGGCGCGGGCATCGGACAGCTGCTGTGTCATGTTGGCGAAGGAGCGGGTCAGCCCGACCAGTTCATCCCGCCCGGGCAGGGTGACCTTGGGTGTGAGATCCCCGGCGGCCACCTGGCGCATCCCGTCGGCCAGCATGAGCAAGGGTGTGGCCAACTGCTTGCCCAAAACCACCGCCAACAGAAATGCTCCAAACACGGCCATGAAGAGGCTGAGCGTCAGGGTGCCGATGTACATGCGCCGCAAGCCATCCCGGCCCAAGGCTCGTTCCTGGTATTCGCGATGCGCTTCCTGCACCGCCAAGGCATGCGTCACGAGTGTGGTCGGCAGGGGCTGTACGGCCTGGACAAAACGGCTTTCCTCGGTGAAACCAACCGACTGTGCACCGATCATGACCAGCGCCCGAATGCGCGCCGGCGGCGCACCTCCAGTTGGCGGGCTGCCATCGTCCAGGCCTTCGATCTGCGTGTACACACCCTGGGCCCGCACGTTGCGCAGCATCTGGGTGGTGGGCCGGTCGGGCGTCAGCTCAAAGCGCGACTGGCCGGCACTGGCGATGAGGCGGCCGGATGCGGACCACATGCTGACATCGGTGGCACCCAGCCGGTTGCGCATCTGATCCAACGGCAAAGCCACCAGAGTGTCGGGAGAGTTGGCCAAACCCGCCGCCGAGGTGCGCAGCTGGTTGCCGAAATCACGCGCCTGCGTCTCCAGCGAGGTGCGCGCCAAGGTTACCCCGGATTCCAGTGCTCCTTCGACCTTTACGTCGAACCAAGATTCGATGGAACGCGAGACGAACTGGTAGGACACCACGTAGATCAGCAACCCCGGCAGCACGCCCACCAGGCCGAAGATGGCCGCCAACTTGATCAGCAGCCGGCTACCGAACTTGCCGCGCCGCAGACGCGAGAGCAGACGGTAGACGCCCCAGATGATCACCGCGGCCAGCAGCGTCGCCGCCACCACGTTCACCTCGAACAAACGGGCGTAGTAGCGCTCGTAGAGCAGGCGGTTGTTGGTGGCCTGGGCAAGCAGAAAAATCAGCACCAGCCCCATCAACACCAGCCCTGCGACGCCGATACGCAGCGACCAGCGCGACAGGCGCTTGCGCAGTGTCAACTCGCTGGCGGCGGTGGACGACGCCGTCACCGCGCTGGCTCCAGCGGCAGGTCTACCCGCCGCTCCAACGACAAGGCCCACTCCGACTGACCGGTTGCACCAATCTGGAGCGTGCGCGGCAGGTGCGACGCATCCAGCCTGAAGCGAAAGCGCACAACGTACTTGCTGTCGGCCTCGATATCGGTGGCGTTGGCCACTTTCCAGCCCGAAATCCGTTGCGCGGCGGAAAGTGCGTCTGGCAGCGAATCGTGGTATTGCCCGAGGCTCATGCCCAGGCTTGAGTTGGACAAGGGCTCGGAGGAAGTATTCAGGCGCCAGCGCCGGGTCAGCGGTTGGTAGCTGAGCCGGATGTAGCGGCGCGCCGACGCCACCTGCTGATCGGACCAGTACCAACGCTGGCGCATGGTGTCGGCCTCGATGACGAAGTACACCGCGATGCCCTTGCTGAGCGCCTCCTCCATCACAGAGGAAAGGTCCAACTGCAGCTGCGCCGTCAGGTACAGGCCATCGTCCTGGCGGTCGACGCTCAGCTGGCTCAGCGACACCCCACCCTCATTGCGTGCCGCCCAGGCAGGCAGCAGAGTCCAGGCCAGTACCAAGGCCAACAGCCATCGGCTAGCCCAAGCGCTTGTGCAAGAGCGCGTAAAAGAAACCGTCGTCTTCACAAGTCCGATTGTCCACATGGCCGGGGGCCTGCCCGCCAATTCGGGGCAACAAGTGTCCTGGTGAGGGCCATTCGATGGCCTCCGTGTTGCGTGTAACAAACGATTGAATCCGTTGTTGCCCTTCCTGCTTGAAAACCGAGCAGGTGCTGTACAGCAAACGGCCGCCGGGCGCCAGCAGGGGCCACAAGGCGTTCAACAACCGCTCCTGCAGAGCGGCAAGCTGCTCAATGTCGCTCTCCCGACGCAACCAGCGGATGTCGGGTTGGCGCGCCACAATGCCCGAGGCGCTGCACGGCGCGTCCAGCAAGATGGCATCAAACTGCTGTCCATCCCACCAGGCCGAGATCTCCGTTACGTCGGCGGTCAGGACGTGAGCCTGCAAACCGAGTCGGTCCAAATTGTCCTGCGTGCGCACGCAGCGTTCGGCGTCCACATCCAAGGCCGTGACACGGGCTTGCGGCTTCAGCTCCAGCAGATGCCCTGTCTTGCCGCCCGGTGCTGCGCAGGCGTCCAGAACGCGCGGGGAAATCAGGTCCAGTCCATCCAGCAGCAGCGGGGCTGCCCGTTGGGCCGCCGCCGACTGCACCGACACGTGCCCGTCGCGAAACCCCGGGATATGGTCGACCGGTACCGGGCGCAGCAGACGCACCCCGACACCACCGGCGGCCTCGGCCGCCAAGCCCACCGCCGCGGCTCGTTGCAAAAATGTATCGACGCTGGTTTTTTGCGTGTTGACCCGCAGCACCATGGGGGCCGGTTCCTGGTTCGCACGCAGCATCTCGACCCACTGCTCCGGGTAATCGACACGCAGGCGCTGAATCCACCAGTCGGGGTGGTTCCAAAGCGCCTGCGGCCGCCTCTCGGCCTGTGCCACCAAGCTGTCGCGCTCACGCAGGAAGCGGCGCAGGCAGGCGTTGAGAAACCCCGCCTGATGCGCACTGCGGCGGTCGCGTTTGAGCGCCTCGATGGTCTGGTTGACCAGCGTGAAGTCGGTGTAGCTGTACTCCGAGCGACGCGCGAGCAGCGCCAGAGCGGTGCACAGGAGAGCCTGGACCCGAGCCGGTGGCGCATGGCGCGCCAACAGCTCGACCAGACCGTTGGCCAGACCGAGCCAACGCAGAACGTGGGAGCTCAAAGCCTGGACACCTGGCCGAAGCCCAACCTCGACGGTCTGCAGTTGGGTTTTCAATGAACGCCCATCACGGACGCCCTCCACCAGTCTGGCCGTCGCCTCCAGCTGACGCCACAGCGGGGGCTGGCGCGCCGCGTCACCACCCGTTTCCGTACCCTTGTTCGACAAACTCATGCCTTCCCCTCGGCCAGGCGAGAAGCCAGGCCGGCCGGTTGAAACCTGAACAACCACCCGATCAGTGATGCCGGAAACTGCCGGATGGCGGCGTTGTACGCCGACACCGCCTCATTGTGCCGAGCGCGCAGCGGCATGGACTGGTGCAAGAGGCGCATCCATCGCTCCTGCAGGCGCTCCGGTGAGGGCACGGCGTCTCTGGGAACGGCCGCGGTCAGTACGGTGGCCCAGGCGTCGCGCACGGCCTCGTGGGCCATCACGAGACTGGCGATAGGCTCCAACGCGATGGGTTGGGCGCGTGCGCGCGCCAGCACGGCCCCAAACTGGTCGGCCGCAGCCCGTAGGCGCCACCAAGCGCTCAAGGCCTCGTCCGGCGGCTCGGACGACACTTCGCCGGCAGGGTGCTCGCGCACCGCCTCCGGCAAGCTGCCCTGTAGCCAGACCAGTTGACGAACCAGTTGCTCATCAAGATCCACAAACGCTTGAACCACCGCCGAGCGCAGCCGCACCAGTCGGTTGTACGCGCCCACCGCCCAGAAGAACAACACCGCCATGGTGGCCAGCCATGCCAGTGACGAATGCAATGAAGTCAAATCCATGATGAAAAACGCCCATGCCACTGCATTGCAGCGACATGGGCGCCAAGACGCGGCAATGCCGCTGTGGGTTACTCGGGACTTGCGGTCTGCTCCGAGCCTACCGCGCCAACGTCCTCGGTCGCGGCATCCAGCTCGGCGGCTTCGGCCTCGGCGATGGCGCGGCGCTCGGCCTCATCCATCTGGTCCTTGGCTTTGCGCGCATCGTGGTAAGCCATGCCAGTTCCTGCGGGAATCAGGCGGCCTACGATGACGTTCTCTTTCAGACCACGCAGCTCGTCACGTTTGCCCATGATGGCGGCTTCGGTCAACACACGGGTCGTTTCCTGGAACGACGCCGCGGAGATGAAACTGTCGGTGGACAACGAGGCCTTGGTGATGCCCAGCAGCAGGTTGGTGTAGGTCGACGGGATCTTGCCATCGGCGCGCAGGGCGTCGTTGGTGTTCAGCATCTCGCTGCGCTCGACCTGCTCACCGGCGATGTAGCTGGAATCACCGGGGTTGTCGACCACGACACGGCGCAGCATCTGGCGAACGATCACCTCGATGTGCTTGTCGTTGATCTTCACGCCCTGCAGACGGTAGACGTCCTGCACCTCGTCGACGATGTAGCGCGCCAGCTCTTCCATGCCGAGCAGGCGCAGGATATCCTGCGGATCGGCCGGGCCGTCGACGATGCTCTCGCCCTTGTTCACCACCTGGCCTTCGTGCACCAGGATGTTCTTCTCCTTGGGGATCAGCTCTTCCCAGACCTTGCCGTCCGGGTCGGTGATCTGCAGGCGAATCTTGCCCTTGGTCTCCTTGCCAAAAGACACGGTACCGGTCAGCTCGGCCAGCACACCCTTGTCCTTGGGCGAACGGGCTTCGAACAGCTCGGCCACGCGCGGCAGACCGCCCGTGATGTCGCGGGTCTTCTGGCCTTCGACCGGGATACGCGCCAGCACCTCGCCGGGGCCGACGTCCTGACCATCGCGCACCTGAATCAGGGCGCCGACCTGGAAGCCGATGGTCACCGAGTGGTCGGTACCGGGAATCTTGACCTCTTGGCCGTTCGCGTCCACCAGCTTGACCTGCGGGCGCACGATCTTGGCCGAACCACGGCGCTTGGGATCGATCACCACCAGCGTCGACAGGCCCGTGACCTCGTCGACCTGCTTGGCCACTGTCAAACCCTCTTCCACGTTCTCGAACTTCACCTGGCCGGCGAATTCCGTGATGATGGGTCGGGTCAACGGGTCCCAGTTGGCCAGCACGGTGCCGGCCTTGATCTGCTGATCCGCCTTCACGGTCAGCGTGGCGCCGTACGGCACCTTGTGGCGCTCACGCTCGCGGCCATGCTCGTCGTGCACCACGATTTCGCCAGAACGCGAAATCACCACCAACTCGCCCTTGCTGTTGGTCACGTAGCGCATGGTGGCGTTGAAGCCAATCACGCCATTGGACTTGGCTTCCACGCTGGAAGCCACCGCCGCGCGCGACGCCGCACCACCGATGTGGAACGTGCGCATGGTCAGCTGCGTGCCGGGCTCGCCGATCGACTGCGCGGCGATCACCCCCACGGCCTCACCCATGTTCACCAAGCCGCCTCGGCCCAGATCACGGCCATAGCACCGTGCACAGATGCCGAAGCGCGTGGCGCAGGTCAGCGCGGTGCGCACGCGCACCTCGTCGATGCCGCCGGCCTCCAACTCGTCGATGGCGTCCTCGTCCAGCATCTGGCCGGCCTGAATCACCACCTCTTGCGTCTCGGGGTTAATGAGATCCTCGGCCGCGGTACGGCCCAGGATACGCTCGCGCAGCGATTCGATCACTTCACCGCCCTCGACGATGGCGCGCATCAACGAGCCGTCGCTGGTGCCGCAATCGTCCTCGGTCACGACCAAGTCCTGCGTCACGTCGACCAGGCGGCGCGTCAGGTAGCCGGAGTTGGCGGTCTTCAGCGCCGTGTCGGCCAGACCTTTACGTGCGCCGTGCGTCGAGATGAAGTACTGCAACACGTTCAGACCTTCACGGAAGTTGGCCGTGATGGGCGTCTCGATAATGGAGCCATCGGGCTTGGCCATCAGGCCACGCATGCCGGCCAGCTGGCGAATCTGCGCGGCGGAGCCACGAGCGCCAGAATCGGCCATCATGTAGATGGAGTTGAACGACTCCTGATCCACTTCCTTGCCGTGGCGGTCGGTGGTCTTCTGCTTGGCCAACTGGGCCATCATGACCTTGGACACTTCGTCGCCGGCCTTGCCCCAGATATCCACGACCTTGTTGTAACGCTCACCGGCAGTCACCAAGCCAGAGGTGTACTGCGCCTCAATCTCCTTGACCTCTCTCTCGGCGCGCTCAATGATGCCGTGTTTTTCCTTGGGCACCAGCATGTCCTCAATCGCGATCGAGATGCCGGCGCGTGTGGCGAGTCGGAAGCCGTTCTGCAGCAACTTGTCGGCAAAGACCACGGTCTCCTTCAGGCCGCACTTGCGGAACGAGGCATTGATCAGGCGCGAGATTTCCTTCTTCTTCAGCGCCTTGTTCATCTGCGAGAACGGCAGACCCTTGGGCAGGATTTCGGACAGCAACGCGCGCCCCACGGTGGTCTCCACCAGCGAGGTGGACGGCTCGAACTCCCCCGTGTCCTTGTTCTTGTTCCACTCGGTCAGGCGCACGGTGATCTTGGCGGTGAGCTCGACCACGTTGGCGTCCAGCGCGCGCTGGACCTCGCCGATGTCGGCGAACACCAGGCCCTCGCCCTTGCCGTTGATGCGCTCGCGGGTGGTGTAGTACAGACCCAGCACCACGTCCTGCGACGGCACGATGGACGGTTCGCCGCTCGCGGGGAACAGCACGTTGTTGGAGGCCAGCATCAGCGTACGGGCTTCCATCTGCGCCTCGACCGACAGCGGCACGTGAACAGCCATCTGGTCACCGTCAAAGTCGGCGTTGAAGGCGGCACAGACCAGCGGGTGCAGCTGAATGGCCTTGCCCTCGATCAGGATCGGCTCGAACGCCTGAATGCCCAGGCGGTGCAGCGTGGGCGCGCGGTTCAGCAGCACCGGATGCTCGGTGATGACCTCTTCCAGGATGTCCCACACCACGGGGGTGCCGGCCTCGACCTCTTTCTTGGCGGCCTTGATGGTGGTGGCGATGCCCATCGCCTCCAGCCGCGCGAAGATGAAGGGCTTGAACAGCTCCAGCGCCATCAGCTTGGGCAAGCCGCACTGGTGCAGCTTGAGCGTCGGGCCCACGGTGATGACCGAACGGCCCGAGTAGTCGACGCGCTTGCCCAGCAAGTTCTGGCGGAAGCGGCCGCTCTTGCCCTTGATCATGTCGGCCAGAGACTTGAGCGCGCGCTTGTTGGCGCCCGTCATGGCCTTGCCGCGGCGGCCGTTGTCCAGCAGACTGTCCACGGCTTCTTGCAGCATGCGCTTTTCGTTGCGCGCAATGATCTCCGGCGCCTTCAACTCCAGCAGACGCTTCAAACGGCTGTTGCGGTTAATGACGCGGCGGTACAGGTCGTTCAGGTCGGACGTGGCAAAGCGGCCACCATCCAGCGGCACCAACGGGCGCAGGTCGGGCGGCAGCACCGGCAGCACGTCCAGCACCATCCACTCGGGCTTGATGCCCGATTTCTTGAAGGCTTCCAGCACCTTCAGGCGCTTGGCGTTCTTCTTGACCTTGACTTCGGAGCCCGTGAGGTCGCCGCGCAGACGCTCGATCTCGGTCTCCAGGTCAATGCCTTCCAGCAGCTCCTTGATGCCCTCGGCGCCCATGCGGGCCACGAACTCATCGCCGTACTCCTTGCGCTTGGCGTCGTAGTCGTCCTCGCTCATGATGCTGAATTTCTTCAGCGGGGTCATGCCGGGGTCGGTGACCACATAGGCCTCGAAGTACAGCACGCGCTCGATGTCGCGCAGCGTCATGTCCAGCACCATGCCGAGACGCGAGGGCAGCGACTTCAGGAACCAGATGTGGGCGCAAGGCGCGGCCAGATCGATGTGGCCCATGCGCTCGCGGCGCACCTTGGTCTGGGTCACTTCAACGCCGCATTTCTCGCAGATCACACCACGGTGCTTCAGGCGTTTGTACTTGCCGCACAGGCACTCGTAGTCCTTGATCGGGCCAAAGATCTTGGCGCAGAACAGACCGTCGCGCTCGGGCTTGAAGGTGCGGTAGTTGATGGTCTCGGGCTTCTTCACTTCACCGAAGGACCACGAGCGGATCTTCTCGGGCGAAGCCAGGCCGATGCGGATGGCATCGAAATGTTCATCCGGCGTGAATTGCTTGAACAGGTCGAGTAGCGATTTCATATGACTCTTTCCCTATCAAATTAAGAGCGCTCGAGCTCGATATCGAGACCCAGCGATCGGATTTCCTTTACCAGGACGTTGAACGACTCGGGCATGCCCGCGTCGATCGAGTGCTCGCCCTTGACGATGCTCTCGTAGACCTTGGTACGGCCTTGCACGTCGTCGGATTTGACGGTGAGCATCTCCTGCAGCGTGTAGGAGGCGCCGTAGGCTTCCAGCGCCCACACCTCCATCTCGCCGAAACGTTGACCGCCAAACTGCGCCTTGCCGCCCAGCGGCTGCTGAGTGACCAGGGAGTACGGGCCGGTGGACCGTGCGTGCATCTTGTCGTCGACCAAATGGTGCAGCTTCAGGAAGTGCATGTAGCCGATGGTCGTGGGACGCTCGAAAGCATCGCCGGTGCGACCGTCGTAGAGGTAAGCCTGGGTGCGTGTCGGCGTCAGGCCCTTGGTCTTGGCCACGTCCTCCGGATAGGCCAGATGGAGCATGGTGCGGATCTCCTCCTCGGAGGCGCCGTCGAACACCGGGGTGGCGAATGGCATGCCGGTGGTCAGGTTGCCCGCCATTTCCAGCAGCTGCTCGTCGCTCAGTTTGGCCAAGTCTTCCTTGTGCCCGGTGCTGTTGTACAGCTCCTCCAGGTACTTGCGCAGTTTGGCGACACGTTCCTCGGTCTGCAGCATCTCGTTGATGCGCTGGCCAATGCCCTTGCCGGCCCAGCCCAGGTGGACTTCCAGCACCTGACCCACGTTCATGCGCGAAGGCACGCCCAGCGGGTTCAGCACGATATCGGCGGGCGTGCCGTCGGCCATGTAGGGCATGTCCTCGACCGGAACGATCTTGGAAACCACACCCTTGTTGCCGTGACGGCCGGCCATCTTGTCGCCAGGCTGCAGGCGACGCTTGACAGCCAGGTAGACCTTGACCATCTTCAGCACACCGGCGGGCAACTCGTCGCCCTGGGTGAGCTTCTTGCGCTTTTCCTCGAAGGCCAGGTCGAAGTTGTGGCGTTGCTGCTCGATGGAGGCCTTGATGCTCTCCAACTGCGCAGCTACCTCGTCCTCGGCCGGACGGATGTCGAACCAATGGTACTTGTCGACCGAAGCCAGGTAGGCCTTGTCGATCTTGGTGCCCTTGGCGATACGGTTCGGCCCGCCGTTGGCCACTTTGCCGTTCAGCAGCTTCTCGATACGGTCGAACGCGTCGGCCTCGACGATGCGCAACTGATCGTTCAGGTCCAGGCGGTAACGCTTGAGTTCATCGTCGATGATCTGCTGGGCGCGCTTGTCACGCTGGATGCCCTCGCGGGTGAACACCTGAACGTCGATCACGGTGCCCGAGCTGCCCTGGTCCACGCGCAGCGAGGTGTCCTTCACGTCGGAGGCCTTCTCGCCAAAGATGGCGCGCAGAAGCTTCTCTTCCGGCGTCAGCGTAGTCTCACCCTTGGGCGTGACCTTGCCGACCAGCGTGTCGCCGGGCTGCACTTCGGCACCCACGTAGATGATGCCCGACTCGTCCAAGCGGTTCAGTTGCTGCTCGGACAGGTTCGGGATATCGCGCGTGATCTCTTCGGCACCCAGCTTGGTGTCGCGCGCCATCACCACCAGTTCCTCGATGTGAATCGAGGTGTAGCGGTCGTCGGCAACCACGCGTTCGCTGATCAGGATCGAGTCCTCGAAGTTGTAGCCGTTCCAGGGCATGAACGCGATCAGCATGTTCTGGCCGATGGCGATCTCGCCCAGATCGGTCGAGGCGCCGTCGGCGA
>JAIUOM010000180.1 GCA_020161215.1 Pseudomonadota bacterium
GGCAGACACCGACGACGCCCTGCGCATCGAGGCCGCCAGCCACCTGCCCCTGGTGATCCCGAGCCGCCCCAATGCCATTCGCATGCACGTCGAGGCGCAGATGGCCGTCGCCGGCTGCCGATTGAACGCGGCGCTGGAGATCGACGGCGTGCGCGCCATCCTGGATCTGGTCGAAGGCGGCAGCGGCAATGCCATCCTGTCGCGCCAGGCCGTGGCCAGCGCGCCGCGCCCCGAGGCTTTTCGCACGCGCCGCCTTGTGATGCCCTCGGGCGAGCCGCTGCGCATCACCTTGTACACCGCGCAAAGTGCGCTGCGCCCAAGCACCGGCACGCAGCAGGCGACGCTGGCGCTGCTGCGCGCCCTGGCGCGGGATTGGCTGGAGACGACTTGAAGCGTCCCCGCGTCAGTTGACCCAGGTGTGCAAGCGGCTCCAGGCGGCGTCCATTTCGTCCACCAACTGGGTCATCTGCGCGGCCACCGTGGTCGGTCCCTGAATGCCGAACACGCTTTGTCCCGCGGCCTCGTAGATCAGCCGCGCGTCGTCGCGCTCGTGCATGGAGGCGAACACGTCGCCCACCAGCACCTGCTGCAGCGGCATGCCCAGGGGCACCGGGGCCTCGGGCGTGTTCCAGGCATCGATCCAGTCGCTGCGCACCACCCGGCACGGCTTGCCACTGTGGGCGCGGGTGATCAAGGTGTCCTCGCTGCCGCTGGCCATCAGGCGCGCCAGCAGGGCCGGCGGCGTGTGGTTCTCGCGCGCGGCCATCCACAGCGTGCCCAGCCAAGCACCCTGCGCGCCCATGCCCAGGCAGCCCAGCACCTGGGCGCCGGTGGCGATGCCGCCAGCCGCCAGCACCGGCGCGTTGCCGGCCATGGCCACGATCTGCGGCAGCAGCGACAAGGTGCCGACCGGTCCGGTGTGACCACCGGCGTCGTAGCCTTGCGCCACCAGCACTTCCACGCCCATGTCCAGCGCCTTGCGCGCATGGCGCACCGAGCCCACCAGCGAGAAGGTGAGCTTGCCGCGCCGCTTGGCCTCGGCGATCAGTTCGGCGCGCAGGCCGATGGCCGTGGCCACGCCCCGTGCGCGCGAGCCCAGCACGGCCTCGATCTGCCGCTCGAACAGCGCCTCGGAGCGCACCTGCGTGGTGAAAAAGCTCGGCTTGACCGGCGGCGCGACGTCGAAACGCTGGCGCAGGCCCTCGACAAAGTCCACGTGCCCGGGTGGCAAGGCGCTCTTCAGGGAGTCGATGCTGGCCTCTTGCGGCACCTTGGACGGCAGCATCAGGTCGATGCCGTAGGGCTTTCCGGCCAGCCGTGTCTCAACCTCCTCGATGATGTGCGGAATCTCCTCGGGCAGCTCGCGCGCCAGGCCCAGCACGGGGAAGCCCCCCGCCTCGGCGATAGCGACCACCACGTCGGTGGCATGCGAAAAGCCGAAGATCGGGTGCGTGATGCCAAGCTGCTCACAGATGGGTGTGCGGACGTGCGTCATGGCGGAGTTGGCGGTCACCGGGCTCACTTGGCTTCCAAGCCGGCTTGCTTCATCACCTTGCTCCATTTGGCGTGCTCGGCCAGCATGTAGGCATCGAACGCAGCCGGTGCCATCGGGTCCAGCTCCATGCCCAGGCCGTCGAACTTGGCCTTGATGTCGGGCATGGCCAGAATCTCGACGACGTCCTTGGACAGCTTGTTGACGATGGCGTCGGGCACCTTCTTCTGCGTCACCAGGCCGAACCAGGTGCCCACGGCGTAGTCGGGCAACTTGGCCGCCTCGGCCACCGTCGGCAGCTCCGGTTGCGACACCGCGCGCTTGGCCGTCGTCACCGCCAGCGGCCGCAGCTTGCCGGCCTTGATGTACGGAATCGCCAGCGCCGAGGTCAGCGGCATCATCTGCACGCGACCGGTGAGCAGGTCATTGAGCGCATCGGTCTGGCCCTTGTAGGCGACCTGGGTCAGCTCAATGCCCGCCTCCTGCACCAGCAACTCACCCGACAGGTGGTTGGAGGTGCCCAGCCCGGTCGTGCCGTAGGTGATGGGCGGCTTGCTCTTCTTGGCCAACTGCAGAAACTCGGCCATGGTCTTGGCCGGCACACTCGGGTGCACCACGATGACATTGGGCACCACGCCAATGCCCTCCACCGAGCGGAAGTCGCGCGCCACGTTCCATTTGGCACTTTTTTGCAGAATCGGCAGCACCGCGTAGGCCGGGCTGACCACCAGCAGCGTGTAGCCATCCGGTGCCGCGGTGGCTGTGAAATCGACACCGATGGCGCCGCCCGCGCCGGCCTTGTTCTCCACCAGCACCGGCTGACCGTACTTGTTGCTCAGCTTCTCGCCGATCAGCCGCGCGATGCTGTCCACGATACCGCCGGCCGAGTAAGGCACGATGATCTTGATCGGACGGTCCGGATAGTCCGACTGCGCGGCGGCGGGGGTCAGGGCGGCCAGACTCAGGCCGGCGCTCAGCAGCAGGGTTGAGGTGAATTTCATGGGATTTGTCTCCTTGGTTTATCGATGGAAAAGCTCTGCCTGACGGTGCCACCGGGGGGCACTCGCCAGCGCATCAGTTGGGCTGAATGCCCGCCTGTTTGATGACCCGTGTCCACTTGCTGGTTTCGGCCGCCACATAGGCGTCAAAGGCAGCGGCGGACTGCACGTCAAGGTCCATGCCGATGCCGTCGAGCTTGGTCTTGACTTCGGGCAGGGTCAGAATCTCGGCCACCTCTTTCGACAGGGTGTCGACCACCGCCTGCGGCATCTTCTTGGGGCCCACCAGGCCAAACCAGGTGCCGACTTCGTACTTCGGCAACTTGGCCGACTCGGCCACCGTGGGCAATTCGGGGCTGGCGGACGAGCGCTTGGCGGTGGTCACGGCCAGCGCGCGCAGTTTGCCTTCCTTCACCTGAGGAATCGCCAGTTGCGAGGTCAACGGCATCATCGTGACGCGGCCTGACAGCAGGTCGTTCAGCGCATCGGTCTGCCCCTTGTAGGGCACGTGGGTGAGCTTGATCTTGGCTTCCTGCACCAACAGCTCGCCCGACAAGTGGTTCGAAGTGCCCATGCCGGCGGTGGCGTAGGTCAACGGTGGGTTGGTCTTGCGGGCCAGTTGAACGAACTCCTCCATGGTCTTGGCCGGCACGCTCGGGTGCACCACGACGATGTTGGGCACCACGCCAATGCCGCCCACGGCGCGGAAGTCGCGCACGCCGTTCCAGCGCACGCTCTTTTGCAGGCTGGGCAGCACGGCCAGGGCCGGGCTGGCCAGCAGCAGGGTGTAGCCGTCCGGCGCCGCGCGGGCCACGAAGTCGATGCCGATCGCGCCGCCAGCGCCCGATTTGTTTTCGACGATGACCGGTTGCCCCAGCCGGGTCCCCAGCTTGTCGCCGATGACGCGGGCGATGGTGTCGACCACGCCGCCGGCCGAGTACGGCACGACGATGCGGATCGGCTTGTCGGGGTAGGTCGACTGCGCCGCCGCCGGCGCGATGGCCACGGCGGTCAGAGCGGCCGCGGCAAGTACGGAAGTGATGAATTTCATACTGCAATTTCCTGTGAAAGTCCTGCCACGAGCGCGCGCTCAGGCGGCCACGCGGCTCATGGTGCGGCGCGCGATGTTGGTCAGGTGGATCTGGCTGGTGCCTTCGTAGAGACGGAACAGGCGCACATCGCGGTAGAACAGCTCGGCCACGTTGTCCGCGACGTAACCACCACCGCCCCAAACCTGCACCGCCCGGTCGGCGACGCGACCGGCGGTCTCGGACGCGAACAGCTTGCACATGGAGGCCTCCATGGTCACGTCCTCGCCGTTGTCGCGCTTGCGGGCGGTCTCCATCAGCAGGGCGCGCGCGGCATGCACCTCGGTGTTGCTCTCGGCGATCATCTGTTGCACCAGCTGGAAGTTGGCAATCGGCTGGCCGAACTGCTGGCGCGAGCGCGCGCGCTTGACCATTTCCTCCACCAGGCGGATGGCCGGGCCAATGCACAAGCCTGCCAGGTTGATGCGTTGCTTGTTCAGCGCCTTCATCGCGGTGCGAAAGCCCTGACCCTCTTGCCCGCCGATGATGGCGCTCTTGTGCACGCGCACGTTCTCCAGCAGCACCTCACCGACCGGCGAGCCGTGCTGACCCATCTTGCGGTAGGCCGGCGGCGTGCTCAGGCCCGGTGTGCCGCGCTCGACGAGGAAGGCGGTGATGCCGTTGGCGCCCTTGCCCTCGGGGTCGGTGCGGGCGAACACGGTGAACAGGTCGGAGATCGGCGCATTGGTGATGAACACCTTCTGGCCGTTGATGAGGTAGTCGTCGCCGTCCTTCACGGCGGTGGCTTTCTGCGCGGTGGCGTCGGAACCGGCTTCGGGCTCGGTCAGCGCAAAGCAACCGGTGAGCTCGCCGCTGGCCAGTCTGGGCAGGTACTGGCGCTTTTGCTCGGGCGTGCCGTCCACCACCAACGACTCCGAGGCAATGCCTGTCGCGCCGCCGAAGCGGGCGCGGAACGCGGTGGCCACTTGGGAGACTTCGATGTTGACCAGCGACAGTTCCTCGCTGGTCAAGCCCGAGCCGCCATATTCCTCCGGGATGCTGTGGCCGAACAGGCCCACCTCGCGCATGCGCTGCACCAGCGCTTCGGGAATTTCATCTTCCTTGTCGACCTGGGCTTCCAGGGGTTGGCACTCGGTGCGCACGAAAGTGCGTACTTCTTGCAGAAGCTGGGCGAATTGTTCAGGGTCACGGATCATGGTTGGGGTCCTTCAGATTCAATACAGGCCCTGGGCAACGGCCAGTTGCCGGGCTGCGTCCTTAAGCTGGTGCACGACCTCGCGCACCAGCCGGTCGTCTTGCACCCGGTAAGCCGCCAGGGTGCAGTTCATCGCCAGGGGCGAATCCCCTGGGGCTTGCTTCAGCGGCACGGCCACCGCGTGAACTTCCTTGCGCCAGTCGCCATGCGAATAGCAAAAACCTTCCTCGTTGAATCGCTTCTGGTCGGCCGTCCAGGCCGCGCTGACCTGCTCGAACAGATCAGCGCCCTGCACCTTCAGGAAATTGATGATGGCGGCGCGCTCGTCGGGTGGGCGCGAGAAAATCAGCGCCCGGCCAATGGCACTGACCACCAGCGGCCGCGAACTGCCGATATCGGGCAAATGCTGGTTGGCCGAGTCGGCGCGCATGGAGTCGATGTAGACAACGTCGGCGCGGTCGCGCATCCCCAGGTTGACCGAGCAACCGGTCGCCCTGGCCAATTGCTCCATGATCGGGCGCGCCAGCTGGCGCATGTGCATGCTGGCCAATAGCGGATGGCCCAGGGACAGCACGCCCGGCCCCAAGCGGTACTTCTGCAGCTGGGAGTCGTGCGTCAGGTAGCCCAGCAGCGTGAGCGTGTAGGTCAGGCGCGAGACGGTCGGCTTGGGCAGGCCGACGCGGTCCGATATCTCCCGGTTGCCGAGCAACGGCGCCGTCGCGGTGAAGGCGCGCAAAACCTCCAGACCGCGCGCCAGGTTCATGGAGAACTGGCGGTCGGTCGACACGTCATGGGGGTGGATGAGCCCCGGCAAGGAGATCGGTTTCACGGTTCGGCCTTGAGGTGGAATGCTGTTCATGATTCGACTTTGCACCCGGCAAGTCAACGAATTGAGTCGTGTGTTTCGCAGATCGAAACACTGTATTGATGCGACTTGGCTGACGTGGCACAACCGAGGTCATCCATCGCAACAAGGGCTTTGACAATGACGACGACTCCCACGCCACGCGGCGCCTTGCACGGCGTTCGCATCCTGGACATGGCCACGGTGCTGGCCGCGCCGACCGGCTCCTCGCTGTGCGCCGATCTCGGTGCCGACGTGGTGAAACTGGAGCTGCCCGACGGCAGCGACGCGCTGCGCCACATGCAGCCACTGCAAGACGAGCAGGCCCTGTGGTGGAAGGTGTCCAACCGCGGCAAGCGCGGCATCAGCCTGGACGTGCGCAAGCCGCGCGGACGCGAGATCTTCCTGTCGATGCTGCCTAAGTTCGACGTGCTGGTGGAGAACTTCCGCACCGGCACGATGGACCGCTGGGGCCTGGACATCGCCACGCTGCACAAGCACAACCCGCGCCTGATCGTGGTGCGCCTGACCGGCTTTGGCCAAACCGGGCCTTACCGCAGCCGCCCCGGCTTCGCGCGCATCTTCGAGGTCATGACCGGCTTCACCAACCTGACGGGCGAACTGGGCGGCTCGCCTCTGCACGCCAACTTTCCGATCGGGGATTCGATCGCCGGGGTGTTCTGCGCGTTCTCCATCGCGGCCGAGATCGCGCGCTTGCGCGGCGATCCGCAAGCCGAAGGCTGCGAAGTCGACTTGTCGGCGACGGAAGCCCTGTTCCGGATTCTGGAGCCGCTGCCGGTCGAGCACGAGGTGCTGGGCCAGGTGCGCGGACACGTGGGCAACCGCACCACGTACACGGCACCTTCCAACATGTACCGCAGCGGCGATGGCCTCTACTTCACGCTGGTCGCTTCGTCACAGACCACCTACGAACGCTTGTGCCGCGCCATTGATCGCCCCGACCTGCTCACCGACCCGCGCTTCGTCACCAACCCCCAGCGGATCCAGAACATGGAGGCCTTGGACGATGAGCTTTCGCAGTGGTTCGGCGCCCGGCCGTACCAGGAGATCGACGCTGCGCTGGGCAAGCACGAACTGCCCTACTCCAAGGTCTACGACATCGAGGACGTCAAGGCCGATCCGCACTTCCAGGCGCGCCAGATGATCATCCGTCTGCCGGATCCGGATTACGGCACCCTGCCCGCGCCCTGCGTGGTACCGCGCGTGCCGGGTCGCGAAGCACCGATTCCACGCTCGGGCCCCGCCGTCGGCGAGCACAACGCCGAGATCTATGGCCAGCTGGGCCTCAGCGTCCAGGAGCAGGCCGACCTGCGCGCCCAGGGCGTCATCTGAGCACGGCCGTCGCGGCCCCTCACCCACCAGGAACCCACCCCATGAACCAAGACCCCATCGTCATCGTCTCCGCCGCCCGCACGCCCATGGGCAGCTTCCAGGGCGACTTTGCCAACCTGGCGGCCCACGACCTGGGCGGCGCGGCCATCAAAGCCGCCATCGAGCGCGCCGGCATCGCCCCTGAACTGGTCACCGAAGTGCTGTTCGGCAACTGCCTGCTGGCCGGTCAGGGCCAGGCCCCGGCACGTCAGGCCGCCT
>JAIUOM010000181.1 GCA_020161215.1 Pseudomonadota bacterium
AACGCCGACGCCGTGGCCCAGTACCTGAACGCCCAGATCGACGCCGGCGCCCAGGCCGTGATGGTGTTCGACAGCTGGGGCGGGGTGCTGGCCGACGGCGCTTTCCAGGCCTTCAGCCTGGCCTACACCGCGCGCGTGCTGGCGCAGCTCAAGCGCACCGGGGTGGATGGCCAGGTGGTGCCGCGCATCGTCTTCACCAAGGGCGGCGGGCTGTGGCTGCCCGAGATGCGCCAGTTGGACTGCGAGGTGCTGGGCCTGGACTGGACCATGGACCTGGGCCGGGCGCGCGCCATCGTCAACGCCGAAGATTCAAATTCAATAGCAGGTCAGGCTGATTCCACGCCGGCCACGCCCGAAAATACCTCTAAATCGGCCTGGCCCAAGGCGCTGCAGGGCAATATCGACCCGAACGTGCTGTTCGCCCCGCCCGAGGCGATTCGCACCGAAGTGCGCCGCGTGCTGGAGCGCTTCGGCCGCCCGCACACCGACCCGGCCACGCGCGGCAGCACCCACATCTTCAACCTGGGCCACGGCATCAGCCAGTACACGCCGCCCGAACACGTGGCGCATCTGGTGGACGAAGTGCACCGCCATTCGCGCCAACTGCGGCGATGACGCCGCCCCGCCCCAACCAAGGCAGCCGTAGGCAGAAGCCCGGTGGCAAGTCAAGGATTTTTCTGCCCACGCTGGGCAAAAAACACCCAATCCGGGCTTGACTTGTGCACAAAAATCAATGTTCCCCGTGACCGATGCCCGCTCCCCATCCACGCCTGCCCTGGCGCACTGAAATCGCCTAAGTTGTTGATTTATATAAAACAGAATGATTGCTTTTTTTTAAGGCACTCTAACGGAAGCCTTGATTTTTCAGGGCCTGCGGCACGGTTTCGCAGCTTTTCAACAAAGTTATCCACAGATTTTGTGCGCAGGTCCACTTTCGTCAGGCAGATCAAGGGCTTAAGGCCGGAACTGCAAGTGTCGACCGGGCCCTGACGGGCCCTTCACCGCATGACGCACTGGTTGTCCATCGCCGTCTCCACCCCGGCCCACAGCGGGCTGGAGGGGCCGCTCACCTACCACGCCGCCGAGCCCCTGGCGCCGGGCAGCGTGGTGCGCGTGCCGCTGGGGCGGCGCGAGGTGCTGGGCGTGGTCTGGGGCGCGGCCGAGCCGCCGCCGCCCGAATTGGCCGCCCAGGCGCGTGGCGTGGCCGGCACCTTCGAGGGCCTGCCGCCGCTGACCGAGGACTGGCGCCGGCTGATCGAGTTCACCGCCCGCTACTACCAGCGCGGCCTGGGCGAGGTGGCGCTGGCCGCGCTGCCGCCGCAGCTGCGCACGCTGAACGGCGTGCAGCTGGCCCGGCGCCTGCGCCGACGCGCCGCGCCGGCCACGGAAGACACGCCAGAAACTCCTGAAACCATAGCGCTCTCGGAAGACCAGACGCTGGCCTTGGCCGAAATTGGCACCCAACCGGGGCCTTTCTTGCTGTTTGGTGCCACCGGCAGCGGCAAGACCGAGGTCTACATGCGCGCCGCGCGGGCCGCCCTGGCCAGCGCCCCGGCGGCCCAGGTGCTGGTGCTGGTGCCCGAGATCAACCTCACGCCCCAATTGCAGGCGCGTTTTGCCGAGCGCTTTGGCGCCGCCGCCGTGGTCGCCCTGCACAGCGGCCTGACCCCGGCGCAGCGCCTGGCGGCCTGGCTGGCCGCGCACCTGGGGCAGGCGCGCATCGTGCTGGGCACGCGGGTAGCGGTGCTGGCCTCCCTGCCCGGCCTGCGCCTGATCGTGGTGGACGAGGAGCACGACCCCAGCTACAAACAGCAGGAAGGCGCGCGCTACTCGGCGCGCGATCTGGCCCTGTACCGTGGCAAGCACGGCGGCGCGCGGGTCATCCTGGGGTCGGCCACGCCCTCGCTGGAGAGCTGGCACGCCAGCGCGCCGGCGGCCGAGGGCGGCGTTGGCCGCTACCAGCGCCTGGCCATGCCGCGGCGCATCGGCGCGCCGACGCACGGGGCCGACGCCGGCCTGCCGCGCGTGCGCCGCGTGGACATGACGCACCAGCCCAAGGGCACGCTGATCGCCCCGCCCCTGCTGGCGGCCATCGGCGAGCGCGTGGCGCGCGGCGAGCAGGTGCTGCTGCTGCTGAACCGGCGCGGCTGGGCGCCGGTGCTGCACTGCGCCGACTGCGGCTGGAAAAGCGAATGCCCGCACTGCAGCGCCTACCGCGTGTTCCACAAGATCGACCGCAGCCTGCGCTGCCACCACTGCGGGCTGAGCCAGCCCGTGCCCCGCGCCTGCCCGGCCTGCGGCAACCTCGACATCGGCACCCTGGGCCGCGGCACCGAGCAGTTGCAAGAGCAGATGGGCGAGCTGCTGGCGGCCATCGCCCGCCCGGACGGCACGCCGGTGCGCATCGCCCGCATCGACGCCGATTCGACGCGCGGCAAGGGCCAGTTGGAGGCGCAGCTGGCCCAGGTGCATGCCGGCGAGGTGGACGTGCTGGTGGGCACGCAAATGGTGGCCAAGGGGCACGACTTTCGCCGCGTCGGCCTGGTGGCGGCGGTGCAGCCCGACGGGGCGCTGTTTTCCAGCGATTTCCGCGCCCCCGAGCGCCTGTTCGCCCTGCTCATGCAGGCCGCCGGGCGCGCCGGGCGCGATGTCGGCAGCGGCATCGCCAGCGAAATGTGGGTGCAGACCTTTCATCCCCAGCACCCGCTGTACGAGGCGCTGAAGGCGCACGACTACCCGGGCTTCGCGGCGCGCCAGTTGAGCGAGCGCGCCGAGGCCGGCCTGCCGCCCTTCAGCTTCCTGGCCCTGCTGCGCGCCGAGGCGCGCAGCCAGCAGGCGGCGCAGGACTTTCTCGGCGCGGTGGCCGAGGCCGCCCAGGGGATGGAGGCGGACCAGGTGCAGTGGTACCCGCCGGTGCCCCTGACGGTGCAGCGCGTGGCCGGCATCGAGCGCGTGCAGATGCTGCTGGAAAGCCCCTCGCGCGCCGCCCTGCAGCGCCTGCTGGCGGCCTGCCGGCCGCTGGCCCACGCGCTGCGCGCCAGCCCCGCCCACCGCGCCATCGTGCGCTGGGCCATCGACGTCGATCCCCTGCAAGTCTGACGCCGGAAGGCGCGTTTCAGCGGTCAGGCGCGCGGCGTCCCGTCCGACAGGGCGCGGCAGGCGCGCGGCCTAGAGTGACATCACGCCGACGCGCACAACGCAGGATCTGAAGCCGGTAGCCGCCTGCAGCGCCGTCGCCTCCCGGCCCCGCGCCCAACGCCGAGCCGGGTTCAAGAAGGAGCCTCTGAATGAAAAAGCTGCTGACCCTGCTGACCCTCACCGGCGCCATGGCCCTGCCGGCCGCCGCGCAATTGGGCCCGTTCCAGACCAATCTGGACCCCGACGCCGCGGTGAAGGAAATCCAGGCCGTGCAGGCCCAGCGCGGCGCGCTGACGGCGCTGTCGCCCGAGCAAGCCACCGCCAACGCCTTGCGGCGCTGCGCCGGCCTGCTCGAGTACTACCGCGTCGACTGCGAGGCGCGCGTGCACGGCTGGGGCCAGGTCTCGGGCAGCGTGCGGGACGGCGGCGTGCTCAAGCAGACGGTGACGATTCTGCCGGCCACCCAGTTGGCCGCCCAGCAGCGCCTGCTGCCTGGCCTGATGCCGCCACCACCGCCCCATCCGCACGCCCAGGACGGCATGGCCGCCACCCCGGCGCCCGAGCGGGTGAGCCTGCGGTGAGCCCGCGCCGCGCCGTGAGCCCAGGCCGGCGGTACAGCGCCCTGTCCGACACGCGCGCGCCGACGCACGCCCTACAGTGAAACCATGCCGGTGCGCCGACGCGCGCCGGTGACCTCAAGCAACCAAGGAGTCTTGCCATGAAAAAACTGTTCACCCTGCTGGCCCTCGGCGCCACCCTGAGCTTGCCCGCCGTGGCCCAGATGACCCCCGCCCAGACCAACCTGGACCCGTCCGCGGCCCGCATGGAAGCGCGCAACGCGCACGGCACGCAGCTGAGCACCGTGAGCCCGCAACAAGCCCAGGCCAACGGGCTGCAGCGTTGCGCGAATCTGCCGGCCTACTACAAGACCGATTGCGAGGCGCGCGTGCGCGGCCAGGGCACCGTCTCGGGCGACGTGATCGGGGGCGGGATGATCCGCGAATCGGTCACCACCCTACCGGCTTCCGAGCTGGCGGCCCAGCAGCGCGCCATCTCACCCATGACGCTGCCCGCGCCGCGCAACTGAAGCCGAGCGCCCCCGCGACGCCCTTCGCCCTGGGGGTGGGGCGCCACGCACAACCGCAGGGCAACGCCGGCCCCGGCTTTTTCAGCGCAACAGGGCCACCACCCCCGAGAAGCTGAAGAAGGCCACGGCGGTGGACCACAGGATGATGCGCGCGATGCGCCCGTTGTCGGCGCCGAAGCGCTCGGCCAGCAGCGACACGTTGCTGGCCGAAGGCAGGGCCGCCACCAGCACCAGGGGCGCCAGCGCGCCCGGCACCAACGCGCCGGCGTGCACGGCCAGCGTGCCCAGGGCCCACACCAGGGCCGGGTGCAGCACCAGTTTGCTGGCGGCGATCAGGCCCACGTCGTGCAGCGGCGACGCCTGTCCGCCCCCGCCGCTGGCCCACTGCGACTGCGAGCGCGCCAGCACCGCGCCGATGGTGAACAAGGCCACCGGCGAAGCCGCATCGGCCAGCAACTGAACGGTTTTGCCCAGGGGAGCCCACGGCTGCCATCCCAGGGCACCGGCTAGGGCACCGAGCAGGATCGACCAGGGCATGGGGTTGCGCACCATGCCCTTCAGGGCGCGCCCGACCGCGCGCGCCGCGCCCTGCTCGCCACCCGCGCCGGCGCCGGCGCCGCCCAGGTGGGCCAGCCCAATGCACAAGGAGGTGGTCACCACCAGATCCAGCAGCAGGGTGGCCATCACCGGCCCCACGCGCGCCTCGCCCAGCAAGGCCAGGATCAGCGGCACGCCCATGAAGCCGGAATTGGGAAACGCGGCCACCAAGGCGCCCAGGGCGGCATCCGGCCAGCCGGCGCCCTGGCGCCGCGCCAGCCACACGGCGGCGGTCACGATCAGCCCCCCGCACAGCAGCCACAGCACCGCCACCACCGGATCAAACAGGCGCTCCAGCGGGGTCGAGCTGCCAAAACGAAACAACATGCAGGGCAGCGCGAAATACAGCACGAACATGTTCAAGCCCGGCACCGCGTCCAGCGGCAGCAGGCGCGAGCGTGCCGCCAGGTAGCCGCACAGGACCAGGGCGAAGAACGGGAAGGTGACGGCGAGGATCGAACTCAAGGGCGGCTGCGGCGCGGCGACTGGGAAATCCGGGCCATTGGCCGGCCCGGGCGCCGCATCATGCCACGGGCAGAGCGCGCCGCCTCAGATGCCCGATTCGGGCCGGCGCACCGGCTGGCCGAGCAGCGCGTCCTTGAGCATCGGGTCGACCGGGCGCGGGCCCAGCCAGATGCGGGCCACGCTGGAGAAATACTCGGGATCGGGGACGACGTCGCCTTTTTGCACGCCGTTCAGCCACAAGGTGGTGCCCTTGCCGGGGGTGTGCTCCACCAGCAGCACGCTGCCGACCCGCACCTCGGGCTCGGAGGCAAAGATGCGGCTCAGGCGATCCATGTAGGCCAGGAGCTTGGAGCGCTCGGCCGCCGGCATGTTGTCCTGCATGCCGCGCACCATGGCCAGGCCCAGGCTGTCGCCGCTCAGGTCGCGCAGGGTCACCAGCTGAAAGCGCTTGGTGCCGGGCAGTGCCAGCAGCTGCTCCAGCGAGCCGACCTTGGCGCCCGCGTACAGGCCGATGTCGTACACCTTCAGCACCGTGCGGTAGCGCGTGCCCTTGCCGTTGAGTTGCAGGGTCTGACCGGCCACCTGCAAGGCGGCCGGAAAGTCGGCGCTGCCGGCGGGGCGGGTCAGCGCCACCTTGACCGCGGCGGCCGGCGCGGGCTGGGCGATGACCTGGGTCGAAGACAGCGCGAGCAAGCCCAGCGCCACGGTGAGCGTGCGAAAGTGGTTCATGAAATCCGTCCCTGAAGTGTTCTCGGTCGCCTCGGGGCGCCGAAAATCAGTAAATAGTATTCATATTGTTACCGAACATTTCAAACACATGCATTTTTTTTCAGTTTTCGAATGCAAGAAGAGTTTGTCTCCGTGAAGAACCGCACAGCCGACGAAGGACCGCAAGCTAAGATCAGCCCTTTGTCCGCGCGCGCACCTTGTCCGACCCCGGTCTCAATCTCGCCCAACTCGACGCCGTCAACCACCTGCGCGGCCCCTGCCTGGTGCTGGCCGGCGCAGGCTCTGGCAAGACGCGGGTCATCACGCACAAGATCGCGCGCCTGATCCAGACCGGCGTGGCGCCCGGGCGCATCGCCGCCATCACCTTCACCAACAAGGCCGCCACCGAGATGCGCGAGCGCGCTCGCCAACTGGTGGGCAAGGTGGCGGGTGAAGTGCTGATCTGCACCTTTCACGCCCTGGGCGTGCGCCTGCTGCGCGAGGACGGCCAGGTGCTGGGCCTGAAACCCCAGTTCAGCATCCTGGACAGCGACGACGTGCTGAGTCTGATCAAGGACTGTGGCACCACCACCGATGCCGCCACGGCGCGGCAGTGGCAGTGGGCCATCAGCCGCTGGAAGAACGCCGGCCTGGACGCCGCCCAGGCACTGGCCCAGGCCAGCCACGAGGGCGAGCGCCAGACCGCTCAGCTGATGGCGCGCTACGAGGAGCGCCTGACGGCCTACCAGAGCGTGGACTTCGACGACCTGATCGGTCTGCCGCTGCGCCTGCTGAGCCAGCACGCCGAGGTCGCCGAGAAGTGGCAGGCGCGCCTGGCGCACGTGCTGGTGGACGAGTACCAGGACACCAACGCCACCCAGTACGAGCTGATGAAGCTGCTGGTCGGCACCGAAGGCAACTTCACCGCCGTGGGCGACGACGACCAGAGCATCTACGGCTGGCGCGGCGCCACGCTGGACAACCTGCGCCGCCTGCCGCAGGACTACCCGAAACTGAAGGTCATCAAGCTGGAGCAGAACTACCGCTCCACCAGCGCCATCCTGCGCGCGGCCAACAACGTGATCGGCCCCAACCCCAAGCTGTTTCCCAAAACGCTGTATTCCGAGCTGGGCGAAGGCGAGCCGGT
>JAIUOM010000182.1 GCA_020161215.1 Pseudomonadota bacterium
CTGCTCACGCACCGCGTCACCCTTGAAGCCGAAGTGCACGTCGGCGTGGTAGGCGATTTCGTGGCCACGCCGGAGCAGATCCCGCACGATGTCCGGATGGCGCACCGCCTCCGTGGTCAGGCAGTAGAACGTGCCCTTGTAGCCGGCATTTTCCAGATCGCGGGCCAGGTTCGGGGCGGATTCGAACTGGTCCTCGGTGTCCATTTCGATCAGGTGCGCGGCCTGGTGGCCATGCGGCCAGGCCGCCTTGTAGGCGTGCGGCTCGCGACGCAGCCAGGCCAGTGTGGCGTCGAGCAGGAGCAGGTTGTCCCGTTGGGCCGGCCAGGCGTCGTCGCTGACCCCGAAGTACGCCACGCGCCCGCGCGGTGTTTCCTCGAAAGCCATCACGGCATGCGGCTCGGCGGGCACGTTGCGCGACCAGTCCAGCGCCACCGCCGATGTGTGGCTGGCGCTGATGCGCAGCAGGCTGCCCGAGGTATTGGAGAGCCCCATGCGCCGGGCGGCCGGGATCGGCCAGGTCAGCGGCCCGTCGCCAAACGGCACGAAAAAAGTGTTGTCGTTGACCGGGAAAAAGCCATGGCTGCGCACCTGAAAGCTGGTGTGCAGAAAATCCAGGCCCGCGGGTTGACCCTGGGCGTCGCGGCTGCCCACCAGGCCGGTGCCCAGCAGACTGCCACCGCGCTGGGCGAAGCGTTCGATGGCGGCGCGCTCCTGCGGGTCCAGGGCCACGGTGGTGGGCAGGATCAACACCCCGGTGGGTGGGTCGGCCAGCAGTTCCTCCCGGCCCAGGGTCCGGACGTGCTCGCCGTACTTGCGCAGATAGGCCGGCCAGCGCTTGATGATTTGCTCGTAGGACCGCCCGGCGCTGGCGAAATAGCGCTCGGTGGTGGGGCTGAGGTAAAGCAGGATCTGGCCTTCGTCGGCGCCCCAGGCCAGGCGTGCGGTGCAGGTCCAGACCAGGCACAGCGCCAGCATCGCCGTCCGGGCCGCGGACCGCAAGACTTGACGGACCAGGCCGCTGGGCGGGCTGGGCTGCTGATGTCGGGTGGGGCTGGGCACGCCTAGTCCTCGATGCTCAGCAGCCAGCGATGGGTGCCGGCCGCCGGCGCCCGCCACGAGATCAGGGCTCGCCCGGGCGCCACCACGATCAGTGGGGGCGGTCGGCTGCCGTTGTCCAGCGCCTGCAGCCGCGCCTTGCTGTGCGATTGAGGCAGATCGATCCAGATCGCCACCGGTTTGGTGCTGGCAAATCCCTGACCCACCTCGGCGCTCAGCATTTGGCCTTGCGGGTGCGGCGTGAGTCGGACGGCGACCCGTGTCTGGGCCCGCCACCATTGGGCGAGCTGGCTGGCCGATGCCAGCCAGGTGCCGGGGCCGAGCGATCCGATCTTGTCCAGCACACGCTTGAGCTGCTCGGCCACCAGCAGCGACTGCGTCGGCAGCCGCACCACCGACAGACTGCCCATGCGCGCCGACAGCTCCAGCGCGGCCAGGAAGTTGTCCAGGCCCGTGCTGTCGTCCTCCTCCAGGGCTTCCTCGGGACCGATCAGGCTGCGCGGCAGCACCACGGTGCCGTCGCGGCCCACGCCTTCGGCAAAAAAGGGTAGGCGCGCCTCGGTCATCTCCATGAAGCTGAGGTAGGTGTCAAACCCGCGCTCGCGCACCAGGCGCCGCGTGGTGGCGTCGTAGGCGTCAAGCGGCGGCGCGAAGCCGGCCGGGGCACGCACCGGGACGCCGGCCTCGGTCATCAGCGCTTGCATCTTGTCCAGCCGCTCGGCTTGCCGCGCGACCGGTTGATCCTTGAAGGCCTCGAAGGTGTCGCCCAGGTAGCCGATTTCGTGGCCTTGGTCGAGCAGCTTCCTGACCCCGGGCGCCGACCTGCCGGCGTTGGCGCCCTGCACGTAGCAGGTCAACCGCCCACCCAAGCCACGAAAGATGCGTGCCAACGCCACGTCGGTCTCGCTCACCGGCTCGGCCGCCTGCAAGGCCAGCAACAGGGCGTTGGTGTACGGTGCCGGCCAGGCGCCCAGGTAGGCGCCGGGTCGGCGCAACAGCCAGGCCAGGATGTCCCCGGTGATGGCTTTCAGTTGGCGCGGATCGGAGCGCTGCCAGTTCTGTTCGGGGTAACCCACGGTGACCACGCGCGATGAGCGCCCCGACGGCATGCGCCGCTCGTGATAGGCGATCAGACCGGCCGGCTTTCGGGCGTTCACGGTACGCGACCAATCCATGATCTGCGCCGCCTCCTGTTTGCCGACCAGGCGCAGCGGCAGTTGCCTGGGCACCCGCTCCAGCCACACGCGGGTGCCGGCGGGCAGGCTGTGGGCCACCGGTTGGTCGCCGTGCACCATCATGAACGTGTCGTCCGGTTCGTCCTGGGTGTCGCCGGCCACCTCCACATCCAGGGTTTCGCGCATGAAGCCATAGCCCAGCGGTTCGCCGGAAGGTGCGTAGGTGCCGGTCTGCCAGGTCGAGAGCACCGAGCCGCCGCGCTCGCGCCACCGCCACACGGCTTGCTTCTCGGCATCGCTCAGCACCACCGTGGAGGCCAGGATCAGCACCCCGGAGGGCTCGATGCGCGTCAGGTCGGCGGGATCGGAAATCCGCGCAAACGACAGTTCGGCCTGCTGCAGATAGTTTTCCCAGACCCGCGTGCCGGTGGTCGGATCGGCGCCCAGCGTCATCAGGTGGGCCTGGGAGGCGCTGGACACATACAGCCAAGCCTGGATGTCCTTCAAGTCGGCAGGGTCAACCGGGGTCTGGCTGGGCCGGCTGCGTCGGCGTGGCGGCACACTGGGTGCACGGCGAATCGGCTCCACGCCAGGCAGCGGAGACGCGGCAGCGTGGCTGGAACGCGCCTCGTTGTCCAGGCCCTCACCCAGGCCCGCGCAACCGGCCAGGGCCCATAACGTCAGCCAGGCAATGCCTGTGAAAAGCTTTCCTACAGCAGCTGCCACAGGGGAATATGTAAATGATTAGCCAAAAAGTAAAAAATGGTTTCATAAGTTGGCCTTTGCCGCAATCCTTTCTCCCCCGTATCGGGGATGGACGTGAAATAGTTGACGGATTGGCGGGCTCGGGCGCGACGCACCGGAGCGGCCGCAGGGGGGATGCGGTGAGAACACGCTGGGCTCTGATGGCGGCCGCCTTCGCACTGGCGCCGTTCACGGCCTGGAGCCAACCGAGCACGCCCAAGGCCGAAACCGTGGCCAGCGGCTTGCAGCAGCCCTGGGCCGTGGCGTTTTTGCCGCAAGGGCGCTTTCTGGTCACCGAACGAGCGGGTCGGCTGCGCGTGGTGGAGCCCGATGGCCGCGTGCTGGCGCCCGTGCAAGGGGTGCCCGAGGTGGCCACCGGTGGTCAGGGCGGGTTGCTTGATCTGGTCACCGATTCGGCCTTTGCCAGCAACCGCAGGCTGTACTTCTGCTTCAGCGAGCCGGGCCAGGGCGGCGTCAACAGCACCGCCCTGGCGCGGGCCCGGCTGTCGGACGACGGGCGCCGCCTGGAGGACGTGCGGGTGATCTTCAGCCAACGGCCGAAAATCCGTGCCAACCTGCATTTCGGCTGCCGCATCGTCGAGCGGCGCGTCGGTGGCCAGCCCGATGGCACCTTGTTCCTGACCCTGGGCGAGCGCTTTTCGCGCCGCGACGACGCACAGACCCTGGACAACCATCACGGTAAGGTGGTACGCGTGGGCAAGGATGGCGGCGTGCCGCCCGATAACCCCTTCGTGGGTCGCACCGACGCCTTGCCGGAAATCTGGAGCTACGGCCACCGCAACAGCCAGGGCGCGACGCTGGCGCCGGATGGCGGCTTCTGGATGCACGAGCACGGTCCGCAGGGCGGCGACGAGATCAACCTGCCGCGGCCCGGCGCCAACCATGGCTGGCCGCGGGTCAGTTTCGGCGTGCACTACGGCGGCAACCCGGTCGGCAGTGGCAGCCCCACCGAAGCCGGGTTGGCGCCACCGCTGCACCATTGGACGCCTTCGATCGCCCCCTCGGGCATGGCCTTTTTAACCAGCGAGCGCTACGGCACGGCCTGGAAGGGCAACCTGTTCGTCGGCTCGCTCAAGTTTCAGTACCTGGACCGGATCGAACTCAAGGACGGCCAGGTGGTGGCCGAACACAAGCTGCTGGAGGACCTGGGCGAGCGCATCCGTGACGTGCGCCAAGGCCCGGACGGCCTGCTCTACCTGCTCACCGACAGCCCGAACGGGCGCCTGATCCGCCTGCTGCCATGAACCCAGTGGGAGGGATGAGCAAGGTCACACCAAGCCTGGGCGCCGGTAAATCGATTTTATGTGCTATTAAAAATAGAGCTACAAAAGATGATTTGGCGCCGACCAATGGCATGAAACACTGGAAATTTACCCGCCGGTCTCGGGGTGTGCGAAAACCCATCAAGGTGGCGGCGAGCGCGCCGCACTCCGGTCAAATTCGCTGGCGCAGCCTGAGCCCCGTCTTTTTCAGGATGGCGCTGGAGAACAGCACATCATGGGCGCGGCAGGCGGGTCCGAGCAGGGCGGCCACGGACTCGGTCTGCGCCAGGACTTCCTCGCGCGTGTGACCATGGAACATGGCGAACAGGTTGTAGCGCCAGACACCCGGTTTGCGCGGACGGCGGTAGCAGTGGCTGACACCCGGTTGGTTGCCGATCAACTCGCCCAGGCGATCGACCTCGGCGTCGTCCACATCCCATACGCTCATGCCGTTGGCGGTGTAGCCCAAGCGGTAGTGGTTGGGCACGGCGGCGATGCGGCGCACCACGCCGGATTCGCGCAGCTCGCCCAGGCGCGCGCGCACCGCCAGGCCGGTGCTGCCGACCACGGTGGCGACGGTGTCGTAGGGCCGACTGACCACCGGCATGCCGGCTTGGGTGGCGGCCATGAGCTGGCGGTCGAAGGGCATCAGGCGCTGCGCGGGGGCGTCGCGGCGCAACGCGGGCGCGCGCGGGCTGCTGGCGGCACTGGGCAACAGCGGCAGGTGCAAGCCGACGAAGTACTCGCGCTCCTTGGGAAAGGCGTGCACCGGCAGGCCGGTGGCTGCTTCGATTTGGTCGCGCGCGGCCCAGGCGGTCTCGGGGGTTTCGGCGGCCAGCACGAACCACATGTTCAGCGCGTGCTCGCGCCGGTAGTTGTGCGCCACCTCGGCCAGGGCGTTGACCTGGGCGGTGACCTCGGCGTAGCGCGGCTCGGGCACCTGCAGCGCCGCCAGGATGAACTGGCCGCCGGCACGCTCGATCTGGAACAGCGGGCCGAAGCGGGTCAGCACGCCGGTGCGCAGCAGCCGGGTCAGGCGTTCGATGACCTCGGGCTCGCCCAGCCGCAACTCGGCGCCGACGTCCGCGAGAGGGCGTTCGGTCAGGGGCAGATCGCGCTGCAGGCGGTCGATCAGGCGCGCGTCGTCCAGATCGATGCCCGCGGGCAGGCGCGGCGCCATGCGGTCGGCGGGGTCAATGACCATGGGCCACCTCCTCGGGCAAAGCCCTGAAATAGTGGGCGCCGGTCTGCTTGAAGCGCCGGCGGCTGAACAGCACCTGGCGTGGCCATCCGTCCAGACCGGCGCCATCGATGGCGCGTTGCAGCGTGGACAGGGTTTCGGGGCGGCTGCGCCCATGCACCATGCAGTACAGGTTGTAGGGCCAGGCGGAGGCGCGCTCGCGGCGGTAACACAAGGTCACGCCGGGTTGCGCGGCCAGGCGCTCGCCGGCGGCATCGACCAGCGTGTCGGGCAGGTCGAACACCGTCATGGCGTTGGCGCCAAAGCCGACCTCGTGGTGTCGCACCACCAAGCCGAAGCGGCGCAGGGTGCCGGCGTCCAACCAGCCCTGGATGCGCGCCAGCAGCCCGGCCGTGGTGTCGTCAAGTGACTGCGCCCAGCGGGCAAAGGGACGGGCGTTCAGGGGCAGACCGGCCTCGACCAGGGCCGCCAGCGGGCGATCGGCCTCGGTCACGCGCGGCGGGCGCTGGCGCAGCGCGCTGCCGGCGCCGGGCGGGCGATGCAGGTCGAAGCCCAGGTCGATGCGGTAAGGCCGCACCATGCCCAGGCGGACGACGGGCAGGCCGGTGTCGGTTTCGAGACGGTGCAACACGGTTTCCAGCTGGGCACGGTGGTTGCCGGTGAGGACGAACCAGAGGTTGAGCGCATGTTCGCGCTCGTAATTGTGGTTCACGCCGGGGTGCGCCGAAACCTGGGCGGCCACGCTGTCCAGCCGCTCGGCCGGTACGGCCATGGCGCACAGCAGGGCGGCACCGCCCACGCCGGGCGCCCACACGCCGCCGACGCGGCTGATGGCGCCGCGCGCCGACAGATGCCGGCAACTGGCGATCACCGTGGTCTCGTCGGTCCCCAACTGCTCGGCCAGCGCCGCGAAGGGCCGCTCGACGAGCGGAAAACCGCGCTGTGCTTCGTTCAGCAGGCGTTCGGCGAAAGGGGCGTCCAGCGGCCAGTCCATGGCTAGAAGCCGGTACGGGCGGCGCGCGAGCTGAAGAAAATACCGCTCGGCGACTTGGCCGGCAGCACCGCCAGAGTGTCGAAGCTCTGCGTGTCGATCACCGACACGCGGTGGTCGTCGCGCGAGCTGACCCACACGGCGTCGCCGCGCGGGGTGAACTCCATGTGCAGCACGGCCTTGCCGGGCTTGATGCTCTTGACGATCTGGCGCGTCTGGGTGTCGATGACCTGCACCGTGTCGTAGTCGGGCACGGCAAAGTTGACCCACACCTGGCGCCCATCGGGTCGCGCCATCACGAACACCGGCTGGCCGGCGACGGGCACGCGCGCCACCTCCTGCCAGGTGTCGGTGTCGACCACCAGCACCTCGTGCCGGCCAACAGCGGGCAGCCAGGCGGTGCGCCCGGCCACGGCCCAGCCGCGCAGGTGCGGCATCTTGAACACGGGCAAGGCTTGCTGGCCGCGCCCGTAGCCGGGCAGGATGCGCTCGGGTTTGGGCTGATCGGTCCACAGGTCAATCTTGACCAGGCCGTCTTCGCCAAACAAACCGGCAATGTAGTTGCGGCCATCAGGGGTGACCAGAGCGTCGTAGGGCTGCTTGCCGACGTTTTCAAACTTGGTGATGACGGGCTTCGTCGGATCGGCCAGGTCGGCAATCCAG
>JAIUOM010000183.1 GCA_020161215.1 Pseudomonadota bacterium
GGCGACCATGCCGAGCGGGTAGTTCCACGGCACGATGTGGGCGGTCACGCCGACCGGTTCGAGAACGGTATAGTCGACATGGTCGCGGCCAAGCGGAATGGTGGTGCCTTCCATCTTATCGGCGGCGCCCGCATTGTAGCGCAGCGTGGCGCAAACGCCGCGAATGTCGCCGAGCGCCTCCTTGACCGGCTTGCCGACGTCGAGCGTCTCCATCAGGGCGAACCGCGTCGCGTCGGCTTCGAGCGCGTCGGCGAGGCGGTAGATCAGCCTCCCGCGCTCGGCCGGAGTCATGTCGCGCCAGGCTCCCTTCTGGGCCCGGTGCGCCGACTGCACGGCCTGGTCGATCTCCGTGGCGCCGCCGCGAGCCACGGTGCCGAGAACGTCCTCGCTACTCGGGTCGATCGTGTCGAAGGACCGGCCGTCGGCGGAGCGCTGCCAGGCGCCGTCGATGAAGTTCTGGCCGCGGACCAGATCGGTCCGCGTGAGGGTCAGGGTCGTCATGGGGATTCTTTTCTTGGAGGATGCGCCGCTCAGCTCACGATGCCCATGTGCCAGGGCACGAACTCGTGGTCGCCCAGGCCGAGCTGCTCGCTCTTGGTGGGTTCGCCCGAGGCGGCGCACAGGATGTGCTCGAAGATGCGCTGACCCATCTGTTCGATGCTCAGCTCGCCGTCCACCACCACGCCGCAGTTGATGTCCATGTCTTCTTCCAACCGCTTGAACATGGGCGTGTTGCTGGCCAGCTTGAGGGTGGGTGCGGGCTTGCTGCCGAACATGGAGCCGCGCCCGGTGGTGAAGCAGATCAGGTTGGCGCCGCTGGCGATCTGGCCGGTGGTGGCCACCGGGTCGTAGCCGGGCGAGTCCATGAACACAAAGCCGGCCTGGTCGATGGGTTCGGCGTATTCGTACACGGCCTGCAGCGGCGTGGTGCCGCCCTTCATGGCCGAGCCGAGCGATTTCTCGAAGATGTTGGCCAGACCGCCGGCCTGGTTGCCGGGGCCGACCACGCCGTTGAACTGGCCGTTGTGGCCGCGCGTGTAGCTTTCCCACCAAGCCAGGCGGTCGAGCAGTTTTTGCCCCACCTCGGGGCTGACGGCGCGGCGCGTCAGCATGAACTCAACGCCGTGGATTTCGGGCGTTTCCGACAGGATGGCGGTGCCGCCGTGGCGCACCAGGATGTCCATGGCCGCACCCAGCGCGGGGTTGGCGGTGATGCCCGAAAAGCCGTCCGACCCCCCACATTCCAGGCCGATCTTCAGGTGCGCGGCGCTCACCGGCTCGCGTTTGACGTCGTTGGCGGCCGGCAGCATGGCCTCGATGGCGCGGATGCCGGCTTCGATGGTGGCGCGCGTGCCGCCGGTGTCCTGCATGACAAAGGTGCGCAGGCGCTCGCCCGGCGCCAGGCCCTGCGAGCCAATCAGATCGGCGACCTGGTTGCGCTCGCAGCCCAGACCGACGATCAGCGCCGCCGCCAGGTTGGGGTGGCGCGCGTAACCGGCGATGGTGCGGCGCAGCACGTCGAAGTGCTCGCTGGGCGAGGACATGCCACAACCGCTGGTCTGGGCAAAGGCCACCACGCCATCGACATTGGGGTAGGCGGCCAGGCGCTCGGGCGTGAAGTGCGCCGCGATCTGCTTGATGACGGTGGACGAGCAGTTGACCGAGGACAGGATGCCGATGAAGTTGCGCGTGGCCACGCGGCCGTCGGGCCGCACGATGCCCATGAAACGGGCGCGCTGGTCTTCGGGCAGGTAGCCGACCGGCCGCACGTCCAGGCCGAAGCCGGGGTCGCGGTAGAAGTCGACCAGCTCCAGGTTGTGGCCGTGCACGTGCTCGCCGGCCTCGATGTCGCGCGAGGCGGCGCCGATCACGGTGTCGTACTTCTTCACCGGCTCGCCCTGGGCGATGCGGCGCGCCGCGATCTTGTGGCCGGCCGGCACCTGCGCGCGCATGCGCAGGTCGAACTCGGGCAGCAGTTGGCCGAGGGCGATGGGCTCGCGCACCACCAGCACGTTGTCGTTGGCGTGCAGGCGGATCAGGGGCGAGCGGGTGGCGGTGTCCATAGGTGTCGCACTCAACCTTTGGCCATCAGCTCTTTGAGCTTCAGGCGCTCGATGAGCTGGGTTTCCTTGCGGTAGGTGTCGGCGATGTACTTGGCGTAGTCGGGCCCGTCCAGGTACATCAGCGGGGCGTCGATCTTGGCGCAGGCGCTGCTGAACTCGGGGCTGACGGCGGCGATCTTGAAGGCGGCGCGCAGGCGCTCCGCCACGGCCGGCTCCAGGCCCTTGGGCGCGCCAATGCCGTTGGGGGCATCCACCACCACGTTGTAGCCCAGGTCCTTCAACGTCGGCACGTCCTTGAATTCCTTGGTGCGCTGCTCGCCCCAGGTGGCCAGCAAGCGCAGTTTGCCCTCGCGCACGTGCGGCGCCCAGCTGCTGGAATCGACCAGCACGTCGACATGGCCGCCCAGCACCGCTTGCAGCGCCTCGGCGCCGCCCTTGTAGGGGATGTGGTTCATCTGCACGCCGGCGGCCAGCAGGAACTCTTCCCAGCCCACGTGCGTGGCCCCGCCCACGCCGGCGCTGGCGTAGGTGATCTTGCCGGGGCGCGCCTTGGCATCGGCCACCAGGTCCTTCAGCGACTTCCAGGGCGCCGCGGGCGCGACGGCGGTGCCAAAGGTCTGGCCGGACACGCGGGCGATGTAGGTCAGCTCAGTCATGGGGTCAAGCTTGACGCTGCCCAGTTGCGAAAAGCGCGTGACCGAGATCGGCACCTGGCCGATGGTGTAGCCGTCCGGTTTGGCGTTGGCCATCAGGCGCAGGCCCAGCATGCCGGACGCGCCAGCGCGGTTGTCCACGGCGATCGCCTGGCCCAGCTCCTTGCCGGCGGCCTGGCACAGCGCGCGCATGGTCACGTCGGCGGTGCCGCCGGCCGACCAGGGGCAGATGAAGGTGATCGGGCGCTCCGGGTAACCGGCGGCACGCAGCGCGGGTGCGTGGAGCGAGGCGGCGGCGGCGATGCCGGTGAAGGTGAACTGTCGTCTGCTGAAGCGCATGGTTTGTCTCCAAATGCTGTGGAATGAATGCCTATGGGAACCATTATTTCGGCTTCAATCATTACAATCCATTGAAATATCCGACTGCTTAGTTTCCAGTTTTTCATGAAACACCCATGAGCCAAATCGACCGCGTGCTGCGCTCCAACCTGCGGCTGCGGCACCTGCAGCTGCTGGTGGCGCTGGACGAGTTCCGGCACCTGGGGCGGGCGGCGGACTTCCTGGCGCTGACCCAGCCGGCGGTGTCCAAGATGCTGGCCGAGGTCGAGCGCATGTACGGCGTGGCGCTGTTCACCCGCTCCACGCGCGGCACCGAACCCACCGCCGCCGGCGCGGTGGCGGTGCGCTTCGCGCGCTCGGTGCTGGCCGACCACGCCCGCACGCACGAGGCGGTGCTGGCGCTGGACAGCGGCGCCGCCGGCCGGGTGGCGGTGGGCAGCATGGTGGTGGCCTTCGCCGAGCTGGTGCACGGCGCCATCGCGCGGCTGAAGGCGAGCGCGCCGGGCGCCACCGTGCTGGTCGAGGAAGGCGACCTGACGCGCCTGCTGCCGCGCCTGCGCGTGGGCGAGCTGGATTTGTTCGTCGGCCGGCTGGAGCCTGGCTACGCCGCGCCCGACCTGGACACCGAGGCGCTGCTTCAAGACGGCATGTGCCTGATCTGCCACCCCGAACACCCGTTGGCGCAGGGCGGCACGCCCAGCTGGGAGGCGCTGGCACGCCTGCCCTGGGTGATGCCGCCGTCCTGGGCGTCCTCGCGCGTGAAGCTGATCCAGGCTTTTTACCGGCACCGGCTGGAGTCGCCGACCGATGTGGTGGAAACCGCGTCGTTCCTGGTCACCTTCGACTGGGTGCGGCGCCAGGGCGCCATCGGTTTCGTGGCGCGCATGGTGGCCGAGCGCTACCAGGCCGAGGGGCTGCTGCGCATTCTGCCGGTGCGGCTGCGCATCGAGCTGCCGCCGGTCGGCCTGATCACCCTGCATGGGCGTGCGCCCTCGCCCACCGGCGTGCAGATGATCCAGGCGCTGCGCGCCACCGCACGCGAATTCCTGGCGCGGCGCCAGGGCGCGCCAGGGGAACGGACGCCGATGGCCGCCGGCAAATCCATCGACGACTCTCAATAGGATAGCTAACAACCCTTTCTGCACGCCGACCTCGACTGAAAATTGCCCCAAATTCAGCTGAACGGCGGTATGTTGGGTGTTTCGGCGCTTCAGCCGGCGCCAGCATTTCCCAGTAAGCTACCATAACGATAGCAACAGGCCACCCCAGGCGATGCGCCGTGGGGTTGTCCCTAGCCTGCCGACGTCCCCGGCCCTCTACCATCGCACGTTGGCCCCTCTCCAGATTCACAAGGAAAAGCACATGCAGATCACTTTCTCGACCCGTTGGCGCCTGGCCGCGGTGTCCCTGGCCGTGGCGCTGTCGGCCTGCGGCGGCGGCGGCGACGACAGCAACCCGCTCGGCATCACCGCCGTCAAGGTCATCGGCGATTCGCTCAGCGACAGCGGCACCTTCGCCGGCTTGCCCGGCTTTGGCCGCACCTTCACCGTGCAGGGCTCGCGCAACGAACCCTACGTGACCTGGGTCGAGCGCGTGGCCAAGGCCTACGACCTGGCGGCGCTGTGCCCGGTCTACAAGTTCACCGGCACCACCTTCGCGCCGAACAGCAAGACCGGCTGCACCAACTACGCCATCGGCGGCGGGCGCATCAACAACCCGAGCAGCGCCGGCGGCGCGGTGGCGCCGCTGTCCATCCTGCGCCAGCTGCAGGACGCCGGCACGGCCGGCTGGGCCAAGGGCGACCTGGTGGCGATCGATGGCGGTGGCAACGACGCCGCCGACCTGGTCACCGCCTACCTGGGGGCCTCGCAGGACAAAGGCGCGGCCTACCAGGCGCTGCTGGCCACGCTGCTGCCGCCCGCCACGCTGCAGACCGTTCTGGCCACTGCCGGCGGCGCCGAGACGGCGGGGGGCCTGTACATGCAGGCGCTGGCCGACGCCTTCTCGGTCGGCATCAATGCCCAGGCCCTGGGCAAGGGCGCGCAGCACGTGGTGGTGGCCAACATCCCGACCATCACCTACACGCCGCGCTTTCAGGGCGTGCTCGACCAGATCGCCGCGGCCTCTGGCGGTGGCACCAACGGGGCCACGGCGCGCGCCCAGGCCGAAGGGCTGTTCAAGGCCTGGATCAACGCCTTCAACCAGCAGCTGGCGGCCAACTTCGCCAAGGACACGCGCGTGAAAATCATCGACGTGGCCTCCCGCTTCACCGACATGGCGACCCGGCCAGCCAGCTACGGGCTGACCAACGTCACCTTGCCGGTGTGCGGCGCCCCCGGCGTCACCGCGGTGCCCGAGCGCACCTTCGCCGATTGCACGGCCACCGCGCTGTCGGCCACCACGCCGCCGCCGGGCGCTCCGCTGGGCGCCACCTGGTGGGAAGGCTTCCTGTTTGCCGATGGCTTCCACCCCACCCCCTACGGACACTCGATCATGGGCAACCAGGTGGTGGACGTGCTGAAGGCCGCCGACTGGCTGTGAGCTTGCGGCGCGCATGAAAAAAGCCGGCTTGCGCCGGCTTTTTTCTTGGGGGCTCCGGTGACTTACCAGCGCCGCTTGAGCTTGTAGTAGACCGCCTCGGCGTAGTTGTCGGAGGCGAACAGGCGCTGCGCGGCCGGGGTGAGGTTCAGGTTGTCG
The DNA here is from genome assembly GCA_020161215.1 of Pseudomonadota bacterium. Classification (GTDB taxonomy): domain Bacteria; phylum Pseudomonadota; class Gammaproteobacteria; order Burkholderiales; family Burkholderiaceae_C; genus Ottowia. The sequence continues at coordinate 5,753 of JAIUOM010000183.1, forward strand.
GCGTACAGGTACTTGTTGTAGTCGACGCCGGACAGCACGGTGCTGGCGGTGCAGGTGGTGGCGTCGGGCGTGGTGCAGACCGGGTCGTCGCCGTTGTCCAGCGTGTAGTTGCCGGGCTTGCCATGCACCAGGTTGTAGAACAGCGCCGAATCGACGTACATCACGTACTGGCCCAGATCGACGATGTTGACCAGCAGCGCGTCGTTGAAGGCGATCGACAAATCGCTGATGGCGCCCTGCTGCCCCATCGCGCGCGCCCAGGGCGTGTCGCCCAGGTTGTACACGCCGGTCAGCACCACATGGTGCGCGCCGGCGTTGACCAGGCGCCGCACCTGGTCGGCCAGGGCCTTGCCGGCGCCCCTGGCGGCCTGGGTGGTGGCGTCGGAGATGCCGCTGGCGTTGACGGCCGCCACCAGGTCGCTGACGCCGCCGCTGACCACCACCACGTCCTCGTTCGAGGCAAAGCTGGTGCGCGCCAGAAAGGCGTCGATCTGTGCCGACACGCTGGGCGCGTGGGTGCCGCTGCTGGTGTCGGCGCTGGCCACGCGGGCGTTGCCCTGGGCGTAGCTGAAACCGCCCGCCGAGGCGGCGCTGAGCGGCAGGCTGTACTGGCTGGCCAGCTGCTGGGTCCAGTTCAGCGTGCCGTCGTTGACGGTGAAGCGGTAGCCGTTCTGACCGACGTCGGAGAACCCGTCGCCAAAAGACACGAAGCGCTTGGGGTTGAGGTCGGAAACGACCGTGCCGGAGCCGCAGGCCACCAACAGGGCGGCGGCGCCGGCGCCGGCCAGCGCCAGGGTGGCGCGACGAGACCAGGATGCAATCATGGGAACTGTTCTCCAGAGAAGTGGCGTGTAGTTTAACGAGCCCCCGTGAACCGGGCTGCTCGGCTCAGGCGCTGGCCGCGGCGCGGCGCAGGCGGTCGCGCACGCCGTCCCAGTCGGCGCCCTCGGGCGGCGCCTCGACCCAGATCAGGCGCGCGCCGTCGTCGTCGAAGCCGCGCAGCACGGCAAACAGCTGGCGCGCCGCCTCGGCCGCGTCGTCGGGCATGCGGCGCAGCAGCACCGCGCGAGTGGCCGGGCGCAGCGGCGCGCGCGCCCACACCGCCAGGTGGCGTGCGTCGGCGCCCAGCAGCTCCAGGCCGGCGCGCAGCTCGCTTGCGCTCATCAGGCGCAGCCGGGCGCGTGGCGCGTAGTGCGCGCTCAGCGTGCCGGGGGCCTGCGGGTCGGGCTGGGCCAGTTC
>JAIUOM010000184.1 GCA_020161215.1 Pseudomonadota bacterium
CAACCAGATCGTGCACAAGAGCAATGACCGGCTGGAGCACGACATGCAGCTGTGCGCCAAGTACAAGGTGCCCATCGTCATCACCAGCCTGGGCGCGCGCGAGGACGTGAACCAGGCCGTGCACAGCTGGGGCGGGGTGGTGCTGCACGACGTCATCAACAACGTGTTCGCCCACAAGGCGATCGAGAAGGGCGCCGACGGGCTGATCCCCGTGGCGGCCGGCGCGGGCGGCCACGCCAGTGCCAAGAGCCCGTTCGCCATGGTGCAGGAAATCCGCCAGTGGTTCGACGGCCCGGTGGCGTTGTCGGGCGCCATCGCCTCGGGCGGCGCCATCCTGGCGGCGCAGGCTTGCGGGGCGGACTTCGCCTACATCGGCTCGGCCTTCATCGCCACCGAGGAAGCGCGCGCCGTGGACGGTTACAAGCAGATGATCTGCGAGAGCAACTCCGACGACATCGTCTACAGCAACTTCTACACCGGGGTGCTGGGCAACTACCTGAAGGGCAGCATCCGCAACGCCGGCATGGACCCCGACAACCTGCCGCAAAGCGACCCGAGCAAGATGAATTTTGGCGGCGACGGCAGCGCCAAGGCCTGGAAGGACATCTGGGGCTGCGGACAGGGCATCGGCGCCATCACCGAGGTGCTGCCGGCGGCGGAACTGATCGCCCGCTTCAAGCGCGAGTACCAGCAGACGCGCGAGCGCCTGCTGGCGGCGTAGCCCAGGTTACCGGCGTCGACCGAAAAAAAGCCCGCGCGGTGCGCGGGCTTTTTTGATTCTGGCGGGGGGCGGCGCCTGTGGCCCGCGCCGCCCGGCAAGCCTCAGAGGTGCAACCCCAGGGCCACCGTGGTGCTCAGCTTGCGGCGCTTGGGCTTGCTCGGCACCTTCTTGGCGACCACCGGCTTGGCCTGGGCGCGGGCGGCTTCGTCGACCCGGCGCTGGATGTGGGCCAGGGCTTCCTCGACCTGGTCGATCAGGATCAGGCACAGATCGCCCGTCTTCAAGCGGTCCAGGGCACGGTCGATGGCGATGAACTCGCCGTGGATCTCGTCCACTTGCTGGGTGCGGCTGGCGCCTTCCAGGCCTTGGCGCAGCAGCGCCAGCACTTCGCCGTCGGTGCGGCCGCGTTGGCAGGCGTCCTGGTACAGGATCACGTCGTCGAAGGCGGCGCCCAGAATGCGGGTCTGGCCACGGATGTCCTCGTCGCGCCGGTCGCCGGCGCCGCTGATGACCACCGAGCGGCGCTTGGCCGGCATGTTCTGCACCCCACCCACCAGCGCGGCGATGGCGTCCGGGTTGTGGCCGTAGTCGGCAATCACGGTGGCGCCGCGGTAGTCGAACACGTTGAAACGGCCCGGCACGCCATGCAGGTCGTTGATGAAGGTGGCCAGGCCCTTCTGGATGGCGTCCCAGGACACATTCACGGCCCAGGCGGCGGCCACCGAGGCCATGGTGTTCTCGACCTGAAAGCCGATTTGCCCCTTGCGCGTGAGCGGCACCTTGGCGAGCGGCAGGCGCTTGCTGAAGCCGCCCTCGACGCAGACGATGTCGCCGCGTTCGATGAACACCACGCGCTGGCCCTGCGCCATGTGCGTGGCGATGACCGGATGCTGGCCATCCATCGCGAAGAAGGTGACCTTGCCCGGGCAGTGCGGCGCCATGGCGGCCACGGCCGGGTCGGCGGCGTTCAGCACGGCGGTGCCGGTGGGCGCCACGTTCAGCACGATCACGCGCTTGAGCACGCTCAGGTCTTCCAGCGTGGTGATGTAGTTCAGGCCCAGGTGGTCGCCGCCACCCATGTTGGTGACGATGGCCACGTCGCACTGGTCAAAGGCCAGGCCTTCGCGCAGCAGGCCGCCGCGGGCGGTTTCCAGCACGGCGGCGTCGACATCCGGGTGGGCCAGCACGTTGCGCGCGCTGCGCGGGCCCGAGCAATCGCCCGAGTCGATCTGGCGGCCGTTGACGTACACGCCGTCGGTGTTGGTCATGCCCACGCGCAGGCCGCTGGCCTTGAGCAGGTGGGCGGCCAGGCGCACGGTGGTGGTCTTGCCGTTGGTTCCGGTGACGGCGATCACCGGCACGCGGCCGTTGCCGCCACCCGGGTACATGTGGTCGATCACGGCCTTGCCCACGTCGCGGCCCTTGCCGAACGAGGGGCTGATGTGCATGCGCAGGCCGGGTGCGGCGTTGACTTCGACGATGCCGCCGTTCTGCTCTTCCAGGGGCTTGATGACGCTCTCGCAGACCACGTCCACGCCGCAGATGTCCAGGCCCACGGTTTGCGCGGCCTCGATGGCGCGCGCGGCCACGTCGGGGTGCACGCTGTCGGTCACGTCGGTGGCGGTGCCGCCGGTGGACAGGTTGGCGTTGTTGCGCAGCACCACGCGCTGGCCCTTGGCGGGCACCGAGTCGGGCGTCAGCTCTTGCGCGGCCAGGCGTGCCTCGGCGATGGCGTCGATGCGGATCTTGGTGAGCGAGGTGCCATGGCCTTCGCCACGAAGCGGGTCGGTGTTGACCTCGGCCACCAGCTCACGCACGGTGTGTTCGCCGTCGCCAATCACCAGGGGCGGGTCGCGCCGGGCGGCGGCGACCAGTTGGTCGCCCACCACCAGCAGGCGGAAATCGCTGCCCGGCAGGTAGCTCTCGACCATCACCGTGCCGTACTTGGCGGCGGCGGTGTAGGCGATCTCGAAGTGCTTGCGGTCGGTGATGCCGACGGTGACCCCCTTGCCCTGGTTGCCGTCTTGTGGCTTGACCACGACCGGAAAGCCGATTTCCTTGGCCACGGACCAGCCTTCGTCCAGGCTTTCGACCGGCCGACCCAGCGGCACCGGCACGCCGGCGGCGTGCAGCAGCTTCTTGGTCAGGTCCTTGTCCTGGGCGATGGATTCGGCGATGGCGCTGGTGCCGTCCACCTCGGCGGCCTGGATGCGGCGCTGCTGGCTGCCCCAACCCAGTTGCACCAAGCTGCCGCTGGTCAGGCGTTTGAAGGGGATGCCGCGCAAGACAGCGGCCTCGACGATGGCGCCGGTGGAGGGGCCCAGGCGCTCGTCCTCGTCGAGTTCGCGCAACTCGGCCAGCGTGGCGGCCAGATCGAACGGGCCACCGTCGGCGGCGGCGCGGCACAGCTGCTGGGCCTTGTCGAAGGCCAGGCGGCCGACGGCTTCCTCGGTGTACTGCACGGCGACCTGGAAGGTGCCTTCCACCTCGGTCGGCGTGGTGCGGCTGAAGGTGACGGGGCAGCCGGCCTGGGCTTGCAGGGCCAGCGCGGTCAACTCCAGCGCGTGGGCCAGGGAAATTGGCGTGCTGGGCTTGTTGGCGTGCAGGGCCCCGACGCCGGGAAACAGCTCGCGCAGGCGCTGCTCGAAGGCCGGGGCGGTACGCAGGTCGCGCTCGGCACCTTCACAGGTGACGACGGCCTCGATGGCCGTATGGCGACTCCACAGATTGGGGCCGCGCAGCGCGCGAATGCGGGTGACTTCCATGGAATGTCCTATCGGGAAAGATCAGAACTACGCAACGAACGAGCCCACGAATCAGTGGACAAGAGAGGCCGATTGGGGCTCGCCAAATCGCAACAAACCCGCATGAATCAAGTCCACCGGCACGCCCAAGGCCCAGGCGGCGCCCGCGGCGGCCAGCACGTGGGGGCGGATATCTTCCGGAAGATCGGTGCTGAAGGCCGAGAAATCGGCGCCGCCCAGGTCGGCCTGGACGACGGTTTCGGCCCCTTGGAGCAGCAGGATCTGCTGGCCACGGGCCACCAGGGCACGGCCCTTGCGGGCGCGGTGGGCCGCCAGCGCCGGGTGGTCCGGCTCCAGGCTGTACAGCAGCACCTCGCCATCCGAGTATTCGGCCAGCTCCAGCACGTGGGGGTCGTCGGCGTTGAGTACCGAGGCGCCTTGCGGCAGCACCACGTCGACCTGGGTGCGCACCACGTTGGGCATCTGCTCGTCGTCGGTGATGTACAGATCGGCCAGGCCCGCCGCGCCTGGCATCGCCATGACCACGCCGATTTGGCAGCGATCATAGGGTAAACCCTCGGTCAAAATATGGCGTGGCGAGGTTTCAAACACCGCCGCCTGCACCGTGCGGTTGATCAGCATGCGTTCGCCAAAAGCGTAGCCCAGGGCGTCGCCCTTGGACAGCTGGCGCGCGCCCAGGAACAGGCCGTCGCGGCAGGCGAGGGCGGTATGGCGGCCGTGCAATTGCAACAGCGCCGCCAGCAACCGGGAAGCCAGCGCGCTGAGACCGTCGCCCATCAGGCCGACGATGGGCACGCGACCGGACTCGGCACCGGGGAACAGGTGTTCGACAATGGCTTCGCCCACCGGCTGGGCACGGCCCACGGCGGGTTTCAGGTGCATCAGCAGGCCAGGGCCGGCGTTGACCTCGACGATGGCCCCGCCTTGTGGCGCCAGCGGCTGGCCGATGTCCTCGACCACCAGGTCGATGCCGGCGATGTCAAGGCCCACCACGCGGGCGGCCAGCGCCATCTGCTCGGCGATGTCGGGGTGCACCTGGGCCGTGACGTCGTTGGCCATGTTGCCGGTGCGCTGCACTTCGGCGCTTTGGCCGCGCGGCAGCACGCTGTCGGCGTTCAGGCCCTGGCGCTGCAGCAGCAGCAGCAGGACCGGATCGTCCAGGCGCACGATGTCGAGCGGAAACTGCTCTTCCTCGCCCCGGCGCGGATCCGTGTTGACGTGGCTGGCGATCAGCTCGGCGATGCTGGAGCGGCCGTCGCCGCTGACGCGTGTGATTTCGCCGCGGGTGGCCGCCACCACCTTGCCGCCCACCACCAGCAGGCGGTGCTCCTGGCCGGGGATGAAGCTCTCGACCAGCACCTCGGAGCCTTCTTTTTCGGCCGCGATGAAGGCGTTGACCACTTCCTCGCGGGTTTTCAGATTGAGCGAGACGCCGCGCGCATGGTTGCCGTCGGAGGGTTTGACGACCACCGGCAGGCCGATGTCCTCGGCGGCTTCCCAGGCGGCTTCGGCGGTTTCGACCGTGCGGCCCTCGGGCACCGGCACGCCAGCGGCCGACAGCAGCTGCTTGGTCAGGTCCTTGTCGCGCGAGATGCCCTCGGCGATGGCGCTGGTGCGGTCGGTCTCGGCGGTCCAGATGCGGCGCTGGGCCACGCCCTGGCCCAGTTGCACCAGGTTGCCGTCGTTGAGGCGGATGGCCGGGATGCCGCGTTCGCTGGCGGCGTCCACGATGCAGGCGGTGCTGGGGCCCAGGCACTGGCGGTCCACCATGTCGGTCAGTTTGGCCAGGGTGGCGCCCACGTCGTACGGGCGGTTGTTGATGGCGGCCATGACCAGATCGCGCGCCGATTCGATGGCCAGCTTGCCAATGGCCTCGTTGCGGGTGCGGATGACCACCTTGTAGACGCCGTGCTCGTGCGTCATGCGGGCCTTGCCGAAGCCGGTTTTCATGCCGGCCTGGGTTTGCAGCTCCAGCGCCACGTGCTCCAGGATGTGGCCGGGCCAGGTGCCGTCGCGCAAGCGCATCAGAAAGCCGCCCCGGCGGCCGACGCTGCAGCGGTGCTCGATCAGGCCCGGCAGCCAGGAGGTGAGCCGATCGTAGAAGCCGGGCAGGGTGTTGGAGGGAAAGTCCTCCAACTCGCCGATGTCCACCACGGCCTCGATGACCGCGCGGTAAGTCCAGATGTTGGGCCCGCGCAAATGGGCCATGCGGCGGATGACCATGTCGGGGAAGATGCGTTCGGGCCGGGGCCCCGAAGCCGGTGCCTGTTCGGCCGTTGCCAAGGGGGCGGACGGATACAATCCGACTCCGCTCGCCGAGCCATGCTCGTGATGATCGATTCGCCTCATACGGAGTGCGCTCGCTTTCCGTGATCCGTTGTTCTTGATGGGCTGCCTCGGCAGATGCTTCACTGGCGGCCCGCTTTGCTGGAACCCATGTCGCTCGACACCTCCCCCGCTACCGCATTATCCGAATCGGCTGTGCCGATGGGGGGACACAGGGGGGCGCCCTTGCGACCCTCAGAAAACGTGCTGGGGTTGCTGGACGTTGACCTGGATCGGCGGTTGCGCTTTGGCCCTGGTCAAATTATTGTTACAAATCAACGACTTGTGTCCCGATTTCCGGGTGAGGACAAGTGGGTTGATTGGGATTTACGCCCCGGCCTGACGCTGTCGCACCACGACTACGCCGGTGTCGGAACGTTGGAATTGCGCGACGCCGAACGTCAGCTGGCGGTCTGGCGCTACACCTTGGGGCACAACCCGGCGGCGTTGAAGTTGCTGGATCAGTTTGAATTGGCGATGGCCGCAGGGGCCGGTGTGGTCAGCGCGGTGGCGCCGCATGAGGACATCGTCGAGGAAACCGACGACACCGAGGCGCCGGACGAAGACAAACCCCCCTCGACCTGGACCCTGTTTCGCCTGTGGCGCTTTGCGCAGCCGTACCGCTGGCAATTGCTGGCCGCATTCTTGCTCACGCTGGCCGCCACCGCCGCCACGCTGGTGCCGCCGTACCTGACCATGCCGCTGATGGACAAGGTGCTGATCCCGTTCCAGAACGGCCAGCCGATCGACACCACCCTGGTCGGCTGGTTGCTGGCCGGCCTGGCGGGGTCGGCCCTGCTGGCCTGGGCGCTGGGCTGGGCCAAGACCTACATCCTGGCCTTGGTGTCGGAGCGGATTGGCGCGGACTTGCGCACCACCACCTACGAGCATCTGCTGAAGCTGTCGCTGGAGTATTTTGGCGGCCGACGCACGGGCGATCTGATGGCGCGCATCGGCTCGGAGACCGACCGCATCAACGTTTTTCTGTCCCTGCACCTGCTGGACTTCGCCACCGACGTGCTGATGATCGTCATGACGGCGGTGATCCTGTTCTCCATCGACCCCACGCTGGCCCTGGTCACCCTGGTGCCGTTGCCCGTGATCGGCTGGCTGATCCACGTGGTGCGCGACCGCTTGCGCACCGGTTTCGAGAAAATCGACCGCGTCTGGTCC
>JAIUOM010000185.1 GCA_020161215.1 Pseudomonadota bacterium
ACGCCCTTGAGCGAAACGTAGTAGACGTAGCCGCTGGCCACCTGGGCCACCTGCTGCATGCGCTGCTCGGTGGAGGTGGGCGCCAGCAAGAAGATCAGGTCGATGCCGTGGCCACGCAGCTTGGCGGCGAAATCGACGCATTCCTCGGGCGGGTAGTCGACGACGAGCACGCCGTCGACGCCGGCCTTGGCGGCGTCGCGAATGAAGGCACCGTCGCCGTGTGCCTGGTCGTAGCGCTCGACCGGGTTGGCGTAGCCCATCAGCACGACAGGGGTTTTGTCGTCCTTCTGGCGGAAGGTGTTGACCATCTTCAGCACCTCGGCCATGCCGATGCCCAGTGACAGCGCGCGGTCGCCGGCCTTCTGGATGACGGGGCCATCGGCGCTGGGGTCGGAAAAGGGCACGCCCAGCTCGATGATGTCGGCCCCGGCGCTGGCCATGCCGTGCATCAGCGCGGGGGTGATGTCGGCGTAGGGAAAGCCGGCGGTGACGTAAGGGATCAGCGCCTTGCGGCCTTCGGCCTGCAGGGCGGCCATGGTGGCCTGGATGCGGCTCATGACTGGGCTCCCGGCTTGGCTGCGGCGCCCTTGACGACATGGCCGCGCATGGAGGGGCGGTCGTAGAAGTCGGCGCCGTCGAGGTCGGCCACGGTGCCGATGTCCTTGTCGCCACGGCCCGACAGGTTGACCAGGATGGACTGATCGGGGCGCATGGTGGGGGCCAGTTTCATCGCGTAGGCCATGGCGTGGCTGGATTCAAGCGCCGGGATGATGCCCTCGGCGCGGCACAGGTGGTGAAAGGCGGCCAGCGCCTCGGCGTCGGTGGCGCCAACGTATTCGGCGCGGCCGATGTCCTTCAGCCAGGCGTGCTCGGGGCCGACGCCGGGGTAGTCCAGGCCGGCCGAGATGCTGTGGGTTTCGGTGATCTGGCCATTGGCGTCCTGCAGCACATAGGTGCGGTTGCCGTGCAGCACGCCGCTGGCGCCGCGCTGCAGGCTGGCCGAATGCTTGCCCGAGTCCAGGCCTTCACCGGCCGCCTCGACGCCGATCAGGCGCGTGTTTTCGTAGGGGATGTAGGGGTAGAAGATGCCCATGGCGTTGCTGCCACCGCCGACGCAGGCGACCACGGCGTCGGGCTGCTGGGCGGCGATTTTTTGCTCGGCCAGCATTTCGGGCATCTGCGTCAGGCATTCCTGGCCGATCACGCTTTGAAAGTCACGCACCATCATGGGGTAGGGGTGCGGGCCGGCGACGGTGCCGATGATGTAGAAGGTGTTGTCCACGTGGGCAACCCAGTCGCGCATGGCTTCGTTCAGCGCGTCTTTCAGGGTCTTGCTGCCGCTTTCGACCGGCACCACGGTGGCGCCCAGCAGCTTCATGCGGTAGACGTTGGGCGACTGGCGCTTGACGTCCTCGCTGCCCATGTAGACCACGCATTCCATCCCGTAGCGGGCGCAGATGGTGGCAGTGGCCACGCCGTGCTGGCCGGCGCCGGTCTCGGCAATGATGCGCGGCTTGCCCATGCGGCGGGCCAGCATGGCCTGGCCGATGACGTTGTTGATCTTGTGCGCGCCCGTGTGGTTCAAGTCCTCGCGCTTGAGGTAGATCTGCGCGCCGCCCAGTTCGCGGCTGGTGCGCGCGGCGTGGTAGACGGGCGAGGGGCGGCCCACGTAGTGCGCCAGCTCGCTTTGAAACTCGGCCAGAAAGGCCGGGTCGTGCTGGTACTTGGCGTAGGCGTCCTTCAGCTCGTTGATGGCGAAGGTGAGCGTCTCGGAGACAAAGCTGCCGCCGTAGCGGCCGAAATGCCCGCTCGCGTCGGGCTGGTGGTAGTCGATCATGGTGGTCAAAAACTCTGCGGGTCCGCCGCGCGCACGGCAGCGACGAACTGGTGGATCTTGTCGGCGTCCTTGATGCCCTTCAGGGGCTTGCCATCAGGGCCATCGGCCTCGACGCCGGAGGAAACGTCAACCGCAAGCGAAAGCCCGCGGCCGCGCAGCTGCACGATCGCACCACCCACGTTTGCAGGTGTCAACCCACCAGACAAGACGAGGTGAGCGGGAGCGCTTGGTGGTAGCAGTGACCAATCGAATGTCTTTCCGCCGCCGCCGAATCCGTCGACCAGGGTGTCGAGCAGCAAAGCCTGTGCGGAGGCATAGTCGTGGGCGAATTTTACCAAGTCGAAGGCCTGCGCGCCGTCGATGGGGATGCGCGCCGCGCGCCAGTAGGTGCGCCCCGCGCGCGTGGCGGCCGTGGCGCAGTCGGCGGGCGACTCATCCCCATGAAATTGCAGGGTGGCGCCAGGCACAGTAGCGCAGGCAGCGGCGATATCCGTAGCGCTTGCGTTGACGAACAGCAGCACCGGCGTGACCATGGGCGGCAGCCGCCGCGCCAGCTCGGCGGCGCGCGCGGGTGTGACATGGCGGGGGCTTTTCGGGTACAGGACAAAGCCAATCGCATCGGCGCCCGCAGCGACGGCCGCGTCGACGTCCTGCTCGCGGGTCAGGCCACAGATCTTGATGCGGGTGCGTTCAGGGGGTTTCAGCATGGAAGGGAATCATAGGCGGGGGTGCGGTCGGGCAAGCCCCATTTCCGGTCGTACAGTGGGCCCAGAAAGTACAGGCCATCGGGCGAGAAGGTGGGCGCGGCGGCGTCGCGGTCGCGGGCCTGCAGCACCTCGTGCATCCATTCGGGCTGCTGCAGGCCCTGGCCGATCTGCAGCAGGCTGCCCATGATGTTGCGGATCATGTGGTGCAGGAAAGCACTGGCCTCGAAGTCGAAGCGCCAGTACGCGCCACGCCGGCTGATGTCCAGGCGGCGCAAGGTCTTGACGGGCGAGAGCGCCTGGCATGCGCTGGCGCGGAAGGCGCTGAAGTCGTGCTCGCCGATCAGCATGGCGGCGGCTTTCAGCATGGCGGCATGGTCGAGGGGGCGGTACACCCAGCCCACGCGGCCGGCCTCGACGCTGGGCCGCATGGGCGACTCCAGCACCACATAGGCGTAGCGGCGACCCAGCGCGCTGGCGCGGGCGTGGAAGGCGTCCGGCACCGGTTGCGCCCACTGCACGGCGATGTCGGACGGTAGGAAGCGGTTGGTGCCGCGGATCCAGGAGAAGGGCTCGCGTTGCAGCGGCGTGTCGAAGTGCACCACCTGCATCAGGCCGTGCACGCCGGCATCGGTGCGGCCGGCGCACAGCAGCGACACCGGTTGGGTGGTGAACTTGCCCAGGGCGTGCTCAAGCCGATCCTGCACGGTCTGGCCGGACGGTTGGCTTTGCCAGCCCTGGTAACGGGTTCCCAGGTAACTGATGCCGAGGGCGATTCTCACGGGCTGCATGGCACAGGCGAGTCTATCGGCATGGGTGGGGTGGCGTAAAAAACAACACCGGCGCCGCAAGGGCGCCGGTGTTCGAACCGAGTGCCGAAGGGATCAGCTCAACTCGGTCAGGAAGCGCTCTGCCTTGGCGCGCAAGGTGCCGGACGACTCGGCGATGACTTCCTTGACCAGAGCACGCGCGCCATCGGTGTCGCCAATGGCGTGGAACTCCTGTGCCAGGGCCAGTTTGGTGGCGGCCGGATCCTCGTCGGCATCGGCCGGCTGGGCGGTGTTCAGCTCTTCCCCCGAGCGCGAATCCGGATTGGTGGACAAGGCCTCCAGGTCGAACTCCATCATGCCGTCGTCCACGGCGGGCGCCGGCTTGGCTTTCGGTGGCGCCGCGACGACCGGCACGGGGTCAGCGTCAGCGGCGGAGGCCGGAGGCAGCTCGGACGGCGGGGCGAAGTCCAGGTCGAGATCGAAATCGACGACAGGGGGCGGAGGTGGGGGTGGGGGCGGCGGCTCCAGCGGGGCAGGGGATGAGGCACGGTAGGCGTTCAGCTCCGCATCCAGGGCCGCCGCGCTGGCCGCGGCCGTCGCCACCGGGGCTGCCGGCTCGTCCAGATCGAGATCCAGCGGCGCGCGGCGCGAACTGGCGGGCTGCGAATCGGCCTGGTCGCCACCCCAGGGTTCGGTGTCGGCCATGAAAGGTGCACGGCCCGACTCGGCCGGGGCCCTTTGCGCCGGGGCGCCGCCCGGCTTGTACAGCGGGTTGTCGGGGTCGAGCTCGCTGCCCAGGGCGGCGATGCTGAGCCAGTCGGCGCCGTCGCCGCGCGTCAGGTCGTGGGCCGGAATGGCGATGGCTTCCAGCGCCCGGGCATCGCGCCGCTTGGCGTAAATCTCGGCCAGCTTGCGATGGATGGAGCTGCGGCCGGGGTGGGTATGCAGGGCTTCCTTGAGAATTTCCTCGGCCTGCATGTCGCGGCCGTAGGCCAGGTACACGTCGGCTTCAGCCACCGGATCCACGTCGCCGGCGGCATCCAGCTGGCTGGGCGAATAGGTCATGGACGAGCTGCTGACCGAATTGCCGCCATCCTCGGTGTTGACCCGCTGCCCGCCGCTGACACCGAAAAAGGAGTCGGGTTGCAGGCGGCTTTCGATGAACGAGCTGTCCAGCGGCGCGGCAGCGTTCTTGCGCTGGCGAGAGCGGTAGAGCCCGTACCCGCCCAGCAACAGCAACAGACCGATCCCGGCCGCCGGCAGCAGCGGATCCTCGGTCAGGCTGTCGAGGAACGAAGGCTCCTCGATCGGCGGTGGCGGGGGAGCCGGGCGTGCCACAGGGGGTTTGACCGGCGCGCTGGCGGCAGGCGCCGCGGCGGATGCGGCGGCGGCCATGGCGGCCGAAGCCGCATCGGCGGCGCTGCTTTGCGGGTCGGTCGCACTGGCTGCCGCGGAAGCAGGGTCCGCGGCCATCACCGCGGCGGCACTGGCTGCCGCTGCCGGCGCGCTGGCCGGAACCGGTGCGGAGGCAGAGGCCGTGGGGACGGCGGTGGAGCCAGTGGGCACCTGGAGGCCCGGGGCGGCAGGGGCCGAGGCGGCGCCGGCTGCCCCCGGCGCGCTGGCCGAGGATTGCAGGCGCGACAGCTCGCTCAGGTTCTTGTTCAGTTCGGCGACGCGCTCGCTTTGCTCCTGCGCCTGGCGCGAACGCGCGGTTTGCGTCTCGGTGCCGGTGCCCGTGGTGGCTCCGCCCTTGGACAGGGTCAGGCGGTCGGGGCTGGGCGGGGCCGCTCGGTTGTCGCTGACCTGCGCCTGGACGGCACCGGACACCTTGCGGTCGGCGGCGGCCACGTCGGCCGTCGGGGCGCTTCGCGCCAGGCCACGCCGATAAGCCTGGAAGTCGCGGCTTTGCGCCAGCACGGCGCGGCGGGCGGCCTGCCGCGACGTGGCGCTGGCTTGCTCGGAAGTCGGCAAGGCGAGGACGGCACCGGCCTTCATGCGGTTGACGTTGCCGCCCATGAAGGCGTCCGGGTTGGCGCGCAACATCGCCACCAGCATTTGATCGAGCGAGACGCCCACGGGTACATGCGCCGTGGCGATGCCGTACGCGGTGTCGCCACGGCGCACGGTAACCTGCCCACCTTCGCTCTGGGCCGGTGCGGCGACCGGCGGGCGTGCCGTCGCGCGTGGCGGCGGGGGGGGCTCGATGGGGCGCGGCGCAGGGGCTGCCCGCGGCGGCGCTTGCACCACCGCCGGCGCCGGTGCCGGGCTGGGGGCGCTGGCCTGCGGCGGCGTCACCACCACGGCGGTGGGCGCGGCGCGGTTGACCGGGTCGACCAGCATGGTGTAGTCGCGCACCACGCGGCCGTTGGCCCAGTTGGCCTCGATGACGACGCCGACGAAGGGCTCGTTGATGGGGCGCTCGCCGGTCAGACGCAAGTACGCCTGGCCGTTCGGGCGTCGGTGCAGGCTGACGCGCGCGCCCGACAGGGCGGGGGTGAATTCGATGCCCGCGGCGCGAAAAGCCTCGGGCGAGGCGACGGTGGCCTGAAATGAAGCGGCTTCCTCGGAGGAAATCTGCGGCACCTCGATCTCGGCGCGCAGGGGCTCACCCAGGAAGGAGCGCACGGAGATGGCGCCCAAGGCCAGGGCGTGGGCGTCCAGGGTGACGCTCAGCATGGTCAGCAGGGCCGCCGAAGCCAAAACACCTTTTCGCCATGGCCTGGAGGTCAGACGTGGGTGCTCGTGCGATCCCTCCGGGGGCGTGGTGATTTTCTTCTGCATAGACGCTCAGGGCAGGCCGAACCTCGCCAGTATGGAATCCGAAATAAACATTAACATCAAGGAATTAGCCTGACAAGCTAAGACATCGCTTGGACATCGTGCGAGCTTCGGCTGGCCCCGAAACAGCGCTCAGGTTGTTGTCTGACGGCAACGGGCGGCGCCTACCGGTGCCGCCCGTCGGGCAGGTGCCCAGGGCGGGGTCAAGCCTCGAGCAGGACGCGCAGCATGCGGCGCAGCGGCTCGGCGGCGCCCCACAGCAGCTGGTCGCCGATGGTGAAGGCGCCCACATACTCCGGGCCCATGGCCAGCTTGCGGATGCGGCCGACCGGGATGTCCATGGTGCCGGTCACGGCCACCGGGGTCAGGTCCTTCATGGTGGCCTCCCGGGTATTGGGGATGACCTTGGCCCATTGGTTGTCGGCGGCGATCAGGGCCTCGATGTCGGCCACGGGCACGTCCTTCTTGAGCTTGAAGGTCAGCGCCTGGCTGTGGCAGCGCATGGCGCCCACGCGCACGCAGAAACCGTCCACCGGGATGGCCGCGGTGCCAAAGCCGTCGCCCAGACCCATGATCTTGTTGGTTTCGGCCATGCCCTTCCACTCTTCGCGGCTGACACCGTTGCCCATGTCCTTGTCGATCCAGGGGATCAGGCTGCCGCCCAGCGGCACGCCGAAGTTGGCGGTCTCGTCGGCGCCCAGGCCGCGCTGCTTGGCGATGACCTTGCGGTCAATCTCCAGAATGGCGCTCTTGGGGTCGTCCAGCAGGGCCTTGACTTCGGCGTTGAGCGTGCCGTACTGCGTCAGCAGCTCGCGCATGTGCTGCGCGCCGCCGCCGCTGGCCGCCTGGTAGGTCTGGGTGCTCATCCACTCGACCAGGCCCGCCTTGT
>JAIUOM010000004.1 GCA_020161215.1 Pseudomonadota bacterium
AGCCCGAAGGGGTTGCCGATCGCGTAGACCTGCTGGCCGACCTGCAGGTCGCGGCTGCTGCCCACCGGCAGCGCGCGCAGCTTCGCCGCCGGCGCGGCGATCTTCAGCACCGCGATGTCGCGGTCGGGGAAGGCGCCGACCAGCTCGGCCTTGTAGCTCGACTGGTCGGCCAGCGTGACGCGCGCGCCGCTGGCTTCCTGGATCACGTGGAAATTGGTGACGACGTGCCCGGCCGTGTCCCACACGAAGCCGGTGCCGGTGCCCTGCGGCACCTGCTGCACGTTGCGCGAGAACAGCTCGCGCTCCAGGCCGAGCGCGGTGATGTTCACCACCGCGGGCGAAGCGGCCTTGAAGACGGCGATGTTGTTCAGCTCGTCGGCCGCCAGCGGGCCGCGCGGGGCGACGGCGCGCGGTGGGGCGGGGGTGCGGGGCTGGGCGGTGGCCCTGGCGACGGAACGGCGCCAAGCGAATCCGCAGGCGATGGCCCGAATGGTGGCGATGGCTCGGGTGGATCCTTCGCCGGTCGTCCGGCGTTACCTCGCCTCGGCAGTGCAACGCGTGAACGAGGAAGCAGCATGGGCTCTGGCGTCCGCGCTAGCGCAGCACGGTGAGGATCGGGAGGATCGGATTATCCCAGGCTTGCTCTGGTCGGGGTTGGCGCCGCGGATTCCCAGCCAGTTGGAACGCGGCGTGGAGATGGCGAGGCAGACCCAGATTCCGCAGTTGGCGGACTGGATCTGGTGGTATCTAGCGACGTTGGGCGGGTCCGGCTTGGATGCGGCGGTGACCGAATTGAAGGGACAGGAAGGCGAATTCCTGCGGCGACGGTTGGCGGGACTCGCGCTGGCGTTGGAAGTCCAAGCCAATGTTCCCCGACCAGCGTCGTGGTCGCAGTTGGCTCCCGGTTTGTACGCCAGCAAGGACCCGAGGATTCAGCGTCAGGCGGAGCGGATCGCGGGCGTATTGGGAGACGACTCGATGTTTCCGAGGTTGCGTCAAGTATTGGCCGATGGCCAAGCGCCGCTGGCGGACCGCCAGCATGCGTTTGCGGTGCTGAGTCGGGGGCCAGATCGGGCATCCATGCCGGTATTTTTGGGACTCCTGGACGATAAGGCGTTCCGGTCGGAGACCATTCCGCTGCTGGCCCGGTACGATTCGCCTGAGGTGGCCCCGGCCCTGTTGCAACGGTGGGCACAACTCCCGGCGAAGGATCGGGCGGCGGCCTTGGGAACGTTGACCAGGCGAAGTCCCCTGGCCCTGGCGCTGTTGCAGGCCGTGGCGTCGGGTCAGGTCAAACGCGATGAACTGAGTGCGTTTCATGTTCGCGCCCTGACCGATTTGAAGAATCCGGAGATTGATCGACAGGTCACGGCGACCTGGGGACGCATTCTACAAAGTCCGGCGGAGAAGCAGGCCCAGATGGATCGGCTGGAGAAGGTGTTCGAAGAGGCGCCCTGCGCGGCAATGGTGTCGCCCAGGCGGCCCGGGTCGTCGATGCCGGCAATGCTGGTCAGGATCTCCGGCGGGATCTTCTTGTTCAACTTGACATACTGGTCGAACTGCTGCGTCACCGCGCGGCGCAGCGCCTCGACTTCGGGCGACGGCTCGCCGCCCGGCGGCACGGGCACGACCTCGCCGACGAAGAAATCGTCGCGCTCGGTGATGCTGCGCGTGTTGGCGCGCTGCACGCCTTCGACCAGCACCTTCACCGTGCCGTCGGGCAGCTTGAGCATCTGCAGGATGCTGGAGACGCAGCCCACCTCGAACATGTCGTCGGCCTTGGGCTCGTCCTTGCCGGCGGCCTTCTGCGCCACCAGCATGATCTGGCGGCCGGATTCCATCGCCGCCTCCAGCGCCTTGATCGATTTGGGCCGCCCCACGAACAGCGGGATGACCATGTGCGGGAACACCACCACGTCGCGCAGCGGCAGCAGCGGCAGCGTGATCGGCTCAGCGGGAAGAACGGGATTTCCGGACATGTGAAGCCTCTCTTTCAGGTGCCCACATGGGCCCTAAGCGAGAAATAACAAGACGGGAGCCAGGCGGCAGCCGCGGCGCGGGCCGACCGCCCCAGGCGGCTCAGGCACTGGCCTTGGCCTGCTCCCGGTAGACCAGCAGCGGCTTGGCGCCGTCTTCGATGTTGTGTTCGTCGATCACCACCTTGGCCACGCCGTCGAGCGTGGGCAGGTCGAACATGGTGTCGATCAGCGCGTGTTCCAGGATCGAGCGCAAGCCGCGCGCGCCGGTCTTGCGCGCCAGCGCCTTGCGCGCGATGGCGCCCAGCGCCGAAGGCCTGATCTCGAGGTCGACGCCGTCCATGCCGAACAGCTTCTGGTACTGCTTGACCAGCGCGTTCTTCGGCTCGGTGAGGATCTGCACCATCGCCTCTTCGGTCAGCTCCGACAAGGTGGCCACCACCGGCAGGCGACCCACCAGTTCGGGGATCAGGCCGAACTTGATCATGTCTTCGGGCTCGACCTCGCGGAACAGGTCGGAGGCGCGCTTCTCGTTCTTGCTGTGGACCGTGGCGCCGAAGCCGATGCCCGACTTCTCGGTGCGGTTCTGGATCACCTTCTCCAGCCCATCGAACGCGCCGCCGCAGATGAACAGGATATTGGTCGTGTCGATCTGCAGGAAGTCCTGGTTGGGGTGCTTGCGGCCGCCTTGCGGCGGCACGCTGGCCATCGTGCCTTCCACCAGCTTGAGCAGCGCCTGCTGCACGCCCTCGCCGCTCACGTCGCGCGTGATGCTGGGGTTGTCGGCCTTGCGGCTGATCTTGTCGATCTCGTCGATGTAGACGATGCCGCGCTGCGCCCGCTCGACGTCGTAGTTGCAGTTCTGCAGCAGCTTCTGGATGATGTTCTCGACGTCCTCGCCGACGTAGCCGGCTTCGGTCAGCGTGGTCGCGTCGGCAATCACGAAGGGCACGTTGAGCAGCCGCGCCAGCGTCTGCGCCAGCAGCGTCTTGCCGCTGCCGGTGGGGCCGATCAGGAGGATGTTGCTCTTGGTGAGCTCGACCTCGTCCTTCGACGCGCCCATGTGCTTCAGGCGCTTGTAGTGGTTGTAGACCGCCACCGACAGCGTGCGCTTGGCCACGTCCTGGCCGATCACGTACTGGTCGAGGCTGGCCTTGATCTCGCTGGGCACCGGCAGGTCGGACTTGGCCGCGCGCGCGGCGCCGGTCTCGGCCGGCACCTCGTCGCGGATGATGTCGTTGCACAGCTCGATGCACTCGTCGCAGATGAAGACCGACGGGCCCGCGATGAGCTTCTTCACCTCGTGCTGGCTCTTGCCGCAGAACGAGCAGTACAGAACCTTCTCGCCGGATGCGCCCTTCTTGTCGGCCATGGATGTGATCGTCTGCGAAAGTGGCAGGGAAAGCGGCAGGAAACGCGGGGCATGATAGACCAAAGCCCGCGTCGTCAAGCCCGGGGAAAAGAACGGCCCTCCCGCCCTT
The DNA here is from genome assembly GCA_020161215.1 of Pseudomonadota bacterium. Taxonomy (GTDB): domain Bacteria; phylum Pseudomonadota; class Gammaproteobacteria; order Burkholderiales; family Burkholderiaceae_C; genus Ottowia. The sequence goes on from JAIUOM010000004.1 coordinate 3,458, forward strand.
GCACGGCGCTTTGCGGCCCGCGCCGGCGGGCGGCCGCGCGGCGGTTCAGGGCCGCTTGTCGAGCACCTGGTCGATCAGGCCGTAGTCCTTGGCCTCGGCCGGGTTCATCCAGTAGTCGCGCTCCATGTCGGCGGCGATGCGCTCGATGCTCTGGCCGGTGCGCTCGGCGTAGATGCGGTTGAGCTGCTCGCGCGTCTTGATGATCTCGCGCGCCTGGATCTCGATGTCGGTGGCCTGGCCTTGCGCGCCGCCCGAGGGCTGGTGGATCATCACCCGCGCGTTGGGCAGCGCGAAGCGCTTGCCCTTGGCGCCGGCCATCAGCAGGAAGCTGCCCATGCTGGCCGCCATGCCCATGCACAGCGTGGACACGTCGGGCTTGATGAACTGCATGGTGTCGAAGATCGACAAGCCGGCGCTGACGCTGCCGCCGGGGCTGTTGATGTAGAGGAAGACGTCCTTGTCGGGGTTCTCGCTCTCCAGGAACAGCAACTGCGCCACCACCACGTTGGCGGTGGCGTCGTTGACCGGCCCGACCAGGAAGACGATGCGCTCGCGCAGCAGCCGGCTGTAGATGTCGTAGGCGCGCTCGCCCCGGCCCGACTGCTCGATCACCATGGGCACGAGGCCCAAGCCCTGGATGTCCTGAACGCTCATGACGTGGCCCGTGTGCGGAAGAAGGCTGCGAAGCAACGGATTATCAGGCGCTGACCATCAGCTCGTCGAAGGGCACGGCCTTGTCCACCACCTTGACCTGGTCCAGCACGTGCTGGGTGACGTTGTTCTCCACCACCAGCGCCTCCACCTCGGCCATGCGCTCGCGGTTGCCCAGGTACCAGCGCACCACCTCGGCGGGCTTCTCGTAGCTCTGGCTCATCTCTTCGATGTGCGCCTGCAACTGATCAGGCCGCGCCTGCAGGTTGTTCTTGCGCACCAGCTCGGCGACGACCAGGCCCAGGCGCACGCGGCGCTCGGCCTGTTCCTTGAAGATGTCGGCCGGGATCGGCGCCTTGTCGGCATCCTTCACGCCGCGCTGCTTGAGGTCGGCGCGCGCGGATTCGACCATGCGCTCGGTCTCGCCGGCCACCAGCGAGTTGGGCAGGTCCAGCTGCGAGGCCTTGACCAGCGCGTCCATCACCGCGGCCTTGTTGCGCGCCTGCACGCGGAACTTCACCTCGCGCTCGAGGTTCTTCTTGACGTCGGCGCGCAGCGCATCGACCGTGCCTTCCTTGATGCCCAGCGACTTGGCGAAGGCATCGTCCACCGCCGGCAGGTGCTGCACCTCGATCTTCTTCACGGTGACCAGGAAGTCGGCTTCCTTGCCGGCCACGTCCTTACCGTGGTAGTCGGCCGGGAACTGCAGCGGGAAGGTCTTGCTCTCGCCGACCTTCATGCCGCGCACCGACTTGTCGAACTGCTCCAGCATCTGGCCTTCGCCGACGATGAACTGGAAGTCCTCGGCCTTGCCGCCGGCGAAGGGCTCGCCGTCGATCTTGCCTTCGAAGTCGATGCTCACGCGGTCGCCTTCCTGCACGCCGTCGGCGGCGGCGCGCAGGCCGAAGCTGCGGCGCTGCTTGCGCAGGATGTCGATGGTGCGGTCGATCGCCGCTTCGGTCACGTCGGCGCTGATGCGCTCGACTTCCAGCGCCGCCAGGTCACCGATGCTCACCTCGGGGTAGACCTCGAAGGTGGCGTCGAAGACGATCTGGCCTTCCGGCGCCTCGTCCTTTTGCGTGATGCGCGGCGCGCCGGCCACGCGCAGCTTGGCTTCGGTGGCGGCATCGGCGAAGGCCTTGCCGACCTTGTCGTTGACCACCTCGTACTGCACCGAGTAGCCGTAGCGCTGCGCCACCACCGACATCGGCACCTTGCCGGGCCTGAAGCCGTCGGCCTTGACCGTGCGCGCCAGGTTGCGCAGCCGGCTTTCGACCTCGTGGTTGACGTCGCCGGCGGCCAGCGACAGCGTGATGCGGCGTTCCAGTTTTTCGAGGGTTTCGACGTTGACGGCCATGATGTGCAATGAACAAGGACTGAAGAAGTGGGGTGGTGCGCGGGGCCGGACTCGAACCGGCACGCCGGTGAAGGCGTCAGGACCTAAACCTGGTGCGTCTACCAATTTCGCCACCCGCGCTTTTTGGGTGGGTCCGTGGGTCCGGCTCCGGCGCCGAGCCGCGGCAAACGCAGGATTTTAGCCTGCGCTCGCGGCGGGCCCTGGCGGGTCTTCGCGGCGCACCCGGTACCAGGCCGCGTACATGGCCGGCAGGCTGAGCAGCGTGAGCGCGGTCGCGACGATCAGCCCGCCCATGATGGCCGCCGCCATCGGCCCCCAGAAGCCGCTGCGCGACAGCGGAATCATCGCCAGCACGGCGGCCGCCGCCGTCAGCACGATGGGGCGGAAGCGCCGCACCGCGGCCTCGACGATGGCGTCCCAGGCCGGCACGCCGCGCGCGCGGTCCTGCTCGATCTGGTCGATCAGGATCACCGAGTTGCGCATGATCATCCCCATCAGCGCCACCACGCCCAGCAGCGCGACGAAGCCGAACGGCCGGTCCAGCAGCAGCAGCGCGGCGGCCGCGCCGGTGATGCCCAGCGGCCCGGTGAGGGACACCAGCAGCGCGCGGCCGAAGCTCTGCAACTGCAGCACCAGCAGCGTGAAGATGATGAACAGCATGACCGGCAGGCCGACCGCGATCGAGCCCTGGCCCTTGGAACTTTCCTCGACCGCGCCGGCCACCTCGATGCCATAGCCCGCCGGCATGCGCGCGGCCAGTTGCTGCAGCTTGGGCCATACCTGGGCGCTGACGGTCGGGCCCTGGATGCCGTCGACCACGTCGCCCTGGATGGTGACGGCGTAGGCGCGGCCCTCGCGCCACATCAGCCCGTTCTCCCACGCGAAGCCGATGCTGGCCACCTGCGCCAGCGGCACCGAGCGCCCGCTGGCCGTGGGCAGGTAGGCGCTGCGCAGGTCGGTGATGGCGCTGCGCTCGTCGGCCGGCTGGCGCAGCACGATGTCGATCAGGCGGTCGGCCTCGCGGTACTGGCCGACCGTGGAGCCGACGAGGATGGTGCGCGCCGCCTGCGCGATGGCCTGGCTGCTGACGCCGAGGGCACGCGCCTTGTCCTGGTCGACCTGCAGGCGCAGCACCTTGATCTTCTCGTTCCAGTTGTCGTTGACGCCGCGCATGCTGGGGTTGGCGCGCAGGATCTCCAGCGCCGCGTCGGCCCACTGGCGCACCACCGCCGGGTCGGCGCCATGCACGCGGAACTGCACCGGGTACGGCACCGGCGGCCCGTTGGGCAGCAGCTTGACGCGCGCGCGCGCCTCGGGGAACTCGGCCGCCAGGATCTGCGGCAGCCGCAGCCGCAGCGATTCGCGCTCGGCCAGCGAATGCGGCAGCACGATGGCCTGGGCCACGTTGGTGGTGTCGAAGATCACGTCCAGCGGCAGGTAAAAGCGCGGCACGCCGGTGCCGATCCAGGTGCTGATGCTTTGCACCTCGGCCTCGCGCGCCAGGCGCTGCTCGAAGCGCTGCGCCAGTTCGTTGCTGGCCTGGATGGTCGAGCCCTCGGGCAGCCACAGGTCGACCAGGATCTCGGGCCGGCTGGAATCGGGGAAGAACTGCTGTTGCACGCGCGTCATGCCGAACACGCCCAGCGCGAACAGGCCGACGGTCGCGGCGATGGTCAGCCAGCGGTTCGCCACGCACCAGTTCACCGCGCGGCGGAAGACGCTGTAGAACGGCGTGTCGAACAACTCGTGCGCATGGCCTTGCACCTTGCTGCGCGTGCGCAGCAGCCGCGCGCCGAGGTAGGGCACGAAGTAGACCGACACCACCCACGAGATCAGCAGCGCCGCGGTGGTGACGGCGAAGATCGCGAAGGTGTACTCGCCGACCGACGACCGGGCCAGCCCGATCGGCAGGAAGCCGGCCGCGGTGATCAGCGTGCCGGTGAGCATGGGCATCGCCGTCACGTCGTAGGCGAAGGTGGCGGCGCGGCGCTTGTCGTAGCCCTCTTCGAGCTTGCGCACCATCATCTCGACGGCAATGATGGCGTCGTCGACCAGCAGGCCGAGCGCGATGATCAGCGAGCCGAGCGAGATCTTGTGCAGGCCGACGTCCCAGCCGTACATCACCACGAAGGTGATGGCCAGCACCAGCGGGATGGTGATGGCCACCACCAGCCCGGGCCAGATGTCCAGGCGCAGCGGCTTCCAGTGCAACCCCAGGCTGACGAAGCTGACCGCCAGCACGATGACCACCGCCTCCACCAGCACGCGCACGAACTCGCTCACCGAGCGCACCACGGCCTGCGGCTGGTCCTGGATCTGCTGCAGTTCCAGCCCCACGGGCAGCTCGGCGCGCACCGACTCCACCGCCGCCTGCAGGTTCTTGCCCAGACGCACGATGTCGCCGCCGCGCGCCATCGACACGCCCAGCGCCACCACCTGCCGGCCCTGGTGCCTGACCATCACGCTGGGCGGGTCGACGTAGGCGCGCGCGATGCTGGCGATGTCGTCCAGCCGGATCGTGCTGGCCACGCCGGTGCTGGGGTTCACCGCGCGGATGGGCATCTGCTTCAAGGCGTCGATCGAGCGGAACTGCCCTTCGATGCGCACCGCCAGCCGCTCGGTCGGCGTGTTCAGCGCGCCGGCGCCCTCCACCGCGTTCTGCGCGCCGATCTGCGCCAGCACCTGGCTCATGTCGATGCCCAGCGTGGCCAGCTTCTTCTGCGAGATCTCGATGTACACGCGCTCGGCCTGCACGCCGTAGAGCTGCACCTTGGCCACGTCTTCCACGCGCAGCAGGCGGTCGCGCACGCGCTCGGCGGCCTGGCGCATCTCCTCGTTGCTGAAGCCGTCGGCCGAGAGCGCGAAGATCGAGCCGTAGACGTCGCCGAAGTCGTCGTTGAAGCTGGGCCCGAGCACGCCCGTGGGCAGCGTGCCGCGCATGTCGCCGATGCGCTTGCGTGCCTGGTAGAAGCTGTTGGCCACCTCGCGCGGCGGCGTCGAGTCCTTGACCTGCAGAATGGTCACCGAGACCTCGGGCCGCGTGAAGCTGCGCAGCTTGTCGACGTAGGGCACCTCCTGCAGCGTCTTCTCGACCTTGTCGGTCACCTGGTCGGCCATCTGCTGCGCGGTGGCGCCGGGCCACACGGCGCTGACCACCATCGCGCGGAAGGTGAACGGCGGGTCCTCGTCCTGGCCGAGCTGGAAGTAGGCCACGGCGCCCAGCAGCATCAGCACCACCAGCAGGTAGCGCGTCAGCGCGGGATGGTCCAGCGCCCAGCGCGAGACGTTGAAGCGCGAGCGCGGCTCGGCCGCGGCGGCAGGGCGATCGTCGTCGATCACGATCGGCGCCCTCAGCGGCTGGCCGCCGCGGCGGGGGCCGAGGCGGCGGCCGACGCAGCCGCCGCGGGCTTCACCGCCTGGCCTTCGGTCAGCACGTGGACGCCGGCCGTCACCACCTGCTCGCCGGGCTGCAGCCCGGCCAGCACGATCACCTGGTTGCCCTGCGCGCCGCCCAGGCGCACGGGCCGCGTCCGCACCACCTGCTTGGCGGCGTCCAGCACCCAGACGGCCGAGCCGCCCTGGTGCTCCTTGATCGCCGTCAGCGGCAGCAGCGCGACGCCGGCCACCGGCGGCAGCTCGATCGACGCGGTGGCGGTGCGGCCTAGTTGTACCTGTACCGGTGACGCGGCCTGCAGGTCGGCCTTGACCTGGAAGGTGCGCGTCACCGGGTCGGCGGCGGCCGCCAGCTCGCGCACGGTGGCCGTCAACCGCTCGTCGCTGCCCCACAGGCGCACGCTCACGGCGCCGGGCTTGCCGACCCAGGCGCGCAGGCCGGCCAGCGCGTCTTCCGGCACCGCGAAGACCACGTCGCGCGGGCCGTCCAGCGCCAGGCGCAGCACCGGCGTGCCGGCGGCCAGCACCGCGCCGGGCTCGGCTTCCACCGCCACCACGATGCCCGGCGCCGTGGCCACCAGCGTGGTGTAGGCCGCCTGGTTGCCCTGCACCGAGGCCTGCGCGCGCGCCTGCTCCAGCGTGGCGGCGGCGCCCTTCAGCGCGGCCTCGCGGCGGTCCAGCTCGGCGCTGCTGATGAAGCCCTGGTCGCGCAGGTCCTTGAAGCGCTTGTAGTCGGCCAGGTTCAGCTCGTGGCTGACCTGCGCGGCGCGCACGGCGGCCGCGGCCGCCTGCCGCGAGAGCTGCAGGTCTTGCGGGTCCAGCCGCGCCAGCACGTCGCCGGCCTTCACGCGCTGGCCGACCTCGGCGTTGCGGCTGGCCATCTTGCCGCCGACGCGGAAGGCCAGCCGCACCTCGGTGCGGGCGCGAATCTCGGCGGCGTAGTCCTGCGTGCCGCCGGCACTGGCCGGCGCCACCGTTAGGATGCGCACGCTGCGCACGGCCTCGGGCGCCGGTGCCGGCTTGGAGCAGGCGGACAGCAGCGCCGCCAGGGCGATGGCGCCGGCGGCGGGCAGCAGGGATCGGCGCAGCATTCGGTTCATCGCACGGGCCCGCGGGGCGGTCGCGGGTTAATGACTGACTGGTCAGTAATTTAAACGGCGCCCTTGCGCGCTGTCAAACCAGGATCGCGGGCGGCCCGGCGCCTCACGGCGCCTCACGGCGCCTCACGGCGCGGCACGGCGCGGCACGGCGCGGCACGGCGCGGCGACAATGCCGGCCGTGGGCGTTGATCACTACGAAAACTTTCCCGTCGCCTCCATCCTGTGCCCGCCGGCGCTGCGGCCGGCGATCGCCGCCATCTACGGCTTCGCGCGCACGGCCGACGACTTGGCCGACGAAGGCACGGCCGACGCCGACACGCGGCTGGCCGACCTGGCCGCCTACCGCGCGGACCTCGAAGCGATGCTCGCCGAGCGGCCGACCAGCGCGCGCTGGCCGCAGGTCTTCGGCCCGCTGCGGGCGGTGCAGCGCCGGCACGCGCTGCCGCCGCGCCTGCTGCGCGACCTGCTCAGCGCCTTCGAGCAGGACGTTCGCAACCCGCCCTACCCCGACCGCGGCGCGCTGCTGGACTATTGCAGCCGCTCGGCCAACCCGGTGGGGCGGCTGCTGCTGCACCTGTACGGCGTCAGCGGCGCGCGCGAGCAGCAGCGCTCCGACGCCATCTGCACCGCGCTGCAACTCATCAACTTCTGGCAGGACCTGGGCCGCGACCTGCGCCACGGCCGCAACTACCTGCCGGCCGCCGACCTGGCCGCCCACGGCTTGCGTCCCGACAGCGCGCTGGCCGGCGACAACGCCGCGCGCCTGCGCGAGTGCGTGCGCGAGCTGTGCCGCTGGGCCGCCGGGTTGATGCGCGACGGCGCGCCGCTTGCCTGGGCGCTGCCGGGGCGCATCGGCTGGGAGCTGCGCCTGGTGGTGCTGGGCGGGCTGCGCGTGCTGGAGAAGATCGAGCGCATCGACGGCGACACGCTGCACCAGCGCCCGACCATCGGCCGCGGCGACGTGCCGCTGCTGCTGTGGCGCGCCTTCCGGCCGCAGGCGCTGCGCTCGGTATGACGACGCCGGCGCAGTACGTGCAGGACAAGGCGGCGCGCAGCGGCTCGTCGTTCTACTACGCCTTCCTCTTCCTGCCGCCGGAGCGCCGCGCCGCGATCACCGCGTTCTACGCCTTCTGCCGCGAGGTGGACGACGTCGTCGACGAGGTCGGCGACCCCGGCGTGGCCGCCGCCAAGCTGCAGTGGTGGCGGCGCGAGACGGCGGCGCTGTTCCAGGGCCAGCCCACGCACCCGGTGACGCAGGCGCTGCAGCCGCACCTGGCGACCTACGGCATCCGCGCCGACCACCTGCTGGCGGTGATCGACGGTTGCCAGATGGACCTGGAACAGTCGCGCTTCCTCGACTACGCCGGCTTGGCGCGTTATTGCGACCTGGTGGCCGGCGTCGTCGGCGAGGTGGCGGCGCGCATCTTCGGCCACCGCGACGAACGCACGCTGGACTACGCGCACAAGCTGGGGCTGGCGCTGCAGCTCACCAACATCATCCGCGACGTCGGCGAGGACGCGCGCCGCGGCCGCATCTACCTGCCGATCAGCGAGCTGCAGGCGCACGACGTGAAGGCGCACGAGGTGCTGCGGCGCGAGGCGCCCTGGGGCTACAGCGAGCGCTTCCAGGCGCTGATGCGCTTCCAGGCCGAACGCGCGCACGCCACCTACGACGAGGCGCTGGCCCTGCTGCCCGAGGTCGACCGCGAGGCCCAGCGGCCCGGCCTGATGATGGCCAACATCTACCGCACGCTGCTGCGCGAGATCGAACGCCAGGGCTTCCAGGTGCTGCACCAGCGCACCTCGCTGACGCCGCTGCGCAAGCTGTGGATCGCCGCGCGCACGCGATGGCAGGGGCGGTGAGGGGCACGGCCGGCAGCGGCGGTGCGCTCCGGTTGGCCGTCATCGGCGGCGGCTGGGCGGGCCTGAGCGCCGCCGTGCATGCGGTGCAGCGCGGCCACGCCGTCACGCTCTTCGAGATGGCGCGCCACTGGGGTGGCCGCGCGCGCAGCCTGCCCGATACCGACGGCCTCGACAACGGCCAGCACATCCTGATCGGCGCCTACCGCGACACGCTGGCGCTGATGCGCACGGTCGGCGTCGACCCCGACAAAGTGCTGCTGCGCCGGCCGCTGGCGCTGTGCGGCGCCGATGGGCAAGGCCTGCGGCTCGAAGCCGGCCCGGCGGCCTGGGCCTTCGCCGCGGCGGTGCTGCGCAGCGGCGCCTGGCCTTGGCGCGAGCGCATCGCCTTGCTGCACGCTTGCGCCGGCTGGGCGCGCGCCGGCTTTGCCTGCCGGCCCGACCGCAGCGTGGCCGAGTTGTGCGCGGCGCTGCCCTCGGCGGTGCGCCTGCGGCTGATCGACCCACTGTGCGTGGCCGCGCTCAACACGCCGGCGGCCGAGGCCAGCGCCGCGGTGTTCCTGCGCGTGCTGCGTGACGGGCTGTTCGGCGGCCGCGGCGCCTGCGACCTGCTGCTGCCGCGGCGGCCCCTGAACGCGCTGCTGCCCGAGCCGGCGGCGCGCTGGCTGGCCGGCCATGGCGCCGAACTGCGCCCGGGGCAACGCGTGACCTCACTGGTGCGCGACGCCGCGGCGTGGCAGGTCGACGGCCGGCCGTTCGATGGCGTGGTGCTGGCCTGCCCGGCCGCCGAGGCGGCGCGCCTGGCCGCGCCGCTGGCGCCGGCCTGGGCGGCGCTGGCTGCGGGCTTGCGCTTCGAGCCCATCGTCACCGTCACGCTGCGCTGCCGCGGCGCGCGGCTGGCGCTGCCGATGCTGGCGCTGGCCGAGGACGCGCGCTCGCCGGCGCAGTTCGTGTTCGACCACGCGCAGCTCGGCGGCCCCGCGGGGCGCTTTTCGTTCGTCGTCAGCGGCGCGGCGCGCTGGGTGGCCGCCGGGCTGGACGCTTGCGCCGCCGCCACGCAGCGCCAGGCCGCCGAGCAGTTGGCCGCCAGCGGCTGGCAGCGCGGCCAGGCGTCGCTGGAAGCGGTGTTCGCCGAGCGCCGCGCCACGTTTCGCTGCACGCCGGCGCTGCAGCGGCCGCCGGCGGTCATCGCGCCGGGGCTGGCGGCGGCCGGCGACTACGTGGCCGGCCCTTATCCGGCCACGCTGGAAGGCGCGGTGCGCGCCGGCATCGCCGCGCTGGAGGCGCTGGAACCGCGGGAGGCCCTGCACGTTCCCACCATGCAAAATAGGGTTTCATCTTCCAGCAACCCGCCATGACCGCCACCCCACGGACGACGCCCCGGAGCGACAAGGGCGCGATCACGCCGACCATCCAGGTGCTGGAGCGCATGTTCGCCATCTTGGACACGCTGGCCGCGCATCCGGACCCGGTGTCGCTGAAGGAGATCAGCGAGCGCACGGGGCTGCACCCGTCGACCACCCACCGCATCCTCAACGACCTGGCGGTCGGCCGACTGGTCGACCGGCCGCAGTCGGGCACCTACCGGCTGGGCATGCGGCTGCTGGAGCTGGGCAACCTGGTCAAGGCGCGGCTCGACGTGCGCGACGCCGCGATGGCGCCGATGCGCGAGCTGCACAAGCTGACCCACCAGCCGGTGAACCTGTCGATGCGCCAGGGCGACGAGATCGTCTACGTCGAGCGCACCTACAGCGAACGCTCGGGCATGCAGGTGGTGCGCGCGGTGGGCGGCCGCGCGCCGCTGCACCTGACTTCGGTGGGCAAGCTGTTTCTCGCCCACGACGATGCGCAGCGCGTGCGTGCCTACGCCACGCGCACCGGGCTGACCGGCCACACGCGCAACAGCATCACCGAGCTGCCCAAGCTCGAGCGCGAACTGGCCCACGTGCGCCAGCAGGGCTGGGCGCGCGACGACGAAGAGCTGGAGCTGGGCGTGCGCTGCATGGCCGCCGGCATCTTCGACGACCAGGGCCAGTTGATCGCCGGGCTTTCGGTGTCGGCGCCGGCCGACCGGCTGGAGGAGAGCTGGCTCGACAAGGTGAAGTCGACCGCGGCGCAGATCTCGGCTGCGCTGGGGCACCGCGGCGCTTAAGGGGATCGGCCGCGGTGCGGCCAAGGCCCAGGCCGAGGCCGAGGCCGATCCTCAGTGCAGGTTGGCCGCGTGGCTGCCTTCGGGCTGCTGGGCCAGCCAATGGCGGATGCGCTCGGCGTCGCCGATGCGCGAATACTTGCCCGCCGAATCCAGCAGCACCAGGATCAGCTTGCGGCCGGCCAGCTGCGCCTGCATCACCAGGCAGCGCCCGGCCTCGGCGATGTAGCCGGTCTTCTGCAGGCCGATGTCCCAGGCCGGGTTGCGCACCAGGCCGTTGGTGTTGCGGAACTGCTCGACGCGCGCGCCGACCGGGAACTCGGCCTCGGGCGAGGTCGACAGCTCGCGGATCAAGGGCTGCTGGTAAGCCGCCTTGACCAGCAGCGTGAGGTCGCGCGCGCTCGATCGGTTGCTGCTCGACAGCCCCGTCGGCTCCACGTAGTGCGTGTCGGTCATGCCCAGGCGGCGCGCGGTGGCGTTCATCAAGGCGACGAAGGCGTCCATCCCGCCGGGGTAGCTGCGGCCCAGCGCGTGCGCGGCGCGGTTCTCCGACGACATCAGCGCCAGGTGCAGCATCTCGCCGCGGGTGAGCTGGGTGCCCACCTTCAGCCGCGAGCGGCTGCCCTTCTCGGTGTCGACGTCCTGCTCGGTCACGGTGACCGGCGTGTTCAGGTCCAGCCGTGCCTCGGTGACCACCATCGCCGTCATCAGCTTGGTGATCGAGGCGATCGGCAGCACCGCCTGCGGGTTCTTGCTGACCAGCACCTGGTTGGTGTCCTGGTCGACCACCAGCGCCACGCTGGACTTCAGCTCCAGCGGGTCATTGCCCTGGTGCAGGCCCTGCTGCTCGCCCAGCGAAGGCCGGCGCGGCGCCGGCTTGGCCACCACCACGCGGCGCCCCGCCGCGGCCTTGGCGCCGCGCGCGGACTTGGCCGCCGGCTTGGCGGACGCTTTGGCGGTGCTTTTGGTGGACGACTTGGCGGCCGGCTTGGCCACCACGCGCTGCGCCTTGGCCGTGTGCTTGCCCTGGGCCTTGGCGGCCCAGACGTTGCCCGACAAGGCGATCGCCAGCACCCCCAGCAGCCACCACCACGAACCCCGACTCGACGACCTGCTGCGCACTGCGAATCACCCCGGCAAACCCAAACTGGCCGCGAGGGTAACTGACAAGATCAAGCAAATCAAGAACTTGCAGGCCGTTTTTCAAGCGCTTTTCCGGGCTTAACCTTGCGCCGCCACGCGCTCGGCGTTGCTGTGCAGCTTGTTCAGTGCCGACAGGTAGGCCTTGGCCGATGCCACCACGATGTCGGGGTCGGCGCCCACGCCGTTGACGACGCGCCCGCTGTGCTGCAGCCGCACCGTCACTTCGCCTTGCGATTCGGTGCTGCCCGAGGTGATGGCGTTGACCGAGTACAGCATCAGCTCGGCGCCGCTCTTCACCTGCGACTCGATGGCTTTCAGGCTGGCGTCGACCGGGCCGTTGCCGTCGGACTCGGCGTGCAGCTCCTTGGTGCCGGCGGCGAAGGCCACCTGGGCGTGCGGGCGCTCGCCGGTTTCCGAGCGCTGCGACAGCGACAGCAGCCGGTAGTGCTCGACCTCGCCGGTGACGCTTTCGTCGCCGACCAGCGCGATGATGTCCTCGTCGAAGATCTCGCTCTTGCGGTCGGCCAGGTCCTTGAAGCGCGCGAAGGCGGCGTTGATCTCGGCCTCGCTCTCCATCTCGATGCCCAGCTCCTGCAGCCGCTGCTTGAAGGCGTTGCGGCCGCTGAGCTTGCCGAGCACGATCTTGTTGGCGCTCCAGCCCACGTCTTCGGCGCGCATGATTTCGTAGGTGTCGCGCGCCTTCAGCACGCCGTCCTGGTGGATGCCGCTGGCATGCGCGAAGGCGTTGGCGCCGACCACCGCCTTGTTGGGCTGCACGACGAAGCCGGTGGTCTGGCTCACCATGCGGCTGGCCGGCACGATTTGCGCGGCGTCGATGCCGACGTCCAGGTCGAAGTAGTCGCGCCGCGTCTTCACCGCCATCACCACCTCTTCCAGCGAGGTGTTGCCGGCGCGCTCGCCGAGGCCGTTGATCGTGCACTCGACCTGGCGCGCGCCGCCGATCTTCACGCCGGCCAGCGAGTTGGCCACCGCCATGCCCAGGTCGTTGTGGCAGTGCACGCTCCACACGGCCTTGTCGCTGTTGGGGATGCGCTCGCGCAGGCGGCGGATGAACTCGCCGTACAGCTCGGGCACCGCGTAGCCCACGGTGTCGGGCACGTTGATCGTCGTCGCGCCTTCGGCGATCACGGTCTCCAGCACGCGGCACAGGAAGTCGGGGTCGGAGCGGTAGCCGTCCTCGGGCGAGAACTCGACGTCGGCGCAGGCGTTGCGCGCGAAGCGCACCGCCTGCTTGGCCTGCTCCAGCACCTGCTCGGGCGTCATGCGCAGCTTCTTTTCCATGTGCAGCGCGCTGGTGGCGATGAAGGTGTGGATGCGCGCCCGGGCCGCACCCTGCAGCGCCTCGGCGGCGCGCGCGATGTCGCGGTCGTTGGCGCGCGCCAGCGAGCAGACGGTGGACTCCTTGATGACGTCGGCAATCGCCTTCACCGCCGCGAAGTCGCCGTTGCTCGACGCCGCGAAGCCGGCCTCGATGACGTCGACGCGCAGCCGCTCCAGCTGGCGCGCGATGCGCAGCTTCTCCTCGCGCGTCATCGACGCGCCGGGCGACTGCTCGCCGTCGCGCAAGGTGGTGTCGAAGATGATCAGCTTGTCGCTCACGGCGGTGCTCCTGCAACGTTGGTGGTGATGGCGATCGTCAGGCGGTCGCCGCTTCGGCCGGCTGCCAGGCCACGCCGGCGCGCTGCAGGCCCGACAGCACGGCCTTCATCGACGCGCTGACGATGTTGGCATCGATGCCCACGCCGAACAGCGTGCGCTGCTCGCCGATGCGCAGCTCCAGGTAGGCCGCGGCGCGCGCCTGCGCGCCGGCGCCGATGGCGTGCTCATGGTAGTCCAGCACCCGCACCGGCACGCCGCAGGCCGCCGACAGCGCGGAGACGAAGGCGTCCACCGGCCCGTTGCCGACGCCGGCCAGCGCCAGCGCGCGGCCCTGCGTGCGCACCGTGGCCTGCAGGCGCAGGCGGCCGTCGGCCTCTTCGCTCATCACCTGCTGCTCGATGTGCGGCGGTGCCGCCAGGCCGTAGGCGTCCTGGAAGATCGCCCACAGGTCGCCGGCGCTCAGCTCGCGGCCCTGCACGTCCATCACCGCCTGCACGGCGGCGCTGAACTCGATCTGCAGCCGGCGCGGCAGCTCCAGCCCGTACTCGGCCTCCAGCAGGTAGGCGATGCCACCCTTGCCCGACTGGCTGTTGACGCGGATCACCGCGTCGTAGCTGCGGCCCAGGTCCTTGGGGTCGATCGGCAGGTAGGGCATGTCCCAGACGTCGCCGTCGCGGCGGGCGGCGAAGGCCTTCTTGATCGCGTCCTGGTGCGAGCCCGAGAACGAGGTGTAGACGAGGTCGCCCACGTAGGGGTGGCGCGGGTGCACCGGCAACTGGTTGCAGTGCTCCACGCAGCGGCGGATCTCGTCGATGTCGGAGAAGTCCAGCCCCGGCGCCACGCCCTGCGTGTAGAGGTTGAGCGCGATGTTGACGAGGTCGACGTTGCCGGTGCGCTCGCCGTTGCCGAACAAGCAGCCTTCGATGCGGTCGCAGCCGGCCATCAGCGCGAATTCGCCGGCCGCGGTACCCGTGCCTCGGTCGTTATGCGGGTGCACCGAGAGCACGATGCCGTCGCGCCTTTCGAGGTGCCGGTGCATCCACTCGATCATGTCGGCGAACAGGTTGGGCGTGGAATGCTCCACCGTCGACGGCAAATTGATGATGCACTTGCGCGCAGCCGTCGGCTGCCACACCGCGGTGACGGCGTCGACCACGCGCTTGCTGAAGGCCAGCTCGGTGCCCGAGAACATCTCCGGCGAGTACTGGAAGGTCCACTGCGTGCCGGGCTGCTTCGCGGCCAGGTCGCGCAGCATCGCCGCGTGGCTGACGGCGAGTTCGACGATGCCGTCCTCGTCCAGCCCCAGCACCACGTTGCGCATCACCGGCGCGGTGGCGTTGTAGAGGTGCACGATGGCGCGCGGCGCGCCCTGCAGCGCTTCGAAGGTGCGTGCGATGAGGTGGTCGCGCGCCTGCGTCAGCACCTGGATCGTCACGTCGTCGGGGATGCGCTTGTCTTCGATCAGCAGGCGCACGAAATCGAAGTCGGCCTGCGACGCGGAAGGAAAGCCGACCTCGATCTCCTTGAAGCCGATCTTCACCAGCGTCTCGAAGAAGCGCAGCTTGCGCGCCGGATCCATCGGCTCGATCAGCGCCTGGTTGCCGTCGCGCAGGTCGACGCTGCACCACATGGGCGCGCGGCTCAGCACCGCGTCGGGCCAGCGGCGGTCGTGCAGGCCCACCGGCTTGAAGCTGCGGTACTTGGCGGCGGGGTTGCTCAACATCGGCATCGGAGATCTCCTGGAGAAGGTCTTGCACGCAGCCCGATTTCGTCGTCGACAGGCACGAAAAAACGGCCCGCTGCGTGACGCTGGCGGGCCGTTGATCGGAAAAAAGGGGGAAAGGACGAACGTCGATCAGCGCACCCGCGAACGCGGTAGCAGCGCTAGGGCCAGAAGGCGGGCAATCGACGACATGGCGCGCAATATAGCACGCGGCCTCGCGCGGTCAGCGGCCGCGGCCGTCACTGGTGCAGCCCCTTCTCCTCGGGCTCGTCGATCGAGGTCGCGATCACGCTGACCGGCTTGCCCTTCATCTTGCGCCAGCCGTACACGACATAACCCGACAGCCCGTACAAGCAGAAGATGCCGAACAGCGCGCGCGGCGTGTCCAGCGCGATCAGCGCGATCGCCAGCGCCACGCCCACCAGCACGATGAAGGGCACGCTGCGCCGGCCGCCCACCACCTTGAAGCTGTAGAACGGCGCGTTGGTCACCATCGACAGCCCCGCGAACAGCGTGACGCCGAAGGCCACCCAGGCCAGCCACGGAATCTGCGAGGCCGGCCGGAAGCCGGCATCGTCCATCACCCACACCAGGCCGATCACCAGCGCCGCCGCGGCGGGGCTGGGCAGGCCCTGGAAGAAGCGCTTGTCGACGACGCCGATGTTGACGTTGAAGCGCGCCAGCCGCAGCGCGGCGCCGGCGATGTAGACGAAGGCCGGAATCCAGCCGGCCTTGCCCAGGTCCTTCAGGCCCCAGATGTAGACGATCAGCGCCGGCGCCGCGCCGAAGCTGACCATGTCCGACAGGCTGTCCATCTGCTCGCCGAAGGCGCTTTGCGCATTGGTCATGCGCGCCACGCGGCCGTCCAGGCTGTCGAGCACCGCGGCCACGAAGATGGCGATGCAGGCCGCCTCGAAGCGGCCGTTCATCGCCATCACGATGCCGTAGAAGCCCGAGAACAGCGCCGCCAGCGTGATCGCGTTGGGCAGCACGTAGATGCCCTTGCGGCGCGGCCGCGGCGCGTCGCCGGCCTCGTCCGGCGGCAGTTGGCTGTTCTCGTTCATGGCCGCGAGGATGCCAGCAGCAGCGGCGGCTTCAGTTGCGCGACTTGTCGACCAGCTTGTTGGCCTTGATCCACGGCATCATCGCGCGCAGCTTCTCGCCGACCACCTCGATCGAGTGCTCGGCCATCAGGCGGCGGCGGCTCAGCAGCGTGGGCGCGCCGGCGCGGTTTTCGAGGATGAAGCTCTTGGCGTACTCGCCGCTCTGGATGTCGGCCAGCATCTGCTTCATCGCGGCCTTGGTCTCGGCCGTGATGACCTTGGGGCCGGAGACGTACTCGCCGTACTCGGCGTTGTTGCTGATCGAGTAGTTCATGTTGGCGATGCCGCCTTCATAGATCAGGTCGACGATCAGCTTCAACTCGTGCAGGCACTCGAAGTAGGCCATCTCGGGCGCGTAGCCGGCTTCCACCAGCGTCTCGTAGCCGGCCTTGATCAGCTCCACCGTGCCGCCGCACAGCACCGCCTGCTCGCCGAACAGGTCGGTCTCGGTCTCTTCGCGGAAGTTGGTCTCGATGATGCCGGCCTTGCCGCCGCCGTTGGCCGCGGCGTAGCTGAGCGCGAGGTCGCGCGCCTTGCCGCTCTTGTCGGCATGCACGGCGATCAGGTGCGGCACGCCGCCGCCCTGCGTGTAGGTGTTGCGCACCGTGTGGCCCGGGGCCTTGGGCGCGACCATCCAGACGTCGAGGTCCTCGCGCGGCACGACCTGGCCGTAGTGCACGTTGAAGCCGTGCGCGAAGGCGAGCGAGGCGCCCTTCTTGATGTTGGGCTCGATGTCGTTCTTGTAGACGGCGCCGATCTGCTCGTCGGGCAGCAGGATCATCACGACGTCGGCGGACTTCACCGCGTCGGCCACCTCGGCCACCTTGAGGCCGGCCTTCTCGACCTTGGACCACGAGGCGCCGCCGCGGCGCAGGCCCACCGTCACCTTGCAGCCGCTGTCGTTGAGGTTCTGCGCGTGTGCGTGGCCTTGCGAGCCGTAGCCGATGATGGTGACGTTCTTGCCCTTGATGAGGCTGAGATCGGCGTCCTTGTCGTAGTAAACCTTCATGTTTTTCTCCGTCAAACGTTGATAAGCAAGCTTCAAAGGCTCCGCCGGGAGCCCACCCTACACTCTGAGAATTCTCTCGCCGCGGCCGATGCCGCTGGTGCCCGTGCGGACGGTCTCGAGGATGGCCGTGCGGTCGATGGCCACCAGGAAGGCATCGAGCTTGCCGGCGTCGCCGGTCAGCTCGATGGTGTAGCTCTTTTCGGTCACGTCGACGATGCGGCCGCGGAAGATGTCGGCCATGCGCTTCATCTCCTCGCGCTCCTTGCCGACGGCGCGCACCTTCACCAGCATCAGTTCGCGCTCGGTGAAGCTGCCCTCGGTGAGGTCGACGACCTTGACGACCTCGATCAGCCGGTTCAGGTGCTTGGTGATCTGCTCGATCACCTCGTCGGAGCCGGTGGTGACGATGGTCATGCGCGACAGCGAGGCGTCCTCGGTCGGCGCGACGGTCAGGCTTTCGATGTTGTAGCCGCGGGCGGAGAACAGCGCCACCACGCGCGACAGGGCGCCCGGCTCGTTCTCGAGCAGCACCGCAATGATGTGTTTCATGACAAGCTCTCTCGGGCCGGCGCGCTCTTCAGGCGCCGGGGCGGTAACCCCGGACCCTTGGCCACGTGGCCGTGACGATTGAAGGGAAGGCTACAGATCCTCGGAACCGAGCAGCATCTCGGTGATGCCCTTGCCGGCCTGCACCATCGGCCAGACGTTCTCGGTGGGGTCGGTGCGCACGTCGAGGAAGACCGTGCGGTCCTTCAGCTTGATGGCCTCGCGCAGCGCGCCGTCGACGTCGCCGGGCTTCTCCACCAGCAGGCCGACGTGGCCGTAGGCCTCGGCCAGCTTGACGAAGTCGGGCAGCGCGTCCATGTAGCTGTGCGAATAGCGGCCGCCGTAGTCCAGCTCCTGCCACTGCCGCACCATGCCGAGGTAGCGGTTGTTCAGCGAAACCACCTTGACCGGCGTGTCGTACTGCTTGCAGGTGGACAGCTCCTGGATGCACATCTGGATGCTGCCCTCGCCGGTGATGCAGAACACGTCGGCGTCGGGCTTGGCCAGCTTGATGCCCATTGCGTAGGGCAGGCCCACGCCCATGGTGCCCAGGCCGCCGGAGTTGATCCAGCGCCGCGGCTCGTCGAAGCGGTAGAACTGCGCCGCCCACATCTGGTGCTGGCCGACGTCGGAGGTGATGTAGGTGTCGCGGTCCTTGGTCAGCTGCCACAGCTTTTCGATCACCGCCTGCGGCTTGATCACGTCGCTGCTGGTGCGGTAGGCCAGGCAGTCGCGCTTGCGCCACTCGTTGACCTGGCCCCACCAGGCCGACAGCGCGGCCGCGTCGGGCCGCGACTGCGCCTCGCGGATCTGGTGCGTCAGCTCCTGCAGCACGTCCTTCACGTCGCCGACGATGGGGATGTCGACCTTCACGCGCTTGGAGATCGACGAGGGGTCGATGTCGACGTGGATGATCTTGCGCTCCACCTGCGCGAAGTGGCGCGGGTTGCCGATCACGCGGTCGTCGAAGCGCGCGCCCACGGCCAGCAGCACGTCGCAGTGCTGCATGGTCATGTTGGCCTCGTAGGTGCCGTGCATGCCGGGCATGCCCAGGAAGCGGGCGTCGCCGGCGGGAATCGCGCCCAGGCCCATCAGCGTGCTGGTGCAGGGGAAGCCCAGCAGTTCGACCAGTTCGCGCAGCTCGGCCGCCGCATTGCCCAGGATCACGCCGCCGCCGGTGTAGAGGTAGGGCCGCTTGGCCTGCAGCAGCAGCTGCACGGCCTTGCGGATCTGCCCGCCGTGGCCCTTGCGCACCGGGTTGTACGAGCGCATCTCCACCGTCTCGGGGTAGTGGAAGGGCGCGGTCTTCAGCGACACGTCCTTGGGGATGTCCACCACCACCGGGCCCGGGCGGCCGGTGCGCGCGATGTGGAAGGCCTTCTTCAGCGTCAGCGCCAGGTCGCGCACGTCCTTGACCAGGAAGTTGTGCTTGACCACCGGCCGCGTGATGCCCACGGTGTCGCATTCCTGGAAGGCGTCGAGGCCGATCGCCGGCGTCGGCACCTGGCCGGTGATGATCACCATCGGGATCGAGTCCATGTACGCGGTGGCGATGCCCGTCACCGCGTTCGTGACCCCCGGGCCGGAGGTGACTAGCGCCACGCCGACGTCGCCGGTGGCGCGCGCATAGCCGTCGGCGGCATGCACGGCCGCCTGTTCGTGACGCACCAGCACGTGCTGGATGCTGTCTTGCTTGTACAGCGCGTCGTAGATGTAGAGGACCGAGCCGCCGGGATAGCCCCAGAGGTACTTGACCCCTTCGGCCTGCAGGCAACGGACCAGGATTTCCGACCCGTTGGGGTCGGCGGTGGAGGAGGAGGAATTCGCTGGTGCCGAAGCGGCACGCTTGATTTCCGCGGCAGACATGTCCATGGGAGAGAACCTCTGTGAATTTCTCTAACGAAAAACCATCGGTGTGCCTCCGACGCGTTCTCGTGAAACGGCTTCGGCACTGCGCGCGGTCGAATCGCCGCCGTCCGGGTCGGACGGCCGGAATCAGACCCAAAAGAGCGTTGTGCGAAGCAGCATTATGGCATCGGGCCGCGGCGCGCCGGCCCGTGCGCGGGGCCGCGACACGCTCGTTGATAATCCGCGCCGGTTCGAGCCGGGCGCCAGGACGCCCGGCCGCAAGCATCCGTGGCCACCGACAAAGACCTGTCCGACTTCCTCAAGAGCGTTGAGAAACGCGCCTTCAAACGCACGGTCTACGCCGTGCGCGACGACGAGGCGGCGCTGGACATCCTGCAGGATTCGATGATCCGGCTGGCCGAGAAGTACGCCGACCGGCCCACCGCCGAATGGCCGCTGCTGTTCCAGCGCATCCTGTCCAACGCCACGATGGACTGGTTCCGGCGCCAGAAGGTGCGCAACGCGGTCGTGCAGAACCTGTCGGACTTCGAGGGCAACAGCGACGACGACGAGTTCGACCTGCTCGAAGCGCTGCAGTCGGTCGACGGCAGCCTGGGCGCCGAGAGCGCGGCCGACGCCGTCTCGCGGGAACAGATCCTGCTATTGATCGAATCGGAGATCGCCGAACTCCCCGCTCGTCAACGAGAGGCCTTCCTGCTACGTTACTGGGAAGAATTCGATGTGGCCGAGACGGCGGAAGTCATGGGATGCTCGGAGGGAAGCGTGAAGACGCATTGCTCCCGGGCCGTTCATGCCTTGGCCAAGGCGCTTCGAGCCAAGGGAATCTCGCCATGAGCACACAAGCAACCCGCAGCAGCACCGGGCTCGAAGCCCTGGAGGCCCACCTCGGTGCACGGCTGGCCGCCAGCCTGAACGAACGCGCCATTGCGGTGCCGCACGACATTGCCGAGCGCCTGCGCATCAGCCGCGAACAAGCCGTCGCCGTGGCGCGGCAAGCGCGCCAGGCCCATGCCGCGTCCCGTGCCAGCGCCAGCGCGCCGGCCGCCGCCGGCGCTGCCGTGCTGGCCGGCGGCCGCGGCAGCTTTGGCTTCGGCATGGGCGGCGGCGGCCGCTTCTGGCTGGGCCTGGCGGCCTGGGTGCCGCTGGCCGCGCTGATTGCCGGGCTGGTGCTCATCCAGCAATGGAACGACCGCCAGCAGGTGCTGGCCGCGGCCGAGATCGACGCCGTGCTGCTGGCCGACGACCTGCCCCCCGCCGCCTGGACCGACCCCGGCTTCCGCGAGTACCTCAAGGCCCCGCCGCCGTGAGCCGCGCGCTGGCCGCCGCCCTGCTGCTGTCCGTGGGGCTGATCGCGCCCCTGGCGGCCCAGTTGGCACCGGCCGTGTCGAAGACCGAGCCGGCCGCCGCGGCACCCGCCGGCGGCCCGGCCTGGAACGAGCTGAAGCCGGCCCAGCAGACCGCGCTGCAGCCGCTGGCCGATCATTGGGCCGGCATCGACGCCAACCGCAAGGCCAAGTGGCTGGAGGTGGCGCGGCGCTTCGCCACCATGACGCCGGCCGAGCGCCAGCGCACGCAGGCGCGCATGGCCGCGTGGGCGGCGCTGACGCCGGTGGAACGCGGCCGTGCGCGTCAGAACTTCCAGGAACTGCGCAGCCTGCGCGCCGACGACCGCCAGGCCCTGTGGGAGGCCTACAACGCGCTGCCGCCGGAGACGAAGCGCGAATTGGCGCAGCGCGCCAAGCCGGGGGCCAGCGCGGCCGCGCGGCCGGCCGACAACGCTGCCAGCACCGCCATCGCCGGCAAGCGCGTGGCGCCGCTCGGCCAGGCGCAGGTGACGGTGCGGCCGGTCACGCCCACGGTGCTGCAGGCCAAGCCCGGCGCGTCGACGACGCTGGTCACCAAGTCGGCGCCCACGCCGCCAGCGCACCACCAGCCGGGGCTGCCCAAGATCGCTGCCACCGAAGGCTTCGTCAACCCGTCCACGCTGCTGCCCAGCCGCGGGCCGCAAGGGGCGGCCACGCTGGCACCGCTGCCGGCCACCGGCCGCGCCCCGGCCGCGCGCCCCGCGGCGGCCGCCACGCCGGCCGCCGCCGCTGCAGCGGCCAGCGGCGCGGCGCCGGGGGCTTCGGCCACGGCCGCCCATCCCGCGGCCGCACCGGCCTCGACCGCGGCGTCTGAATCCTCCCAGTGACGCCGGCGGCGCCTTTGCAGCCCGCGACGCCGGCGCTGGCGCGCCGCCTGGCCGCGATGCTCTACGAAGGCGTGCTGCTGTTCGGCGTGTTGATGGTGGCGGGCTGGCTGTATTCCAGCCTGACCCAGCAGCGCCACGCGCTGCAGGGCAAGACGGGGCTGCAGCTCTTCCTGTTCGTCGTGCTGGCGGTGTACTTCGTGTGGTTCTGGAGCCATGGCGGCCAGACGGTGGCGATGAAGACCTGGCGCGTGCGGCTGCTCACCGTCGATGGCCAACCGCTGTCGCAGGCGCGCGCGCTGCTGCGCTACCTGCTGTGCTGGCTGTGGTTCGTGCCCAGCCTGCTGGCGGTGTGGCTGGCCGGGCTGCACGACGGCGTGTCGATCGCCGCCATCACGCTGGCCGGCTGGCTGGTCTACGCGGCCTTGAGCCGGCTGCACCCGGACCGCCAGTTCCTGCACGACGCCTTGTGCCGCACGCGCCTGGTCGACGCCGCGCTGCCGGCGCGCGTGCCGGCGTGAGCGCGCAGCTTCCCTGATGAGCGCTTTGGCAGAATCCCCGCGCATGCACAACCCGCACAAGGGGCGCACGGGCTTGTCGCGCGTGCTGTTCGCCGCGCGCTACTCGGCCGAAGGGCTGGCGGCCGCCTGGCGCCACGAAAGCGCCTTCCGCCAGGAACTGGTGCTGAGCGCCGTGATGCTGCCGCTGGCGCTGTGGCTGGGCACCAACTGGGTCGAACGCTGCCTGCTCGCCGGCAGCGTGCTGCTGGTGCTGATCGTCGAGCTGCTGAACTCCGGCATCGAAGCAACGGTCGACCGCGTCTCGCTCGACCGGCACGAATTGTCCAAGCGCGCCAAGGACTACGGCAGCGCCGCCGTCGGGCTGGCGCTGCTGCTGTGCGGCGGCATCTGGCTGGCGGCGTTGTGGCAACGCCTGGCCGCATGACGAGCGCGGCCGTCACGCTGTGCGTGTTCTGCGGCTCGCGCCCGGGCGCCAACGCTGCCTACGCGCAAGCCGCGCAAGCGCTCGGCCAGGGGCTGGCGGCGCGCGGCTGGAACCTGGTCTACGGCGGCGGCAAGGTCGGCCTGATGGGCACCGTGGCCGATGCCGCCAAGGCCGGCGGCGCGCACGTCACCGGCGTCATCCCCGAGTCGCTGCTGCAGCGCGAGGTGGGCCACCACGGGCTGGACGAGTTGCGCGTGGTGCCCAGCATGCACGTTCGCAAGCAGCAGATGGCCGAGCGCGCCGACGCCTTCGTCGCGCTGCCCGGCGGCCTGGGCACGCTGGAGGAGTTGTTCGAGGTCTGGACCTGGCGCCAGCTCGGCTACCACCAGCGGCCGCTGGCGCTGCTCAACACCGAGGGCTACTACGACCGGCTGCTGGCCTTCATCGCCGACAGCGTGAACGGCGGCTTCGTCACCGAGGCGCAGGCCGCGCTATTGGTCGTGGAGCGCGAACCGCAGGCGTTGCTGCAGCGGCTGGCGAAGCTGCTGCCCGCGCCGCCCAGCGGCCCGGCCGACCTCGCACGAACTTAATGCGTCCCTGTTGGACACGTGACGCGCATTTGGCGCGTCAGCCTCAGACCGCCGCTTCGTCGGTCTCGCCGGTGCGGATGCGCACCACCTGGTCGACCGGCGTCACGAAGATCTTGCCGTCGCCGATCTTGCCGGTCTTGGCGGCCTTGACGATGGCGTCGATGCAGCGGTCGACGTCGCCGTCCTTCACCACCACCTCGATCTTCACCTTGGGCAGGAAGTCGACCACGTACTCGGCGCCGCGGTACAGCTCGGTGTGGCCCTTCTGGCGGCCGAAGCCCTTGACCTCGGTCACCGTGAGGCCGGAGACGCCCACCTCGCCCAGCGCTTCGCGCACTTCTTCCAGCTTGAACGGCTTGATGATGGCGGTGATCTGTTTCATCGCGGCTCCACGGGCAAGGGGTTTGACTGACTCGATTTAAGCACGGAACTTCGAGGTGATGGGATAACGCCAGTCGCGCCCGAAGGCCCTGTGCGTGATGCGGATGCCCACCGGCGCCTGGCGGCGCTTGTACTCGTTGAGCTTGATCAGCCGCGTCACCTTCTCGACGTCGGCGCGCGCATAGCCGGCGGCGACGATCGCCTCGATGCCTTGGTCGTCTTCCATGTAGCGCGCGAGGATGGCGTCCAGCACCTCGTAGGGCGGCAGGCTGTCCTGGTCGGTCTGGTCGGGGCGCAGCTCGGCCGAGGGCGGCCGCGTGATGATGCGCTCGGGGATCACCGGGCCGCTGCTGCCGTCGGCGCGCCGCGTCGGCTGCGCGTTCTTCCACGCCGCCAGGCGGTAGACCAGCGTCTTGGCCACGTCCTTGATGACCGCGAAGCCGCCGGCCATGTCGCCGTACAGCGTGCAGTAGCCGGTGGCCATCTCGCTCTTGTTGCCGGTGGTCAGCACGATCCAGCCGCTCTTGTTGGACAGCGCCATCAGCAGCGTGCCGCGGATGCGCGCCTGCAGGTTTTCTTCGGTGGCGTCTTCGGGCAATCCGCTGAACTGCGGCGCCAGGGCGGCGCGGAAGGCGTCGAACATCGGCGCGATGGCGATCTCGTCGTAGCGCACGCCCAGTCGCGCCGCCATGTCGCGGGCGTCGAGCCAGGAGATGTCGGCCGTGTAGGGCGAGGGCATCATCACCGTGCGCACGCGGTCGGCGCCGAGCGCGTCCACCGCCACCGCCAGCACCAGCGCCGAGTCGATGCCGCCCGACAGCCCGATGATCGCGCCCGGAAAACCGTTCTTGCCGATGTAGTCGCGCACGCCGGTCACCAGCGCCTGCCACACCTGCTGCTCCATCGGCGGCAGCGGCTCGATGCGGCCGCGCGGCACGCGGTCGGCGCCGATCTCGATGGCCAGCGCCTCCTCGGCGAACGACGCGGCGCGCGCGCTGATGCGGCCGGCGGCGTCGACCGCGAACGACGCGCCGTCGAACACCACCTCGTCCTGCCCGCCCACCAGGTGCGCGTACAGCAGCGGCAGCCCGGTGGCGCGCGCGCGCGCCGACATGCGGGACTCGCGCTCGTCGGCCTTGTCGGTGTGGAAGGGCGAGGCGTTCAGCACGCACAGCACTTCAGCGCCGGCGGTCAGCGCGCTTTGCGCCGGCTCGTCGAACCAGGCGTCCTCGCAGATCAGCAGGCCCACGCGCAGGCCGTCGACCTCGAACACCACCGGCCCCAGGCCGAGGTCGCGGCCGGAGACGAAGTAGCGCCGCTCGTCGAACACCTGGTAGTTCGGCAACTCGCGCTTGCAGTAGGTGGCCAGCACCTGGCCGCCGTGCAGCACCGAGGCGGCATTGAGCCGCATCTGCACCAGATGGGACTTCGACCTAAGATCCCCTTGCTCGCCCAGCTGGTAAGGGTGGCCCACCACCACATGCAAGCCCACGCAGTCCGCCAGTTCGCGCGCCAAGCCCAGCAGCACCTCGCGGCAGGCCTGCATGAAGGCCGGGCGCAGCAGCAGGTCTTCGGGCGGGTAGCCGCACAAGGCCAGCTCGGGCGCCACCACCAGCCGTGCGCCGTCGGCATAGGCCTGGCGCGCCACCTGGGCGATGCGGCCCGCATTGCCGGTGAGATCCCCCACGGTGGCGTTGAACTGCGCCAAGACGACCTTCATCACGCCAGACCCTGAAAAACCCGTGCCTCACACGTCGACGAGCGAGTATCGCATCCAGGTCCACGCCTCGGCCGCCGAGCTGGACGCCGCCGAATGGGACGCCCTGCTGGCGCGCCAGGCGCAGCCCACGCCCTTCATGCGCCACGCCTACCTGCAGGCGCTGGAGGCTTCCGGCTCGGCCGTGCCGGCCACCGGCTGGCACCCGCGCTGGCTGGCGCTGCGGCAGGGCGGCCGGCTGCAGGCGGCGTGCGCGCTGTACCTGAAGGACCACTCGTACGGCGAGTACGTGTTCGACTGGGCCTGGGCCGACGCCTACCGCCGCCACGGCCTGGCCTACTACCCCAAGGCGCTGGGCGCCGTGCCCTTCACGCCGGTGCCCGGCAGCCGGCTGTTGGCGGCCGACGATGCCTGGCGGCTGCGCCTGGTGCAGGCCGTCGAGGCGCTGGCGCGCGAGTCGGGCTTGTCCAGCGCCCACGTGCTGTTCATCGACGCGGCCGACCGCCGCGCCCTGGAGGCCGCGGGCTGGATGCTGCGCGACGGCCTGCAGTTCCACTGGCAGCAGGACGCGGCCGACCCGAGCCCCGACTTCACGGCGCTGCTGCAGCGGCTGCAGCGCGACAAGCGCAAGAAGATCCAGCAGGAGCGTCGCCGCGTCGCCGACGCCGGCGTGCACTTCACGGTGCATGCCGGCGCGCAGATCGACGAGCGCCTGTGGTCGTTCTTCCACCGCTGCTACACGCTGACCTACCGGGCGCACCGCTCCACGCCCTACCTCACGCGCGACTTCTTCCGCCGCATGGCGGCGGCGATGCCCGAGCACTGGCTGCTGTTCGTCGCCCACCAGGGCGGCGAGCCCATCGCCTGCTCGCTGATCGCCATCGACGCCGCGCGCCGCGCCGCCTGGGGCCGCTACTGGGGCGCCGTGCGCCACGTGCCCTGCCTGCACTTCGACGCCTGCTACTACCAGCCGTTGCAGTGGTGCCTGGCCAACGGCTATGCGCGCTTCGAGGGCGGCGCGCAGGGCGAGCACAAGATGGCGCGCGGCCTGCTGCCGGTGGCCACCCATTCGGCCCACTGGGTGGCCGACCGCCGTTTCGCCGCGGCGGTGGCCGAGGCGCTGGCCGACGAGCGCGCCGGCCTCGGCGCCTACGTCGACGAGCTGCGCGAGCACAGCCCGTTCAAGGCCGCCGAATCAGGCGGTTAGCCCGCCGCGCCGTGCCGCTGGCGCCAGGCCTGCATGCCGGCGGCGACATCGGCCTTGGCGCTGGCGGCGTCTTCCCAGCCCAGCACCTTGACCCACTTGCCTTCTTCGAGGTCCTTGTAGTGCTCGAAGAAGTGCTGGATGGTCTTCAGCCGCAGCGGGTTGAGGTCCGCGGGCTTGTTCCACTGGCTGTAGATGGAGAGGATCTTGCTCGTCGGCACGGCCAGCAGCTTGTTGTCGCCGCCGGCCTCGTCTTCCATCTTCAGCACGCCCAGCGGGCGGCAGGTGACCACCACGCCGGGGATCAGCGGCACCGGCGTGATCACCAGCACGTCCACCGGGTCGCCGTCGTCGGCCAGCGTCTGCGGGATGTAGCCGTAGTTGCACGGGTAGTGCATCGAGGTGGACATGAAGCGGTCCACGAACAAGGCGCCGCTGTCCTCGTCGACCTCGTACTTGATCGGGTCGGCGTTCATCGGGATCTCGATGATCACGTTGAACTCATCGGGGGCCTTGGGACCCGGGGTGACGTTGTGCAGGCTCATAGGAGTCGTGACGGCAGACGAAAACGCCCGATTCTATGCAGCGCACTGTCGGCCACCTGACATATTGATCCCGGGCACGGAAGGCTGGAAAACCCGCGGCGGCTCCATTGCCGCATGCCCGCCCTTCCCTTAGGATGCCGCCGGCCCGGGGGTGGGCCGCGGCCGGCGCCGGCGCGAACGCCCCCTGCGAGTTTCCCCATTCAATCCAAGAGCCAAGCAAAGAGGAAGGAGATCCCCAGATGTCCACCACCGTGGCGCTATACGTCGCGCTTGCCTGCGGGCTGGCCGCCGTCGTCTACGGCTTCGTGCAACGAAGCTGGATCCTCGGCCAGAGCGCCGGCAACGCGCGCATGCAGGAGATCGCCGGCGCGATCCAGCAGGGCGCGGCCGCCTACCTGGCCCGTCAGTACAAGACCATTGCCATCGTCGGCGTGATCCTGGCGGTGCTGATCGCCGTGTTCCTCGGCACCACCACCGCGATCGGCTTCGTGCTCGGCGCGGTGCTGTCGGGCGCCTGCGGCTTCATCGGCATGAACATCTCGGTGCGCGCCAACGTGCGCACCGCGCAGGCCGCCACCCGCGGCATCGGCCCGGCGCTGGACGTCGCCTTCAAGGGCGGCGCGATCACCGGCATGCTGGTGGTGGGCCTGGGTCTGATCGGCGTGGCTCTCTTCTTCTGGTGGGTCACGGGTGGCAAGGCGCCCGAGGCCGGCACCTCGCTGTCAGCGCTGCTCAAGCCGCTGCTGGGCGTGGCCTTCGGCTCCTCGCTGATCTCGATCTTCGCGCGGCTGGGCGGCGGCATCTTCACCAAGGGCGCCGACGTCGGCGCCGACCTGGTGGGCAAGGTTGAAGCCGGCATCCCCGAGGACGACCCGCGCAACCCCGCCGTGATCGCCGACAACGTGGGCGACAACGTGGGCGACTGCGCCGGCATGGCGGCCGATTTGTTCGAGACCTACGCCGTCACGCTGATCGCCACCATGGTGCTGGGCGCGCTGATGGTCGCCGGCGGCCAGATGCAGGCCGTGCTGTACCCGCTGGCGCTGGGCGCGGTGTCCATCGTCGCCTCGATCGTCGGCACCTTCTTCGTCAAGGCCAGCCCCGGCATGAAGAACGTGATGCCGGCGCTGTACAAGGGCCTGGCGATTGCCGGCGCCATCTCGCTGGTGCTGTTTTACTTCGTCACGGCCTGGATCATGCCGGACAACGCCATCGCCGCCAGCGGCAGCGTGATGCGCCTGTTTGGCGCCTGCGTGGTGGGCCTGGTGCTGACCGCGGCCCTGGTGTGGGTCACCGAGTACTACACCGGCACCCAGTACAAGCCGGTGCAGCACGTGGCCCAGGCCAGCACCACCGGCCACGGCACCAACATCATCGCCGGCATCGGCATCAGCATGAAATCCACCGCCTGGCCGGTGCTGTTCGTCTGCGCCGCCATCCTGGTGGCCTACAGCCTGGCCGGCCTGTACGGCGTGGCCGTGGCCGCCATGTCCATGCTGTCCATGGCCGGCATCATCGTCGCGCTGGACGCCTACGGCCCGATCACCGACAACGCCGGCGGCATCGCCGAAATGGCCGAGCTGCCCAGCAGCGTGCGCGACGTCACCGACCCGCTGGACGCGGTCGGCAACACCACCAAGGCGGTGACCAAGGGCTACGCCATCGGCTCGGCCGGTTTGGCCGCGCTGGTGCTGTTCGCCGACTACACCCACAAGCTGGAGAGCTACGGCCAGGCCGTGCGCTTTGACCTCTCCGACCCGATGGTGATCGTCGGCCTGTTCATCGGCGGCCTGATCCCCTACCTGTTCGGTGCCATGGCCATGGAGGCCGTGGGCCGCGCCGCCAGCAGCGTGGTGGAGGAAGTGCGCCGCCAGTTCCGCGAGATCAAGGGCATCATGGAAGGCACGGCCAAACCCGAGTACGGCCGCGCGGTCGACATGCTGACGGGCGCCGCCATCAAGGAAATGATGATCCCCAGCCTGCTGCCGGTGGCGGTGCCGATCCTGGTCGGCCTGCTGCTGGGGCCGAAAGCCCTGGGCGGCCTGTTGATGGGCACCATCGTCACCGGCCTGTTCGTGGCCATCTCCATGTGCACCGGCGGTGGCGCCTGGGACAACGCCAAGAAGTACATCGAGGACGGCCACCACGGTGGCAAGGGCTCGGACGCGCACAAGGCGGCCGTCACCGGCGACACCGTGGGCGACCCCTACAAGGACACCGCCGGCCCCGCCGTCAACCCGCTGATCAAGATCATCAACATCGTGGCGCTGCTGATCGTGCCGCTGGTGGTGGGCTTCCATGGTGGCAACAGCGCCAGCGCCAGCCACGCCCCTGCCGCGGCCAACGTCCCGGCCGTGGCGATGGTGGAAGTTGACAGCTTCTCCGTCGTCACCGAGGGCGACAAGGTGGTGTTCCTGTTCCCCACCGGCAAGACCGAGGTCACCGCCGCGGCCGACCCGCTGCTGGCGGCCGTGGTCAGCGGCGTGCAGGGCGGCAAGAAGGCCCTGGTCAGCGGCTACGTCGACGCCACCGGCAACGCCGCGCAGAACGCCGAACTGGCCAAGCTGCGCGCCGTCGCCGTGCGCGACAAGCTCAAGGCCCTGGGCGTCGCCGAGGACCGTATCGAGCTGCAAAAACCAGCCGACATCCAGGCCGGCCAGGGTGCCCAGGCCCGGCGCGTGGAAGTGGTGCTGCAGTAACGCCCTTCCCTCGTTCCATCAAGAAACCCGCCATCTGGCGGGTTTTTTTTGTCTTGGGCCCGCCCCGCCTGTGCGGGCGCATGACGCGAGACGCAGGGGCTTTGCGAGAGGCACAAGGTGCGATGGCGTGGCCAAGGACTACCTCTTTTCGGTGCTCTTGTGCTGTTGGAAATAACCGACACCACGCCCCCCAGCACGGACGTAGATTCCAGCCAAGCCGTGCCGCTTGTCCGGCGTTTTGTTGGCCCCTTTTTCCTCACCGCCATGCCCAAGACCCTCATCGAACCGTTTCGGATCAAGTCCGTCGAGCCGCTGCACATGACCACCCGCGCCGACCGGCAGACGCTGCTGGCGCAAGCCAAGCTGAACGTGTTTCTGCTGCGCGCCCAAGATGTGTTGATCGACTGGCTGACCGATTCGGGCACGGGGGCGATGAGTGCGCGCCAATGGGGCGCCATCATGACGGGCGATGAAAGCTACGCCGGCGCGCGCAGCTTCTACCAGCTTCAAGCCGTCGTGCAAGGCATCACCGGAATGCCGCACTTCGTTCCCACGCACCAGGGCCGGGCGGCGGAGAAAGTGCTGTTTGGCGCGGTCTGCCAGCGCGGTCAGATCGTGCCGAACAACAACCACTTCGACACCACGCGCGCCAACCTGGAGTACCTGGGCGTCGATGCGCGCGACCTGGTCATTCCGGAAGGCCTGCAGCCGGCGCTGGCCCACCCCTTCAAGGGCAATATCGACCTGGCTCGGGTCGAGGCCTTGCTGAAGACGGAAGGCGAGCGCATCCCCTTCGGCATGCTCACCGTCACCAACAACACCGGCGGTGGGCAGCCGGTGTCGATGGAGAACATTCGGGCCTATGCCGCGCTCCTCAAGCGCCACGGCAAGCCGCTGGTGATGGACGTGTGCCGCTTTGCCGAGAACTCGATGTTCATCAAGATGCGCGAGCCCGGCTACGCCGACCGCAGCGTGCGCTCCATCGCCGAGGAAATGTTCTCCCACGCCGACGCCTGCACGATGAGCGCGAAAAAGGACGGCATGGTCAACATGGGCGGGTTCATCGCCTTGCGCGACGACCGCTGGGTGGAGCCGGTGCGCAACGGCCTGATCATGGCGGAGGGCTTTCCCACCTACGGAGGCCTGGCCGGGCGCGACCTGGAGGCGCTGGCCGTTGGCCTGGAGGAAGGGCTGGACGAGGACTACCTGCGCTACCGGCTGCGCACCGCCGAGTACCTGGGCGAACAACTGGAGGCCGCCGGTATCGGGTTCGTCAAACCGGCTGGCGGACACGCGGTCTACCTCGACGCGCGCACGGTGCTGCCGGACATGCCCGTCGAGCACTACCCGGCCTGGGCGCTGTGCAACGCGCTGTACCTGGAAGGCGGCATCCGCGGCGTGGAAGTGGGCTCGGTGATGTTCGGCAAGCGCCTGGACGACGGGCGCGAGACCTACCACCCGATGGAGCTGGTGCGCCTGGCCTTTCCGCGCCGGGTGTACACGCAGTCGCACTTCGACTACGCGGCCGAGGTCATCGCCGAGGTGAAAGCCAAGGCGCGGGACATTCGCGGCGTGCGCATCGTGAAGCAGCCGCGTTTTTTGCGCCACTTCACCGCCGAGTTCGACTGGGCGACTTGAGGGGCGCTTTCAACCCCGGGGTGACACGCCGTTGGGGCCCGTGTTCGAACTCCGCAGGCAGACCGGCCACGCGGTCGCCTCACCTCGGCCCACGTCCGGCGGGCCGCGGCTCACTCGTCGCCGTCCTCGCCCAAGCCGGGAAACAGCACCTCGGTGAAGCCAAAGCGGGTCAGATCGCGCACCCGCGTCGGGTACAGCCTGCCGATCAGGTGGTCGCACTCGTGCTGCACCACCCGGGCATGAAAGCCCTCGGCCTCGCGCTCGATCGGCTCGCCGTACGGATCGACGCCGGTGTAGCGGATGCGCCGCCAGCGCGGCACCAAGCCACGCAGCCCGGGCACGGACAGGCAGCCTTCCCAGCCCTCTTCCTCCTCGTCCGACAGCGGGGTGATCACCGGGTTGCACAGCACGGTGCGGGGCACCAGGGGAGCCTCGGGGTAGCGCGGGTTGGGGGCGTCGCTGCCGAACACCACCAGCTGCAGATCGACGCCGATCTGCGGCGCGGCGATGCCGGCGCCGTTCTCCGCGTGCATGGTGTCCAGCAGGTCGCGCACCAGCAGGTGCAGCGCGTCGGTATCGAACTCGCGCACCGGTTGCGCCACGCGCAGCAGGCGCGCGTCGCCCATTTTCAGGATGTCGTGGATGGCCATGCCCGGATCATCGCCGATGCCGGCCATCGCCGCACCGGCCGGGGCGCGCGTTCAGCGCCAGGGGTGCCCTCGGTTCCCACGCGGGCGATGGTCGGGATGCCGATGACCACCGCGCCAGCCGTCACCGCGCCAGCCATCGCCCCGCCAACCGTTGCCCCAACTCCCCCAGTAACCCAGGGAAATGCTCGGCCCCCAGGTGGCGTAGGGTGCCGGAGCCACCTGATAGGGCACGCCATATCCGGGGCTGAGGGTATAGCCCGGCTGGGGTGGCGCCCCGTACAGGCTGGCCGCGCCGACGTCGTACGGCCCGACCGGCGCCACCACGCAACCGGAGAGCCCGACCAGCGCCACGCCGGCCAGCACCGGCGCCAGGCGGCGCCGCGCGCGCGCCAATGAAGATTCGATCCACTGGTTGACCATGGGTGTGTTGCTCCCGTGCAAGCGGGGCACGGCACAGTCTTGCGCGCCCCTGTCTCCCCATAACGCTCCAGGGGGCCGCGCGGGCCGACAAGGCGGCGCCCACCTCCCCCGAGTCAGGTGTCGCCACCGGCCAGCCAGGCCGCCCCGCGCACGCCCGAGGAATCGCCGTGCCGGGCCGGCGCCAGCCGGGTCCGCACGCTGTCGCTGAACACGTGCGGCGCCCACAACGCCGGCACCTCGGTGTACAGCTCGGCCACGTTGCTGAGGCCGCCGCCCAGCACGATGACCTGCGGATCCAGCAGGTTGATCACGCCCGCGAGCGCGCGCGCCAGACGCCCGGTGTAGCGCGACCAGCTGGCGCGCGCCGCCGCGTCGCCGGCGCGCAGGGCGGCGATGACCGCCTCGGCCGACCCGCCAGCGCCCTGCCCCAGGCCGCCGGTGGCCTGGGCGTGATCGCGCGCCAGGGCCGGGCCGGACAGCCAGGTTTCCAGGCAGGCCGCGCGCCCGCACCAGCAGGCCGGGCGCGCCAGCTCGTCCGCCGTGGCCAGCGGCAGCGGGTTGTGGCCCCATTCGCCGGCCACGCCGTTGTGCCCACCCAGCACCTGCCCACGCACGGCGATGCCGGCCCCCACGCCGGTGCCCAGGATGGCGGCAAACACCACCTCGGCGCCGGCGCCCGCGCCGTCGGTGGCCTCGGACAGGGCCAGGCAATTGGCGTCGTTCTCCAGCCGCACCGGGCGCTTCAGCAGGCGCTGCAAATCCTCGCGCAGAGGCTGGCCGTTCAGCGCCGTGGAATTGGCGTTGCGCACACGGCCGGACAGCGGCGACAGGCTGCCCGGAATACCCACGCCCAACGGCAAGCCGCCCTGCCCCAGTTCGGCCTCGGCCCGCGCCACCAGCGCCGCCACGGCGGCCAGCGTGCCGGCGTAGTCGCCCTGCGGCGTGGCGCAGCGCCGGCGCAGCACAAAGCGCCCCGCCGCGTCCAGCGCCGCGATCTCGATCTTGGTGCCGCCGAGGTCGATACCGAGGCGTGGCCTGACGGTCATTGCGCCGGCCTCGAACTGGAGAGGTTCATGAAAAAAATTCTCAACATCGTTTCCACTCAGCGGAAATTTGAACCGAACGTCGGACAAGCCTCTCCAGAATGCCTATGCACAGCCGAAGTACATCCGAACAGTTACCAAGGAGATCACTGTTGAAACTCGCCAGCCTCAAATCCTCGGGCCGCGACGGCACCCTGGTGGTCGTCGATCGTGACCTCGCCCGTGCCGTCGCCGTGGACAACATCGCCACCACACTGCAGCAAGCGATGGAAAACTGGGCAAGCGCCGCACCCAGACTGCAGGAGGTGTCGGAACGCCTCCAGCAAGGAGCCTGCCAGGGCGCTTTCAACCTTGATCCTACCCGCCTGGCCAGCCCTTTCCCGCGCGCCTACCAGTTCCTCGACGGTTCGGTCTACCTGCACCACATGGAAAAGGCCCGCAAGGCTCGTGGCGCCGCCATGCCACCGGACTACAAAACCAGCCCGCTGATGTACCAGGGCCTGTCCGATCACTTCATTGGCCCGCGCGATCCGATGCAGATCCCCAGCGAAGAACTGGGCCTGGACTACGAGGCCGAGGTGGCGGTGGTGGTCGACGATGTGCCCATGGGCGTCAGCGTGGAAGACGCCTCGTCTCACATCCGCCTGATCATGTTGCTGAACGACTTCACGCTGCGCACACTGACTCGCACGGAGTTGCCCAAGGGCTTTGGCTTCATGCAGGCCAAGCCAACCAGCTCCTTTTCTCCCGTCGCCGTGACCCCCGATGAACTGGGTACTGCCTGGGACGGCAGCCGCCTGAACCTGCCGATCCTGTCGGCCATCAACGGTCAGCGCATGGGCAATGCCGACACCGGCAAGGACATGTTTTTCACCTACCCGCAGTTGATTGCCCACGCGGCGCGCACGCGCAAACTCGGCGCCGGCACCATCCTCGGCGCGGGGGCGGTTTCCAATCTCGATCCGAAGACCGGTTACGCCTGCCTGGCCGAGAAGCGCGCCGACGAAGAGCTGCGTGACGGCCAGGCCACCACACCCTGGCTGCGCTATGGCGACGTCGTCAGCATCGATATGGTCGACGCCGCCGGGCAATCCATCTTCGGCGCGATCCAGAACGCCGTGGTCGCCGCGTAACGCCATGCTGATCGAGCAGCGGACCTACACCACGCACCCCGGCAAGCTGCGCGACTACCTGGCCCTGTACGAAGCCGAGGGCTACGCGATCCAACTGCGCATTCTCGGTCGCCTGGTCGGCTACTACCGCAGCGAGATCGGAGAGCTCAACCAAGTGATCCATCTGTGGGCTTACACCGATCTGGCCGAGCGCAGCGAACGTCGTGAACAACTGATGGCGGACCCGGGCTTCAAGGCCTATGTGGCCAAGATGCTGCCGCTGCTGGTGCGCCAAGAGTCGCGCATTCTCGCTCCAGCCCCCTTCTTCACCCCGGTGTGGCAGGACCTCCCCGCCCCCGTTTCTTCCCAACCAGAGAGGAGATAAGTCATGCTTTGCAAGAAACTGCATCACGCGGCCTACCGCTGCAAGGACGCGCGTGAAACCGTGGATTTCTACACCCAGATGCTG
This sequence comes from Pseudomonadota bacterium, assembly GCA_020161215.1. Lineage (GTDB taxonomy): Bacteria > Pseudomonadota > Gammaproteobacteria > Burkholderiales > Burkholderiaceae_C > Ottowia. The sequence continues at coordinate 38,582 of JAIUOM010000004.1, forward strand.
GGGTTGAAGTTTTCCCATGCCATGGGCGAGGATCATGTGCCCTCGACCGGCAAGTACAGCCCGCACGTCCATATCTTCTTCGAGATGGAGGACGGCAGCAACATCGCCTTCTTCGAGTGCCCGAACGATCCGGGCGACATGAAGGACATGGGTTCGCCGGACTGGATCCAGCATTTCGCGTTCGAGGTCGCGGACGTCCCCACCCTGCTGCACGCCAAGACAGAGTTGGAAGCCAAGGGTCTGAAGGTGGTCGGTCCGACCAACCACGACGACTTCATCACCTCGATCTACTTCTTCGACCCCTCAGGGCATCGCCTGGAGCTCACGGCCCGAACCTGCCACGACCCAAAGCGTCTGCAGTCCTTCGTCGACGAGGCACCTCAGGTGCTGGCCCTATGGGAAAAAACGCACGACTGGTCGCAGCGTGAGACTCTGTTCGGTGGCAGCACCGGCTACCAACGATCCTGAGGAGAAAAACCAATGAACCTACGTTTCATGGCCCCGCTGCTGTCCACCGCCGTGTGGGTATTCGGATCCACCGCGGCATGCGCGGCCTGGCCCGAAAAACCCATCACCCTGGTGCAGGGCTTCTCCGCCGGCGGCAACTCGGACACCATCGCGCGCGTCATTGCCGAGCCGCTGGGCAAAGAGCTGGGGCAACCGGTGGTGGTCGAGGCCCGCCCCGGTGCCGGCGGCAACCTGGCCAGTGGCCAGGTTGCCCGGGCTGCTGCCGACGGCTACACCCTGGTGCTGTTGACGGGTGGTCACGCCGTGTCGGCCGCGATGTACAAAAGCTTGAGCTTCAACCCATTGGAAGACTTCGAATGGGTGTCCGTGGTCACGCGCTTTCCCTTCGTCCTGGCGGCCAAGGCGGGCAGTCCGTACAACAACGTCAGCGACGTGCTGAAGGCCGCCAAGGCCTCCCCCGGCACGATCTCGTTCAGCTCGGTCGGCGTGGGTTCCACCCAGCATCTGGCCGGCGAACTGCTGCAGTCGATGACCGGCACCAAGCTCAACCACATTCCGTACAAAGGCGGCGCCGCGCCGCTGCAAGACGTGCTGGGCGGGCGGGTCGACCTGATGTTCGATTCGGTCACCGCGACGCGTGCCCAGGTGGAAGCCGGAAAACTGCATGCGCTGGCCGTCACCTCGCTTGATCGCTCGCCCCTGCTGCCGGCGGTACCACCGCTACAGGACACGGTGCCGGGGTATGAGGTGACTTCCTGGTCCGGCCTGGCCGCCCCCAAAGGCACGCCACCCGAGGTCACCCAGCGCTTGCACGCGGCGCTGCTGAAGGTGCTAAAACAGCCGGCAGTGGTCCAGCAGTTGCAGGCCACCGGTGGTGTCATCAGCCCTTCCAACTCGGGCGCCGAGATGAAGCAGTACGTGAAAGGTCAGATCGAGAAGTGGCTGAAGGTGATGCGCGACGCCCAGATCCAGCCCCGCTAGAGGCCGGATCGGACCGACCGGGGCCAGGCCCTGGCCAACTGCAGCGCGGCGTGGCCATTTTGCGGGTGCTGGCCACGGCCGGCCCGCGCGGCATGGCCCTGACCAGCATCGCGCGCGCCACGGGCCTGGCCGACAGCACCACGCATCGCCTGCTGGCGCAACTGATGGCCGAGCGCCTGGTGGCGCGGAACCTCGACAGCCGGCACTATGCGATCGGCTCCATGATCTTTGAGCTGGGTTTGGTCGCCGAGCAGCAGTTCGACATCCGCGGGTATTGCCGGCCGATCATGGAGCGGCTGGCGGCGCAGGCCGGCGGCACGGTGTACCTGATCATGCGCAGCGGCGACGAGGCGGTCTGCCTCGACCTGGTGGAAGGCGCCGCGGCGGTGCGCGTCGCCACGCTGCAGGTCGGCAGCCGCCGGCCGCTCGGTCTGGGCGCGGGTGGGCTGGCGATTCTGGCCGCGCTGCCCCGGCACGAAGCCGACTCGGTGTTTGCGCGCGTGCGTGGCGTGATCGAACGCGACTGGGCCTTTGCCGAACCGCTGCAGCGAGACTCGCTGACCGAGACGCGCCACAGTGGCGTGGCCGTGATCCGCAACCGCGTCACCCCCGGCGTAAGCGCTGTGGGGCGGGCGTTCCGCGACCGACTGGATCGCGTGGTCGGTGCCATCAGCGTCGCCTCCAGCAACGAGAGCATGTCGGAGCAGCACCGTGCTTCGGTGCGCCGACAACTTGAACTGGCGGCGGCGCGCCTGCAGGCCGAGCTGAAAGCCGTCGCCCCCCAGCCGCGAACGCCCTGGCTCAGCGAACCTCCGGCGGGCTCTCCAGCGTCGCCCTGATGCCTCGCCCGGGGTCTCCTTGCACGCCACCAATCCGCCGGTTTTCTTGCTGGTACTGCCTCCGAGTGCAGGCATCAACCGAGCAACATGCCCCGGTCCAGCAGGCTTTGCACGATGTCGGCCTGGCGCTCGTCGCGGCGGCGCTTGGCCGGCTCGCGGTGCTTCGCGCTCTCGGCCATCCAACGTTTGAAAGCCACGAAAGCTTCGGGCGCGATGGTGTGCATGTGCGCCATGCGGCCGGTGGCCGACACCACCATGTGCTCAAACCGTGGCGCACTGGTCAAAAACGCCGCCCGTTCGGCCTGCACGGGCCAAAGATCGCCTTCGTCGTCGGAGAAGCGGAACGGGTGCGGATCGCCCTCCTCGGCCATGCGGCGCAGAAAATCCACCTCGAAACCCTGCTGGTTGACCGCGGTTTCGTTTTGCCCTTCCTTGCGTTCAAAACTGGCATCCGCCCGTTGCAGCACCCCCAGCACCGAGGTGTGCAGGCGGTCGATATCGGTCAAGAACTGCACGCGCCGCCGCGCGTCCCACAGCAGATCGATGTCCTGCGTGGCCAGGGCGCCCTGCACGATGCGCACGCCAGCCGCCATCTCGTAGGCGTAGAGCGCATGCGTGCCCACCACCGTAAAGTGCCGCGTCAGACCCGCATCGGCCAGGGCGTGCAGAACGCCGACCAGCAGCGCGGGCGCGCGACCGACCTTGAGCGCCTTGTTCAAGCGCTCGGCCTCGTTCAAGGCGGCGCGCAAGGCTTGGTGGCGCGCCTGCCAGGCGGCTTTGCGCTCGGTAAAGCTGGCGTAGGCGGCCTCGGTCTCGGGGCTGCGCGGGCCGATACGGGTCTGGCGGTTGTTGGCCGCGGTACGCACCAGGTATTCGTAGTCACCCTGCCGCTTCCAGTACATGCCACCTTCAAAGCCCTTGGCTTGCCGGGCCACGCGGCTGTACTCGTCGAACACCGACGCCGCATCGATGGCCTGGCGGGCGGTGTTGTCGGGGAGGGGAAGAAAATTCATTGGCCGTATAAATATTAAAACGTATTTTTATACGGCCAATTGTTAAAAATCAACAGCTTATTACGTGTCGCATCCCGGACGATTGGATAGATACTAAACGCTTTGCGTTGTTCATGGCCCGTGATGTTCTGCGGGCACTGATTGAGCAGTTGCAAGCCCCATCTGTCCCATCACCATGATCATTGCCCTGCACAAGAACGCCCGTACGACCCCGGCCATCCGCGCTGAGATTGCCGCCAGCACCGACTCAGTGACTACGCTGGCAGCGCGCTACCACGTCGGCGAGGGCACTATCCGCCGCTGGCGCACGCGCGAGGTGTTCACCGATGCCTCGCACACCGCCCATCGCCTGCAGACCACTCTCACGCCCGCTCAAGAAGCCATCGTGGTCGAGCTGCGCAAGACCTTGCTGCTGCCCCTGGATGACCTGCTGGCACTCACGCGTGAGTTTCTCTGTGCCGATGTCTCGCGCTCTGGTCTGGATCGCTGCCTGCGCCGCCATGGCGTGGGCAATCTCAGAGCGCTGCTGCCTGAGCAGCCCAAGGAGCCTGTCCAGAGCTTCAAGGCTTATGAGCCGGGCTACGTGCATGTGGACGTGAAGTTCCTGCCCCAGATGCAAGACGAGAGCCAGCGCAGCTACTTGTTCGTGGCCATTGACCGGGCCACCCGCTGGGTGTTCGTTCAGATCAAGCGCAGCAAGAGTGCCGCCAATGCCAGGGCGTTTCTGAACGCGCTGCACAAGGCTTGCCCGATCAGGATCACCCGGGTGTTGACGGACAACGGTACGGAGTTCACGGATCGGCTGTTTGGCGTCAAGGCGCGTGCGCCTACGGGTGAGCACGAGTTTGACCGGCTGTGTCAGCAACTGGAGATTGAGCACCGGCTGACTCGTCCCAGAACGCCCAGGACCAACGGGATGGTCGAGCGCTTCAATGGGCGCATCAGCGATGTGCTCAAGACGCACCGCTTTCACTCAGGTGAGGATATGCGTCAGACGCTTGAGCGCTATGCGCATCTGTACAACCATCAATTGCCGCAGTCCGCACTGCAATCGAAAACACCCATTCAGGCTATGAAGGATTGGTACGATGATAAACCTGAGTTGTTTATCAAACGTCCTACCAATCGTCCGGGATGCGACAATTACGCCATGAAACGCCATGCTTAGGGCAAAAGCGCCCGCATCCCCGCCTCATCAATCACCGGCACGCCCAACTCGCGGGCCTTGTCGAGCTTGCTGCCGGCCTCTTCACCGGCCACCACATAGCTGGTCTTCTTGCTGACGCTGCCGGCCACCTTGGCACCGGCGGCTTCGAGCAGATCCTTGGCTTCGTCACGGCCCAGGGTGGGCAGGGTGCCGGTCAGCACGAAAGTCTTGCCGGTCAGCGGCAGCGTGGCGGCACGGGTGGGTTCGGATTCGGGCCAGGCCATGCCGACGGCACGCAGTTGCTCAACCACCTCGCGGTTGTGCGGCTGCTGGAAGAAGGTGTGGATGCTTTCGGCCACCACGGGGCCGACGTCGGGCACCTGCAGCAACTGGTCGGCGTTGGCGTCCATCACCGCATCGAGCTTGCCGAAATGGCGCGCCAGCTCCTTGGCGGTGGTTTCACCGACGTGGCGGATGCCCAGCGCGAACAAGAAGCGCGCCAGCGTGGTTTGCTTTGATTTTTGTAGCGCATCCAGAAGGTTCTGTGCCGACTTGCCGGCCATTCTGTCCAACGCGGCGAGGCTGACGAAGCCCATGCGGTACAGATCGGGCAAGGTCTTGACGACATTGCCCTCAACCAGTTGATCGACCAGTTTCTCGCCCAGGCCCTCGACGTCGATGGCGCGGCGGCTGGCAAAGTGCAGCAGCGCCTGCTTGCGCTGCGCGGGGCAGAACAGGCCGCCGGTGCAGCGGTGGTCGGCCTCGCCCTCCTCGCGCACCACGGCACTGCCGCACACCGGGCAGGTGGTGGGCATGGTGAACTCGGCGGCGCCGGGCTGGCGCTTGTCGGCCAGCACCGAGACCACCTCGGGGATCACGTCGCCGGCGCGGCGCACCACCACGGTGTCGCCGACGCGCACATCCTTGCGGCGCGCCTCCAGCTCGTTGTGCAACGTGGCGTTGGTCACCGTCACACCGCCCACGAACACCGGCGTCAGCTTGGCCACGGGCGTGAGCTTGCCGGTGCGGCCGACCTGCACGTCGATGTCCTGCACGGTGGTCAGCTGCTCTTGCGCGGGGTATTTGTGCGCCACGGCCCAGCGCGGCTCGCGGGTGACAAAGCCCAGCTCGCGCTGCAGCGCGGTGCTGTCGACCTTGTAGACCACGCCGTCGATGTCGAACGGCAGCGCATCGCGCTCGGCCGCCACGTCGGCGTGAAAGGCTATCAACTCAGGAGCGCCTTGGGCTGGTCTGGCCAGCGCCGAGACCGGAAATCCCCAGGCTTTCAGCGCCTGCAACACCTGCCAGTGGCTGCCGAAAGTCGGCCCGCCTTCGCTGGGCGGCGTGACCTCGCCCAGGCCGTAGGCAAAAAAGGACAGCGGCCGCTGCGCCGTCAAGGCCGGGTCGAGCTGGCGCACCGCGCCGGCGGCGGTGTTGCGCGGGTTGACGAAGGTCTTGGCCGCCTTGTCGCCCGCGGCCATGCGCTCGCGCATTCGCTCATTGAGCGCCTCGAAGTCGTCGCGGCGCATGTAAAGCTCGCCGCGTACCTCCACCACCGGGGGCGCGGCACCATCCAGTTTCAGCGGTATTTGGCGGATGGTGCGGATGTTCTGGGTGACGTCCTCGCCCGTCTCGCCATCGCCGCGCGTGGCGGCCTGCACCAGCACGCCGTCCTCGTAGCGCAGGTTGATGGCCAGTCCGTCGAACTTGGGTTCGGCCACGTAACTGACCGGCTGGCCGGCCAACACGGCCAGCGCCTCGGGCCCCAGGGGCTCGGCACGGTAGCGCTCGTCATGGGCTTTCAGCAAGGTGCGGCGCTGCTCGCTGGCCAGATAGTCGCGCACGCGCTGATCGAACACCTCAGCACCCTTGGGGCTGGTGTCGGTCTCGGTGCGGATGCTGAGCATGGGCACGCGGTGCCGCACCGGCTGCAAGCCATCCAGAATGGCGCCGCCGACGCGCTGCGTGGGCGAATCGGGCGTGCGCAGCGCCGGGTGCGCGGCCTCCAGCGCCTGCAGCTCCTGGAACAGTTGGTCGTATTCGGCGTCGGGCAGCTCGGGCGCGTCGAGCGTGTAGTACTGGTGCGCGGCGCGGTTCAGGCGCGCCCGCAGTTGGGCCGCGCGGGCGGCGTCATTTGCTTCGTTTTTCATAGCTGCCGAGGGTTATTCCACGCCGACTGATGCCCAAAAATGCCCCGCATGAACGAGCACGGATCGCAGGGCGACCCCTGACCGGTCAACTGAACAGCCGCCGGGCCTGGGGCGACCCGGCCGCCAGATCGTGCGAGGCCAGGGCGGCGTACAGGCGCTCCAGGTCGGCGCCGATGCCCTCCAGGGCTTCCGGGCGCAGGGCGCGGCCGGCGTCGTCGGTGACCGCGCCGTCCATGTGCTGGGCCAGGGCCTCGGCCACCTCGCGCAGGCGCTGGAAAGGCTGCAACGCCTGCGGAACCTGCGGCACGTCCAGGCTGAGGGCCAGGTCGCGCAAGGCCGACAGCGACGCGTCCTCGGCCAGCGCCACGCGCGGGTCGTAGGTGAGGGTCAGCACCGGCGGCATGCCGGGCTCGGGCGACGGCAGCACCATGCGGCCCGGGATGATGCCCGAGACAAAACCCAGGCGCGCCGCCTGCTGGTGCACGTAGCCGGGGCTCCAGGCGGTGTGGCGCGCGCGCAGCACGAAGCCCAGTTCGGCGTCGTTCTGGCTGGCGAACTGGTCCAGCTCGCGGGCGCGCGCCACCTCGTGCAGCATGTCGCCGAATTCGGGCGTGCCGCCCAGGGCGTCGGCCAGGGCCTGGATCTTGCGCACGAACTCGGAATACTCGATTTCGTTCAGCGGGCCGTTGCGGTTGGCCAGTTGGACCCCAGCCTGCAACTGGCTGTAGCGCCGACCGGGGGCCGGGGCTTCCCATGGCGCCTGGGCGTCGGCGCGGCCTTCCACCGCCAGCGGCTTGCTGCCCACGCGGCGCGTGGCGGGCAAGGCGGCCAGCACGGCATCGCCCGAGACCCGGGCGCCGTCGTGCAGGTGCAGCGGGACGATGACGTCGATCAGCGCGTCCAGGCCCAGCGCGCGGTCGGTGGCCAGGCCCAGCGCGTGACCGGCCCCCAACGGCTCGAAGCCGGGGTCAAACCCCGGCTCGGCGGGCGCCGCCAGCGGCCGGCCATCCAGCGAAGGCTCGATGCGCGGGGCCATCGCCTCGCCCGGCGCGGGGCGCTCGGGCAGCTCGCTGTCGCCCGGTTCGGGCTCGGCCTGGCGCGGCGTGCTGCGGCGCGCGTTCCAGGTGTTGTAGGCGATCACCCCGCCCAAAATCAGCCCGCCGGCAACGGCCAGGCCCACTTGCAAGGAACTCATTGCGGCTTTGCTCCCCTGGGGAACCTCTGCGCGACTTCGCCCCGGTCGATACGGCCCTGACGGGCCGACGCCGAACCGGCGGATCGAAGTCCTGGATGGTATGGAAAGTGCGCTTGTACCAGCTCAGCGCGAACAGGCAGACAACAAGCCATCGCCCGCCCCCTGGCCGCGCAGCAGGCCAGACCCGCGCCGCGAAACGGCGCCCCCCTATTCAAACGGCCGCGAAGCAGGCCAAACAGGCGGCCGCGAAGCAGGCCAGCCCAGCGGACGCCGTGGCCGGGGTTCCCCCGGCCAGTGGCGTCGTCCCCCTGGGGGGAAGGCGCGCAGCGCCTCAGGGGGGGACTCATGTCTCCACCATCCCCACGGCCCCTTCCATGTCCACCGCCACGATGCGCGACACGCCCTGCTCCTGCATGGTCACGCCGATCAACTGCTCGGCCATTTCCATGGCGATCTTGTTGTGGCTGATGAACAGGAACTGCGTGCCCTGCCCGCTCATCTTGGTCACCAGCTTGGCGTAGCGCTCGGTGTTGGCGTCGTCCAGCGGCGCGTCGACCTCGTCCAACAGGCAGAACGGTGCCGGGTTGAGTTGGAAGATGGCAAACACCAGCGCGATCGCCGTCAGTGCCTTCTCGCCGCCCGACAGCAGGTGGATGGTCTGGTTCTTCTTGCCCGGCGGCTGGGCCATGACCTGCACGCCGGAATCCAGAATCTCCTCGCCGGTCATCACCAGCTTGGCCTGGCCGCCGCCGAACAGCTCGGGGAACATGCGGCCGAAGTGTTCGTTCACGGTGTTGAAGGTGCCGCCCAGCAGCTCGCGGGTTTCGCCGTCGATCTTCTTGATGGCATCTTCCAGCGTGGTCATGGCCTCGGTCAGGTCGGCCGTCTGGGCGTCGAGGAACTGCTTGCGCTCGCGCGCCACCGTCAGCTCGTCCAGCGCGGCCAGGTTGACGGCGCCCAGGGCCTGGATCTCGCGGTGCAACCGGTCGATCTCGCCCTGCAGGCCGGCCAGGCGCACGCCGCCTTCCTCGATGGAACGCTGCACGGCCTCCAGATCGGCCTCGGCGTCGGTCAGCAGCTGGCTGTACTGTTCGGTCCCCAGGCGCGCGGCCTGCTCTTTCAGCTGCAGGTCGGTGATGCGTTGACGCAGCGGGTCGAGCGCGCGCTCCAGTTGCAGGCGGCGCTCGTCGCTGGCGCGCAGTTTGGCGCTCAGATCGTCGTAGGTGCTGCGCTGGGCGCCCAGGGTTTGTTCGCGTTCCAGCTTCAAGGCCAGGGCACTCTGCAGGCCGGCCTGGGCGGCGGCGTCGGTCAGGCGGGTGAGCTCTTCCTGGGCGCGCTGGCGCTCGGTCTCGATGCCAGCGCTTTGCTGGGTGGCGGTGTCGATGGTGCGGCTCAGTTCGCCGCGCCGGGCTTCCAGGCTGCGCTGGGCAAAGGTGGCTTCCTGAGCCTGGCGCTCCAGGCCGCGCAGCTGCTCGCGGGTGTCGTTCAGCTTGCGTTCGGCGTCGATCACGCGCTCGTCCAGCTGGGCGTGGCGCTCTTGCGTGTCGGCCAACTGCATGTCCAGCTCCTCGAAGCGCGCCTCGGCGGTGACGCGGCGTTCTTGCAGATCCTCCAGCCCGGCGTCGACCTCGGCCAGATCACCGGCGATCTGCTCGCTGCGCGCGCGCGCCTGCTCGGCCAGTTGCTGCAGCCGCAAGGTCTCGACCTGCAGCTCGTGCGCGCGCTGGCGGGATTCGGCGGCTTCGCGGCGCGCACTCACCAGGCGTTGCGAGGCGTCGGAGTAAGCGGCCTCGGCCTTGATCAGGGCGTTGCGGGCTTCCTCGGCGATGAAGCCTTGCGCGCGCTGCTGCTTTTCCAGGTTTTCGATCTCCTGCGCGCGCGCCAGCAGACCGGCCTGCTCGGAATCGGGGGCGTAAAAGCTGACGCCGTGGGCGGTGACGCAGTGGCCGCTGGGGACGTAAATGGCCGCGCCACGGGCCAGCTGGGTGCGCTGGGCGAGGGCCTCTTCCAGCGAAGGCGCGGTGTGGCAGTCGGCCAGCCAGTCGGCCAGCAGGGCCTTCAGGCCGGCGTCGTTCAGACGCAGCAAATCGGCCAGGCGCGGCAGGCCGCCCGCGACGTCCGGCGCGCCGGCGCTGGGCGGACTGTAGAAGGACAGCTTGGCCGGCGGGGCGTCGTTGCCAAAGGCGCGCACCATGTCCAGGCGGCTGACTTCCAGCGCCGACAGGCGTTCGCGCAGCGCGGCTTCCAGCGCGTTCTCCCAGCCGGGTTCGATGTGCAGGCGGCTCCACAGGCCTTGCAGCCCGTCCAGCCCATGCTTGGCCAGCCAGGGCGCGAGCTTGCCGTCGGTGCGGACTTTTTCTTGCAGCGCCTTCAGCGCCTCCAGCCGGGCCGACAGATCGGCCTGTTTGCCCGACTCGGTGTTGACGGCCTGCTGCGCCGCGCGCCGCGCCTCGTCGAGCTGGGGCACCTGCTCTTGCAGCTCGTGCAGGCGGGCGTCGCCGATCTCGGCGCTTTCCTGGGCCACGGCCAATTGGGTCTGCAGGTTGGTCAGGCGCTGCTCGTCGGGCGCGGCCAGGGCGTTGCGGTCGGCTTGCAGCTTGTCGCGGCGCTGGTTCAGCTGGCGCGCCTGCTCCTCGATGCCGCGCTGCTCGGCGGCCAGCACCTGGATTTGCTGCTGCACCTGCACCACGGCGCCGCGCTGCTCGCCCGAGCGGGCCTGGGCCTGGCGCAGGGCGTCCTGCAGATCGGGCTGGGCGTGCTGCTGCTCTTCCAGCTGGGCGGCCAGGGTGATGGCCCGGTCCTCGGCCTCGGCGGCCTGGGCGGCCAGGGTCTCGATCTCGGTCTCGGCCTCGCCGCGCCGCGTGGCCCATTGCTCCAGCTGGGCCTGCAACTGCGCCAGCCGGGCCTCGGCACGCTGGCGGCCCTCGACCACGTAGCGGATCTCGGCCTCCAGCTTGCCGACCTCGGCGCTGGCTTCGTACAGCAGGCCCTGGGCCTGGTTGACCTGATCGCCGGCGGCGTAATGGGCCTGGCGGATGGTTTCCAGGTCGGCCTCGACGTGGCGCAGATCGGCGACGCGCGCTTCCAGCTCGTTGACCGCCTGATCGGTGTCGGTTTTCAGCCGTCCCTGGCCTTCCAAGGCCTCATTGCGCTTTAAAAACCATAGCTGGTTCTGCTTGAGCGACGCCGACTTCTGCAGGTTTTGGTACTGCTGCGCCACCTCGGCCTGTTTTTCCAGCTTGTCGAGGTTGGTGTTCAGCTCGCGCAGGATGTCCTCGACCCTTGTCAGGTTCTCGCGCGTGTCCGACAGGCGGTTTTCCGTCTCGCGGCGGCGCTCCTTGTATTTGCTGACGCCGGCGGCTTCTTCGAGGAACAGGCGCAGCTCCTCGGGCCGCGACTCGATGATGCGGCTGATGGTGCCCTGGCCGATGATGGCGTAGGCGCGCGGCCCCAGGCCCGTGCCCAGGAACACGTCCTGCACGTCGCGCCGGCGCACCGGCTGGTTGTTGATGTAGTAGCTGCTGGTGCCGTCGCGCGTCAGCACGCGCTTGACCGCGATCTCGGTGAACTGGCCCCACTGCCCGCCGGCGCGGTGGTCGGCGTTGTCGAACACCAGCTCCACCGACGAGCGGCTGGCCGGCTTGCGGCTGGTGGTGCCGTTGAAGATCACGTCCTGCATCGACTCGCCGCGCAGCTCGGACGCCTTGGACTCGCCCAGCACCCAGCGCACCGCGTCCATGATGTTGGACTTGCCGCAACCGTTGGGCCCGACCACGCCGACCAGCTGCCCGGGCAGCATGAAGTTGGTGGGTTCGGCGAAAGACTTGAAGCCCGAAAGCTTGATGGAATTGAGACGCACGACGAAGTGAAAAACGGCGGCTGAGGTCTGGTGGGCCAGCCCGCCGCCCGCAACCAGGCGAAAGGCGCAATGATACCGTGCACCCCCCGGGCCGAAACCCGGGGCACGGGCTCGCACGGCGGGCGGTTCAGGCCGAATTTTACTATTGTTTTAGTAGCTGGTCAGGATTTGTGGGCGCCGGGGTTGGGCTATTTTCACGGCACAAGAAGTTTTTTTGCACCGCACCCGCGACTACCCACTGTTACCGCCATCCGCCTGGCCCTTCACCAGCACCTCGACGAAGGCCTGGGCGGCCGGCGGCAGCGGCCGGTCGCGCCGGCGCACGATGCCGACCTGGCGCGCGATCACCGGTGCCACCAAGGGCACGCCGACCAGCGCCTCGGCCCCGCCGCCCTGGCGCAAGGCCAGCCGCGGCACGGCGCCCACGCCGACCCCCGCCTCGATCAGGCTGAGCAGGGCCGGCACGTGCTGCACCTCGCAGGTCCAGGACGGACGCGCGTTGGCCTGGGCCAGGCCCTGATCGATCAGCATCCGGTTGCCGCTGCCGGGCGCCAGGGCCACGCAGGCGTGCGCGTCCAGCTCGGCCCAGGCCACGCTGGCGCGCCGCGCCAGGGGGTGATCGGGCCGGCAGGCCAGCACGAAGGGCTCGGTCAGCAGGGGCTCGAACACCAGATCGGGCTCTTGCGTGCCCAGGTAGCTGATGCCGAAATCGGCCTCGGCGCGGCCGACGGTGATCAGGATATCGGGCGCCGCCTGGTCCAGCACGCGCAGGCGGATGCGTGGAAAGCGCTGCTGAAACTCGCGCACCGCCCCGGCCACGAAGTTGCCCACCGCCGACGGGATACAGGCCACCGTCACCAGGCCGTGGATGCGCTCGGCCAGGTCGGTCATGCCCAGCAAGGCCCCTTCCAGCTCGGACAGCACATGCCGCGCCCGGGGCAGAAAGGCCCGCCCCATGGCGTTCAGCTCGACCTTGCGGGTGCTGCGCTCGAACAGCCGAAAGCCCAGCGCCTGCTCCAGCTTGTCCACGCGCCGCGACAGCGCCGGCTGCGACAGGTGCAGCGCCTCGGCCGCCGGCCGAAAGCCCGACAAGTCGGCCACGGCGACGAAGGCACGCAGGTCGGAAAGGTCGAAATTCATGCGTTGATGGTATCAATCAAACAGATTTTTGCACTTTACAGTAGAAATCCTCGCCTCAACAATGCCTGCACCCCGCCACGCACCTTCACAGCTTCACCCGAAAGAGACGCAAACGATGTTTTCACCCCGTTCCACTTGCCTTGCTCTGCTGCTGGCCATCACCCCGATGGGCGTCCTGGCACAAAACTGGCCGGCCCGGCCAATCACCCTGGTGGTGCCCTTTTCAGCGGGTGGGGGCACCGACAGCATCGCGCGCGACATCGCCAAAGGCATGGCGGACCGACTGGGTCAGCCGGTGGTGGTCGACAACCGTGGTGGCGCGGGCGGTGCCATTGGCGCCAATTTGGTCGCCAAGGCCGCCGCAGACGGTTACACCCTGTTGTTTGCCACATCCACCTTCGCCACCAACGCTGCGGTGGAGCCCAAGCTCCCGTACAACCCAAGCAAGGATTTCGCACCGATCGCCCTGATTGGCCACGGCCCCTTGCTGGTCGTGTCCAGTCGCCAGCTTGGTGTCAAAAACCTGCCTGAACTGATTGCATTGGGCAAATCAAAGCCGCAAGGGTTGAACTTCTGTTCGGCCGGCAATGGCAGCATCAATCACCTGTCGGGCGAATTGTTCCGCCAGAAAACAGGCCTGCAGATGATGCACGTGCCGTTCAAGGGCAGCGCGCCAGCCACGGTCGAACTGATGGCCGGAAGGGTGGACCTGTTCTTCGCCACCGTGCCCACCATCCAGTCGCAAGTCAAGGACGGGAAGGTAGAGGTGCTGGCAGTGACCAGCGCCAAGCGCTCACCGGCTTTCCCCAACGTGCCCACTCTGGCTGAAAGCGGCGTGCCGGGCATGCAGGTGTCCACCTGGTGGGGCGTGCTGGCGCCGGCGCACACGCCTGCCGCGGTAATCGAGCAACTTAACCGCGCCATCAACGAAGCAGCGGCCACAGAACAGGTGCGCAGCCGCCTGCAACACGAAGGTGCCGCCACAGTTCGCACCACTCCGGTCGCCTTCGGCGACGAACTTCGCAAGGAGCTTGCCCTGTGGCGCCAGGTCGCCACCCAGCCGGGTATGCAACTCAACTAAAAAGGACATCCGCCATGCCTCTCCGCCTCACCACCCGCCGCCAATTCATGGGCTGCTACACCGCAACGCTGGCGCTGGCCGGCACCGGGCTGGCCCGCGCCAACACCGACTTCCCAAGCAAGACCATCAACGTCATCGTGCCCTACGCCCCGGGCGGCCAGGGCGACGTGTTCGCGCGCCTGCTGGGCGATCCGCTGTCGCGCGCGCTGGGCCAGGCCGTGATCGTCGACAACCGGCCCGGCGCCAGCGGCGCGCTGGGCACGCGCATCGCGGCCAAGGCGGCGCCGGACGGCCACACCTTGCTGATGGGCCAGACCGGCGAGATGGTGATCAACGGCTCGGCCATGAAGAACCCCGGTTACGACACGCTGAAGGATTTCCGGGCCGTGGCCCTGGTCGGCAATTCGCCGCTGGTGCTGGTGACCCCGGCCAACTCGCCCTACCAGCGCCTGGCCGATCTGATCCAGGCGGCGCGCGACAAGCCGGGTTCGGTGGCCTACGCCTCATCGGGCACCGCCACGCCCGGGCACCTGGCCGCCGTGGCCCTGGCCAGCGGCACCAAGACCGAGATGCTGCACATCCCCTACAAAGGCGCGGGCCAGGCCATCACCGACCTGATCGGCGGCCAGGTGCAGTTCTTTTTTGCCAGCGCCTCGTCGATCATGCCGCACGTGCAAGGCGGCAAGGTCAGGGCGCTGGCGGTGTCCACGCCCAAGCGCGTGCCGGCGCTGCCCAAGGTGCCGCCGGTGGCCGACACCCTGCCCGGCTTTGACTTCAGCCTGTGGGGCGGCTACTTCGCGCCGCGCGCCACGCCCGACGCGGTGGTGGCCCGGCTGGCCGAGGAAATCAACCGCCTGCTGGCCCAGCCCGAGCTGCGCGCCCGCTTCGAGGCGCAAGGCAGCGCGGTGGAAATCGGCACGCCGCGGAGCTTCGACGCCTTCGTGCGCGCCGAGACCGACAAGTACACCCAGCTGGTGCAGGCCGCCGGCGCCAAACTCGAGGGCTGAGCCCTTTTTTACAGCCCGCAAGGAGAAGCTCTCATGAAAATCGTCGTACTGCCCGGTGACGGCATCGGCCCGGAAACCATGGCCGCCACCACGCAAGTGCTGCAGGCCGCCTCGCAACGCTTCGGGCTCGGCCTGGCGCTGGAGCATGACGTGGCCGGCCACGACAGCCTGCGCCAGCACGGCGCCACCGTCACCCCCGCCCTGCTGGAGCGGGTGAAGGCCGCCGACGGCCTGATGCTCGGCCCCATGGCCACTTACGACTTCAAGGATGAGGCCAAGGGCGAGATCAACCCGTCCAAGTTCTTCCGCAAGGCGCTCGACCTGTACGCCAACATCCGACCGGCGCGCACCTGGGACGGCGTGCCGCACAAGGTCGGTCAGTTCGATCTGGTGGTGGTGCGCGAGAACACCGAGGGCTTTTACGCCGACCGCAACATCGCCTCGGGCAGCAGCGAGATGCTGATCACCCCCGACGTGGTGGTGTCGCTGCGCCGCATCACGCGCGACTGCTGCGCCCGCATCGCGCGCAGCGCCTTCGAGCTGGCCATGACGCGCGGTCGCCACGTCAGCGTGGTGCACAAGGCCAACGTGCTGAAGATTGGCGACGGCATGTTCATCGAGGAATGCCAGCGTGTGGCACGCGAGTTTCCCGAGGTGCGGGTCGACGAGTTCATCGTCGACGCCATGATGGCGCACGTGGTGCGCGCGCCGCAGCGCTTTGACGTCATCGTCACCACCAATATGTTCGGCGACATCCTGTCCGACCTGACGGCCGAACTCTCGGGCAGCCTGGGCCTGGGCGGCTCGCTGAACGCCGGGCGCGAGCACGCCATGGGCCAGGCCGCGCACGGCTCGGCCCCCGACATCGCGGGCCAGAACGTGGCCAACCCGTTCTCGCTGATCCTGTCGGCCGGTCAGCTGCTGCGCTGGCAGGGGCAGCGCCGCCAGTTGCCGGCCTTTCTGGACGCGGCCAAGGCCATCGAGCTGACCGCCGCGGCGGCCGTCAGCGCGGGCGAGGCCACCCGCGACGTGGGTGGCCGTCTGGGTACGGCGGAAACCGGCCGCGCCTTCGCCCAGCGGCTGCTGAACGCCTGACGCCATGACGGACGGCGCCTGCGACTGCCACACCCACGTGATCGGCCCACGCGCCGACTACCCGATGGTGGCCGGGCGCCACTACACCCCGGGCCCGGCGCCGCTGCAAGCCCTGCAGGCGCACCTGGCGAGACTGGATCTGCAGCGGGTGGTGATCGTGCAGCCCAGCGTGTACGGCACCGACAACCGCTGTCTGCTCGACGCCCTGGCCCGGTTGGACGGCGCGGGGCGCGGCGTGGCGGTGCTGGACGAGGCGGTGGACGACGACACCCTGCGCGGGCTGCACGCGCACGGGGTGCGCGGCGTGCGGGTCAACCTGGAAAGCGCGGGCGAGCGCGACACCGCCCTGGCCCTGGCCGGTTTGCGGCGCTGGAGCCAGCGCGTGGCGGCGCTCGGCTGGCACGTGCAGGTCTATGCCGCGCAAGCCGTGGTGCAGGCCCTGGCCGAGGCGCTGCCGCGGCTGGCCGCACCGGTGGTACTGGACCATTTCGCGCTGGCCGAGCAGCCTCCTGGCGACGGCGGGTACGCCACAACCCTGCGCGCGCTGCTGGCCAGCGGACGGGTGTACCTGAAGCTGTCCGGCGCCTACCGTCTGCCCAGCCCGGCGCTGGCGCCCGCCTGGGCCGCGGCGCTGGCGGCCACGGCGCCACAGGCCTTGCTGTGGGGCAGCGACTGGCCGCACACCGGCCGCGACCCCGGCCGCCCGGCGCACCAGGTCAGCGCCTACCGCGAGGTACCGACCAGCGTGCTGCGCCAGCAACTCGACGCCTGGCTGCCCACGCCGGCCTTGCGGCGCCAGGTGCTGGTGGACAACCCGGCGCGGCTGTACGGGTTCTGAGCACGCCCCGTCGAAAAAACGATCCTAGCCGCGTGGATGGTGCTCGGCATGCAAGGTTTTCAGCCGTTCGCGGGCCACATGGGTGTAAATGGTGGTGGTCGAAATGTCGGCGTGGCCCAGCAGCATCTGCACGGCGCGCAGATCGGCCCCGTGGTTCAGCAGGTGCGTGGCAAAGGCGTGGCGCAAGGTGTGGGGCGACAGCGGCGCGGTCACGCCGGCATGGCGCGCGTAGCGTTTGACCAAACCCCAGAACATCACGCGCGACATGGCCGTGCCGGCGCTGCGCCCGACGCTGGTGATGAACAGATCGTCGTTCTGGCGCTGACGCAGGATGGCCGGGCGCGCCTCGGCCAGGTAGCGTTCCAGCCATTCGCGGGCCACCTCGCCGAACGGGACCAGGCGTTCCTTGCTGCCCTTGCCCAGCACGCGCAGCACGCCGTCGTTCAGGCTGAGGTGAAAGGTCTTCAGACCGACCAGCTCGCTCACGCGCAGGCCGCTGGCGTACATCAGCTCCAGCATGGTGCGGTCGCGCAGACCCAGGGCGGTGTCCTCATCGGGGGCGGCCAGCAAGGCCTCGACCTGCTCTTCGGTCAGCGTCTTGGGCCACCGTGCCGGCTGTTTCGCCGACAGCAGCTTGAGCGTGGGGTCGGCGTCCAGCAGGCGTTCGCGCAGCGCCCAGCGGAAGTAGCGCTTGAACACCGTCAGCCGCCGATTGGCCGACGACGCCCGGGTGTCGGCGGTGCGCGCGGCGAAATAGCCCTGCAGGTGGTGCTCGCGCGTGTCGAGCAGCGCCAGGCCGTGGGTGGTGGCCAGCCAGTCGGCGTACAGGCGCATGTCGCGCCGGTAAGCGGCCAGGGTGTTGGGCGACAGGCCGTCTTCCAGCCACAGCGCGTCGATGAAGCCGTCCAGCGACGGATTACTGGGGGAGTCGGAGGGCACGTTGGGGTTCACGCCCGAACGATAGCAAAGCAGAACCGCCCGTCATGGGACAGAGCGGGCAAAAAAAACCCGGCCCAGCCGGCAGGCGGGGTCGGGTGGCGGTGGGGCGCCGGTTTACTGCAGCGTCAGCTTTTGCTTGGCCACCACTTCCTTGTACACCGCCAGCTCGGCCTTGATCTGCTGGGCGAACTGCTCGGGCGTGTTGGCCACGATCAGCGAGCCGGTGTCTTCGACGCGCTTTTTCACGGCCGGATCTTCCAGCACCTTCTTGGTGGCGGCGTTCAGCTTGTCGACGATCTCCTTGGGCGTGCCCTTGGGCGCCAGCAGGCCGTAGTAGGCCATGCGGTTGACCGGCTCCAGGCCCACTTCCTTGAAAGTGGGCACATTGGGCAACTCGGCCAGGCGCTGCGGCGCGGCCACCACCAGCGGCACCAGCTTGCCGGATTTGATGAAGGGCAGCGACGACGGCACGTTGTCGAAGATCACCGGCACTTGGCCCGCCACCACGTCGTTCAGGGCCGGGCCGGCACCGCGGTACGGAATGTGCGTCATAAACAGGCCGGCCAGGCTTTTGTACAGCTCGGTTTGCAGGTGGCCAATACCCCCGGTGCCCGACGAGGCGTAAGAGTACTTGCCAGGATGGGCCTTGATCTCCGCCACGAGGGCCTTGTAGTCCTTGGCCGGAAAGCTCGGGTGCACGGCGATCACGTTGGGCGTGGCGGCGATGTTGATGACCGGCACGAAGTCGGCGATCGGGTCGTAGCTGAGCTTGGGGTTGATGGCCGGGTTGGCGGCGGTGGTCGACACCGTGGCCATGCTGATGGTGTAGCCGTCGGGCGCGGCGCGCGCCGCCTCGGTGGCGCCCACGGCGCCACCCGCGCCACCCTTGTTGTCCACCACCACCGGCTGGCCCAGGGCCTTGCCCAGCGGATCGGCCACCACGCGCGCGATGATGTCGGTGGTGCCTCCGGCCGCGAACGGCACGATCAGGCGGATCGGCTTGTTGGGATAGGCTTGCGCAAACGCCGTACCGCACGTGAAGGCGGTGACGGCCAGAGCCAATAGGGGGCGACGCTGCATAAGGACGGACTCCTGAGTTAGAAACGAAACCCTGTATTTTCACCACCCTGACCCCCCTCGGGCTTGCGCCAGCCTGAGTACAAACCCCTAACCCGCTTCCTCGCTTCTGTCCCGTGCACTACGCCCAACTGCTGTTTCCCGACTTTTCGTTGATCCTGATCGGCTATCTGCTGTGCCGCCACACGGCGCTGAACCGCCCCGTCTGGCAGGCGGCCGAGGCGCTGGTGTACTTCTTTCTGTTCCCGGTACTGCTGTTTCAGTCCATCGTGCGCACCCCGCTGGACCTGGGGGCCGCTTCCAGCCTGATGGTGGCTGGCCTGGCACTGGGCGTGGTCGGCATCGCCCTGGCCTACGCCCTGCCCTACCTGCCGTGGTTCAAGCACCACATCGACCGGCGCGACCACGCGGCCAGTGTTCAGGTGGCGTTCCGCTTCAACTCTTTCATCGGGCTGGCCCTGGCCGAAAAGCTGGCCGGCCCGCAAGGGCTGCAACTGCTGGCGGTGCTGATCGGGGTGTGCGTGCCACTCTTCAACATCGCGGCGGTGTGGCCCATGGCCCGGCACGCGGAACGTGGCCTGCTGGGCGAGGTGGTGCGCAACCCGCTCATCATCGCCACGGCCCTGGGGCTGGTCACCAACCTGGCGGGGTTCTCGATTCCCGGCTGGCTGGCGCCCACCGTCTCGCGCATCGGTGCGGCCTCCATCGCGCTGGGGCTGATGGCGGCCGGCGCCGGCATGCAGTTCGAAACCCTGGCGCGCGGCAAGGCGCTGGGCGTCAGCGTGCTGACCATCCGGCATCTGATCTCGCCCCTGGTGGCCTGGCTGCTGGCCCGCGCACTGCGCCTGGGCCAGGCCGAAACCCTGATCCTGCTGACCTTCTCGGCTCTGCCCACCGCCTCCAGCTGCTACGTGCTGGCCGCGCGCATGGGCTACAACGGTCCGTACGTGGCCGGACTGGTCACGCTGTCGACCCTACTGGGCATGCTGAGCTTGCCGTTTGCGTTGGGGGTGTTGCCGTGACGGGGTTGTCCGTGAATGGCTTGATCTTGCCGATCAAGGCAAGTTTTCGGCCGTTTAGCCCGTAGATGAGGCCAAATAAGCTATCGAATTTGTAGTGCTTTTGCTTCGGGCGAGAAGATGAAGCTGCGGCCTGTGCGTGCGCGTTCTGGCCTGGGCCAAATTGATCTTGACTCGATCGGAGCAGGCCTGAAGCCGTCATTCCTGCCTCAACCTTGTTTGCGACAGGCTTCAGCGCGCGGCGACGGTACGGTCCAGCGAGGGGCAGATCGATGCCACTTGTCGACCTGATCAACGCCGGCCATCGATAGAGCTTGGCTGGACGATCATTTCTGGCGGTTTGCCGGAAACTGCTCCTGAACAGTTCCCAATGCACCATCCTCGTCTCCTCACGCCCAAGGTGCAGCCCTTCAGAGTCCATAACTCAATCCGGCAACAAACCAAGTGAGCGAGCCATCAACACCGCCTGAGATCTTTGCTGAACTCCCAATTTTTCAAACATATTTTTGAGATGCGTCTTCACTGTTTCGGCTGAAATATTCATCTCGCGAGCAATTTCCTTGTTCGATTGCCCTCTCGCCACCAGCTTGATCACATCGGCCTCGCGCTCTGTAAGAACGCTGTTCACAACGGATTCGCCTATTTTTTTTTGATGCGTTCGGCTGTTAACCACCAAACGCTGCACAAAATTCCCAAGCTCGGCATCGCATTCTTTTGAAATCAAAAAACGAGGAAGCAGCCTTTGAAGTTCCTCACCTTCATCCAGCACGCTTCGAATGGCGCCACTATGGTACGCTGCTTGTAAAACACGGCGCAATTCTGCGAAGCAAGCTTCCTGGTCGGCCAGCGCCATATGAGTGATCGACAGAAAAGTGCCAATTTGAATTGACCTCAAATCCTTTCCCATCGATTGTGCGGATGCCAGGATGTCAGACAGCAGACGACGGGCGTCTCCAATTCGCTGATCAGAAAATGCCAATCTGGCCAGCCCGATATCCCTAAACACCAAGATTTCTGAACGAGCACACCGTGGCGCGGCGGTGAATTTTTCGGCCATCCTCGTCAATCGAATGCATATCGCATTGGCCTCTTCCAACCTACCCTCGATGAGCAGCAGCCTGATACGCTCCAGCAACATGCTGGCCACCAATCTGTCCCATCCTTGGTTGTAGCCGATGGCCTCGGCTCGTTCGAGCAACTCGAATGCATTGCCATAGCGACCGTCCAATTGAGCGCTGCGCACCAACACTTGGTATGCTTGTATGACACTTTCGAACATGGCCGTGTTGTCGATCAGAGGCATGAGGGGATGAAGTAAGGCCTCAGCATCCATCACTCTACCCTGCTGATAATTCAACATGGCCATCAGTGGGGTGACCAAAGCCGCAGAAACCGAATGCACACCGGCATGCGCCTCGACCATGCGTAAAGCTCTGCGCGCATGACGTTCGGCCAAACCCAGGCGAGATTTTTCAAGCTCTACATTTCCTAATAGAGTATGCCGATAAACAGTAGAAAATGCGTTGTATTGTTCATCGTCATAAGAAGATGTGGACCAAGGCTGTTCGTATACTCCAAGCAAATTTCCTGACTTCCAATGCACATAACGCATGACGTTGGACATCACATTACGTGTGAATGCATCGCCAGAATCGAAGTGATCGCGCCATAGCTCGGCAATTTCATTTGCTCTGGTTGAATCGTCCTGAAGCGCCACAATGACGGCGCGGATGGCCAGGCACTCCCCCAAGGCCTCAGGTCTATTTTGACCCGCATGAATTGACTTCACCGTTACCTCAATCTCATCGATCAGGGATTCGGCCTCACTAAAGCGCATGGCCAACGTCAAGCCCCAGGCGACTGAGATTTGAATCTTGGTTTGGCTTTTCAATAATTCTGGCGAAAATTGCCGTCGCCAACTCAGCAAGGTCAACAAGTCCCCAGACCTCACCAGCTCCATACAGCAGTTGGCAAGCCACTCAACCGCTTGTTCCGTGTCTCCAGCCTGAAGCGCATGCCGCACTGCATCGGTCCAGGCCCGTTGATTGGCAAACCACTGAGCAGCCTTTCTATGCACCATCTGTTGATCGATTCCTAGGCGTTTGCTGACCGATTCATTCAGATATTCACGCAACAACTGGTGATAACGGAGACATTTGCCATCACTGTCCAGCGGTTCCAAAAGCAGGTTGTAATGTAGCAATTGCTCTATTCGTTCGGCACCACCACCCTCATCACACACCGCATCGCAGAGCTCAGCGTTGAGGCGCTCGAGGACGGCGGTTTTCGCCATGAATCGAACGGTGTCGGCTGGTAGACCTTCCAGCAAATCCTCGATCAAGTTTGCAAAAACAGATGTCGTGCTCGAGCCATTGGTTTCCAGCACGCTTGAAAGACTTTGACTCAGCGCTGCCAGTCGAAGTGCGGCCGCCCAACCATCGGTTCCGACGTGCAACGATGTAATCAGCTCTTGCGTTGGTTCCTTTGAGCAGGCTGATTTTAAAAATCGTGTAGTTTCTTCTTCGTCAAATCGCAGTGATGTGGCGTCGATATCCAGCCACTCACCATGGGCGCGCAATCTGGCCAGTGACAGGGGCGGAGATATGCGCGACGTGATCAACAAATGAAAATGAGGTGGCGCATGCGAAATGAGAAAAGAAACGGCATCGTGAATCGACTCGTCGTGGATCCACTGATAGTCGTCCAGAACAGCAACAGCTTCGCCTTCGAATTGCTCCAGATCATTGATAAGCAGGGATAAAACGGTGCGTGGAGCAGCCAGGGGACGCCCGCGCAAGAGAGAGTTCGCCGAATCACCAACGCCTTGACCTAGTTGCCGCATCACTTGCACCAGGCAGTACAAAAATCGTGCGGGCTCGTCGTCCTCATGCGTCAGGCTCAGCCAGGTGCAATGGTGACCCTGCGTTTGCCAATGCATTACCCAGGAAGCAACCAGGGTGCTTTTCCCAAAACCACCGGGCGCGGTGAGTGTGGTCAATCGAATTCGAAGAGATTCTTCGCGAGCGGCATTCAAACGCGATCTTTCGATCACGTCATGGTGCGGACGAAAAACCCGTACTTTGGTGCGGAGGAACACCTCCTGAGCCCTGACCATGACGGCAGTCTATCCAAAACTGCACCTACAGCGCCAGAGGGCTTGCCCCATCACCCTCTGCATCCCCCAAGACATCCCCCGTCACGGCACAAATTTTCATAGCCATGGGTGATGGCCTGAACCCTTGGTCATTTCTAAAGTGGTTTCACCCGCCAAGCATGCTATTTGGAATAGCTGACTATGGTGGTCAGATCATTATTTACATCAGAAGGAGACAGCCATGGCCAGAGATATTCCTTATGTGCCGCTGACACCCCTGGGTGCAGAACCCGAATTTTCCGATACGGCAGCGGCCGTTCAGGCCACCGCAAGACGTTTTGCTCAGGATGTCATGCGCCCAATAGGTAGAAAACTCGATCGAATGAACCCCGAAGAGGTCATTGCTCCTGAATCTCCGTTATGGGATGTTCATAAGCAGTTCTTGGCGCTCGGTTTTGGTATTGATGACATGCTTTCCATGGAGCCTGGAGAGCGGGCTCGCATCATGTCCATTCTGTACGAGGAGCTGGGTTGGGGCGATTCCGGTTTGGCTATTTCGATTGGCGCCGGACTGATTCCTGCCATGATCACTTCTCTACTCGGCAATAAATTCTGCCGGGACATCGCCACCGACGACAAGTTGGGTTGCTGGATGATCACCGAGCCTGATCATGGCACCGACACGCTCGACCCCAATCGAATGCTCTTTCACCCTCAGGGCAACTATGGTCGACCCAATTGCGTGGTCACCATCAAGGACGACGCGCTGGTGATCAACGGACAGAAATCGGCCTGGGTCTCTAATGGCACGATTGGCAAGGTTGGCCTGCTGTATGCGGCGGCCGATATCGGTAACGGACCCGATACCGAACACGGCGCCGTGGTGGTGGTGCCGATGGACACCCCCGGAATCACGCGCGGGAAACCCTTAGATAAAATGGGGCAACGGGCACTGAACCAAGGTGAGATTTTTTTCGATAACGTGCGCTTATCAAAAGAGCACATGGTGGCGGGGCCGGAGCAGTATCAGCAGGCCACTTACTTGGTGCACACCTTGGCCAATAGTTTGATGGCCTCGATTTTCACGGGGTGTGCACGATCTGCGTACGACCTGGCCGTGAGCTACGCACACGAACGCAAAGCTGGCGGTGTTCCCATTATTCGGCACCAATCAGTGGCTCACCGCCTTTTCCATATGTTCCGCACAGTCGAGGCAGCCTGTGCGTTGACTCGTCGCGTTCTTCACTACAACTTTCAGGCCCCCGTCATGGCTCTTCAGGCGGCCATGGCCGCTAAAGTTACGGGGACCCAAACAGCGTTCGACGTCGCCAGCGCGTCGGTGCAGATACATGGTGGCAATGGTATGACCCGTGACTACCCGGTCGAAAAAATTCTTCGCGACGCCCGGGCATCGATGATCGAAGACGGTTGCAACGAAATCCTGGCCATCAAAGGCGGGTACTACCTCGCGAATCCTGATCTGCTTTAACAATCAGAATCACCTTGTACCTTTAACCAGAGACATTTATCATGGCAAATCAATATCAAGTCGTGGTTTACGGAGCCAGTGGCTACACAGGAAAACTCACCGCCTGGAAACTGGCCGAACGAGGTATTCCCTTCATAGCAGCTGGACGAAACGCAGAACGCCTGCAAGCTGAGATGGCCACCATTCCAGAATTGGCGGGCCACGATTACAAATGCGTCAGCGTGCAACATGATGTTGCCTCACTGACCAAATTGTTCCAGGGCAAGAAAGTGGTGCTCAATATCGTCGGGCCCTTCATGCAGCTGGGAAAGCCTGTCGTGCAAGCCGCACTGGACACTGGATGTCATTACTTTGACACCACCGGTGAAACAGACTGGATGCTGTATCTGAAGCAAGAATATGCGGAAGCCTTTCGGCGTAAGGAGCTGGCGCTGTGTCCAGCCAACTCCTATATGTGGACCGAAGGTGCCATGGCCGCCGAGCTGGCTCTGGCCACACCCGGCATCGATTCCCTGGATATCCTGTACTGCGGCGATTCGCAGGTCAGTGTCGCATCCACCATGTCGTTTTTACGCATGTGCACCAAACCGATGTATTACCTGAAGGAAGGCAAGTTGGAGCAGTGGCCCTGGGCCACCGCCTACGACGTCGCGGTCCCTGGTATCCATCGTGTTCTGAAAGCTCTGCCTTGGGGTGGCGCTGGTGAGCCTGTCTGGTACGAGGGGGATAAACGGGTCAGGAACTGTTCCGTTCTTTTTACCTCGGGCAACCAGGACTTGATCACCAACATCACCGGTCTGTTGCAGCAGTTCGAGAAAAACCACCGTCACCTGGACGCCGCAGCGCAAGAGGAAGTCACCAACGAGATTGGCAAGCAGGTGACGCAGGTTGAGCCCCCCCGCGAAACACCTGAAGTCCACCGTTCACTGATTTCCTGTCAAGGACGGGGTAATACACAATCCATCAGCGTCATTCTTCGCGGCAGTTGCGCGTACTCACAGACGGGGGTCTTTGCAGCTGAAGCTGCCAAGCGCGTGTTGAACAACGAACTCAAGGCCGTCGGATTCGGTTCCAGCGCTGTGATTTTGGGTGCACGTCAGCTTCTGGCCGCGCAGATGGACGAAGGGTATCTGTCGTACGAAATCAAGCAGCAGTGAATCAACACATGGGGCCCGAAGCAGCGACGACTGAGTGTTTCGGAGCCGATTCAATCTGGTTTTTTTTCTGGGTGGAAGGAAATTGCCATGAGTCAAGTTTATGTTGTTGGAGTGGGCATGACCGCCTTCGGCAAGCATCTTTCGTTGAGCGTCAAAGATCTCACCCGCCAGGCCACAAACGCCGCATTGACCGACGCAGGCTGCGAAATCAGCCGAGTGCAGGCCGCGTACTTCGCCAATGCCACGCAGGGGCACATGGATGGGCAGCACATGGTTCGCGGTCAGGTGGCATTGCGAGCGGCGGGCTTTCAAGGCATACCCATCGTGAACGTGGAAAACGCCTGTGCCAGTGCCAGCAGCGCCTTCTTCCTGGCGGTCAATCATGTGCGCTCGGGTGCTGCCGATATCGTTCTGGCGGCGGGGGCGGAAAAGATGTTTTCCGAAGACAAGGCGCGCATGTTTGCCAGCTTTGATGGCGCATGGGACGTGCACGACACGGAAGCCGGAAAAGCTCGTCTCCTGGCCATGGGCAAGGGTGTGTCCCCCCCCGCGGAGAGTCAGTCGTCCAGGCCGTACAGCGTTTTCATGGACATCTACGGCGCCATGGGACGGATGCACATGCGCGAGTTCGGAACAACCCAGCGTCAGTTTGCCGCCGTGGCGGCGAAAAACCACGCGCACTCGGTAAACAACCCCCTCTCCCAGTACCGGAACGCCTATACCGTCGAACAAATTCTGGCGGCACCCCCCATCACCTACCCGTTGACCCTTCCCATGTGCTCACCCGTGAGCGATGGCGCGGCGGCGGCCATCGTCTGCAACGCGGCGGGATTGAAGTCGCTCCAGGGCACACGCGGTCGAGCCATAAGGGTATTGGAGTGCGTCTTGCAGACCGGCAGTGATCGCAGTCCGTCGGATCTTGAGCATCACCTGGTCCGTCTCGCGGCACGGAATCTGTACGAGCGGGCTGGCATAGGCCCGCAAGATGTTGACGTGGCCGAGGTTCACGATGCCACGGCGATCGGCGAGATTCTTCAGTCCGAATTGCTGGGGCTTGTGCCCATGGGCCTGGGTGGCCCGGCCGCCGAGCGTGGCGAGACCATGATCGGTGGCCGCATACCCATCAACCCATCGGGGGGGCTCGAATCGAAGGGGCACCCCATTGGAGCGACTGGGTTGGGGCAGATTTTTGAGCTTGTCACGCAATTGCGTGCCGAGGCACGCGAGCGGCAGGTGCAAGGAGCTCGCATTGCCCTAGCGGAGAACGGCGGTGGTCTTGTCGGCGTGGAGGAGGCCGTGGCCTGCCTGACCCTGCTCGGTCGATGAAGCGGCAACTCCACTGGAATCAACCATGACAACACGGGCTGAAAACATTCTGGCCAACTTGGTGGCCAATCGCGCGGATGAGTTACCGGACTTTGATGTTCTAACCATTGAGGGCGGTGGTGTCCGCCCAGACGAAGTACGCACCTACCGTGATCTGTGGGACAACGGTCGGCGCATGGCACGGGTGATGTTGGACTTGGGCGTCCAAGCTGGAGAGCGGATAGCGCTGATCATGGCGAACCATGCCGAATTTGTTGAGGCCATGGTGGCCTCCAGCATTGTGGGAACGGTTGTCGTTCCGATCGACCCGAGAACCCGGGGCGAGAAGTTGCACTTCATGCTGAAGAATGTCGGTTGTTGTGGGGCTTTTATCGCCGACTACGCCCTGGGTCAGCTTCAGCCCTTGCGCGACACATTGCCTGAAATGCGTTGGGTGATGGGTTTCGCCACCGACGAAGGAAGCAAACCCCTGGCCGAGTATTCCGGGGTGGTCGACTGGGAGGCGGCCGCGCCAGTCGCCGTTCCCGAGATGGAAATTCGAACGATAGACCCGGAAAGTGCGCTGGAACTGATCTTCACATCCGGGACGACCGGCGACCCCAAGGGAATCGTAATGACGCACAAGCGGTATTGCGAGACCTCGCTGCTGGCCATGGGCTTGTTCGGGTACCGGCCGGAGGACAGGCTCTATTCCGGCCTTTCGCTGACGCACGCCAACGCGCAGGCGCTCACCTTGGGGGCCGCGCTGGCCTGCCGCTTGCGTTGCGTCCTGTCTCGTCGCTTCACCAAATCGCGACTGTGGGACATTACTCGCAAATACAGCGCCACCACGTTCACCCTGCTGGGCGGCATGACCACGGCGGTGTACGCCGAGCCGACACGTCCCAATGATGCCGACAATCCGGTTCGATTTGTCATTTCCGCAGGCATGCCCGGGGCCATCTGGGAAGCTTTCGAACGCCGATTTGGCGTACAGGTTCTGGAGTTTTACGGCGCGGCCGAGGGTGGACTGTGCTTCAACTACCCGGGCACTGGCCCCGTGGGCAGCATTGGCAAGCCCGCGCCCACCTTGACATACCGCGTGGTGGACGACGATGGGCGGGAGGTACCGCGGGGCGAATCCGGGGAATTGATCTTTCGACACGCCGACAATGCGCCGTTCGTTGTCGAGTACTTTGACAATCCTGCGGCGTCGGCCAAGAAATGCGAAGGCGGCTGGTTGCACATGGGTGATGTGGTGCACGAGGACGCCGAAGGTTGGCTTTATTTCGATTTTCGCAAAGGCAACGGTATTCGCCGCAATGGAGAATTCATCAACGCCGCCTTCGTGGAAAAAGTGATCGCCGAGTCCGGATGGGTCGACGATGTCTACGTCTATGGCATCAGCGGCGCCCATCTCTCCCCCGGCGAAAAAGATGTCGTCGCTGCAGTCGTACCCAAAAACGGATCGACATTTGACATTAAGCAATTGTTCAAGACTTGCGCCAACCATCTCGAGCCCAACATCGTGCCAGGATTTATTCAAGTGCTGACGCATATTCCCAAAACCGCGTCAGAGAAGCCGCAAGACCGGTTTTTGATCGAGGCGTTTGAATCTCATCCCGAAACGGTTTTTCGACGCGAGACCCCTGCTCAATGAACGAGGACATCTTAAGGGCCGGCGCCAACGGGTACGCCCCTCCGCCGCCGAATGCGGCCGCTCAGCCATCACCCCCTTGCCCCAGCGCCCACGCCACATGCTCGCGTACCAGTGCGCTCGGGTGCCCCAAATGGGCGAGCAGCGCCCGCCGCAGCGGCGCGCGGGCCGTGTCGGTCGACGGCAGGCTGGCTAGGGCGTTGCCCGCTGCCACGGCCACATTCCGCAGCCAGCGCTCGTGGCCAATGCGGCGGATAGGGCCACCTTCGGTGCGGCGTAGGAACTCTTCTTCCGTCCACCCCAGGTAGGCGGCCAACGCCTCGCCAGCGAAACCGTCCCGCGCATCAAAGTCGGGCAGCGTGCTGGGCTGGGCGTACTTGTTCCAGGGGCAGGCCAGTTGGCAGTCGTCGCAGCCGTAGATGCGGTTGCCGATGAGCGGGCGCAATTCGAGGGGGATGGGGCCGTGGTGCTCGATGGTCAGGTAGGAGATGCAGCGCCGTGCATCCAGCCGGTGCGGCGCGACGATGGCGCGCGTAGGGCAGATGTCGATGCAAGCGGTGCAACTGCCGCAGTGCGGCTCGGCGGGCGCGGTGGGTGGCAGGGCCAAATCGAGGTAGATTTCGCCCAAAAAAAACATGGAGCCGCCTTCGCGCGACAGCACCAATGTGTGCTTGCCGCGCCAGCCCTGGCCGCTGCGGCTGGCCAACTCGGCCTCCAGCACGGGGGCGGAATCGGTGAAAACGCGGTGACCAAAGGGGCCAATCTCGGCCGCCACGCGCTCGGCCAAGCGCTGCAGGCGCTGACGCAGTACCTTGTGGTAGTCGCGGCCCCGGGCATAGACGGACACGGTGCCTTCGGCCGGGCGCCGCAGGCGGCTGAATTCAACCACCTGCCAGTCGTTGGAGGTGGCGCGCGGCAGGTAGTCCATGCGCGCGGTGAGCACGCTGACGGTGCCTGGCACCAACTCGGCCGGACGCGCGCGCTTGAGGCCGTGCGCGGCCATGTAGTCCATGCCGCCATGAAAACCGTTGGAAAGCCAGGCCAGCAACCCCGGCTCGGCGGCCGAGAGATCGACGCCGGCCACACCCAGCGCTGAAAAACCCAAGTCCTGCGCCATGGCGCGCATGCGGGCCAGTAGGCGCGAGGGGTCGATGCTGGCGTCGGCCGGGGTCATGCCAGGATTGTAGAAAACGGCCAAGCCTGTGGTCGTCACCAGTAAAAATCAAGAATCTGTTCAAAATCAACGGGTTAAAAATAGCTGCGGTGAAATTGCCCCAGCTTTGGGGCAAAATTCAGCACTATTTCCGATCTTGCATGCAAAAAGCCCTCCAACTCATTGGTCTGTATGGTTTTTATCAACGAAATGGGTTGACGTATCGGTCGTTCTGCTATCAGAATAAAAGTGTGTCTCGCGCTGGCACGCGCCTCCGTTATGTTTTCTGCCGCCCTTCACGCCCTGCCCTCCTCTCTGGCCCACGCCACGCGCCCAGGCCTGTGGCACGCCGCAACCTGGCATGGCATCGGCCAGCGCGCCTCGCACACATCTGCCCAGCCCGCCCCGACCACCGGTACGCCTGAAATGCCCCCCGCCCTGCACCTGATCTGGCGCGATGAAGCCGACACTGCGGCCTTTGCCCAACGGCTGGCCGCCCAGCCGGCCGTGCGCCACGCCTTCATCGAGCTGCGCGGAGAATTGGGTGCCGGCAAGACCACTTTCGTGCGGCACTTGCTGCGCGCACTGGGCATCACCGGCCGCATCAAGAGCCCAACCTACGCCGTGGTTGAGCCGCATCAAACGCCCGACGGCCTGGCCGTGTCGCATTTCGATTTCTACCGCTTCAACGACCCGCGCGAGTGGGCCGATGCCGGTTTTCGCGACGTGTTCGCCGCGCCCGGCCTGAAGCTGGCCGAGTGGCCCGAAAAGGCCGAGGCCATGTTGCCCACGCCCGACCTGGTGTTGCGGCTAGAGGTTGATGCGCACCACGCGCGTGCCGTGACCCTGACCGCGCCGACCCCTATCGGCGCCCAACTGCTGACGGAGTTGCACCCATGACAACGCTGCCCGCACCCCTTTCCCCGCTGGGCGCACAGCGCCGCCGCGCGCTGCTGCAAGGCGGCAGCCTGGCCTTGTTGCTCGGTGGCCCGCACCTCGCGCGCGGCGCCAGCATCGTGGCCGTGCGTTTGTGGCCGGCCGCCGACTACACCCGCGTGACCATTGAATCCGACACGGCGCTGAACGCCAGCCACCGCATGGTCGGATCGCCGCCCCGGCTGGCGGTGGACATTCAGGGCCTGGATCTGAACCCGGCCCTGCGTGAGCTGGTGGGCAAAGTGCGCTCCGATGACCCCAATATCGCGGGCATCCGTGTCGGCCAGAACGCGCCCAGCGTGGTGCGGTTGGTGGTCGATCTGAAGCAGGAGAGCAAGCCCCAGGTGTTCACCCTGAGCCCGGTGGCGGCTTACCGGCATCGGCTGGTGTTCGATCTGTACCCGGCGCATCCCATGGATCCGCTGGAAGCCCTGATCGCCGAACGCATGAAGGACCTGGGCACCCCCGCTGCCAGCGCCCCGCCAAGACCCGACACCCCGGACACACTGGGTGACCTGATCGCTCGCCAGATCGAACGCGCCAACGCCGCCACGCGCCGCGACAAACCTACCGCCGTGGCGCGCGCCCCAGCGCCGCGCCCGCCCGTGCCGACGACGGCACTGCCGATCCCGCAGAGCAATGCCGAGGCCCCGGCACCCGAACCACCGCGCGCGGTTGGTGCCAACACCACCGATCGCCTGATCATCATCGCCCTCGACCCTGGCCACGGTGGTGAAGACCCTGGCGCCGTCGGCCCTGGCGGCACCTACGAGAAAGACGTGGTGCTGCAGGTGGCCCTGAAGCTGCGCGACCGGATCAACAACACCACCGTGGCGGGCAACCCGATGCGCGCCTTTCTCACGCGCGACGCCGACTTCTTCGTGCCCCTGAACGTGCGGGTGGAGAAAGCCCGCCGCGTCGGGGCCGACCTGTTCGTCAGCATCCATGCCGACGCCTTCATGCGACCCGAGGCACGCGGCGCCAGCGTCTATGCCTTGAGCGAGCGGGGTGCCTCCAGCACCGCCGCGCGCTGGTTGGCGCAAAAGGAAAACGACGCCGACAAGATCGGCGGTGTCAACGTTGGGGCCAAGGATTCCTTGGTGCAGCGCGCGCTGCTCGACATGAGCACCACGGCCCAGATCCGCGACAGCCTGCGCCTGGGCGACGCCATGCTGGACGAGATCGGCGGCGTGGGCCGCCTGCACAAGGCCAACGTGGAGCGCGCCAACTTTGCCGTGCTGCGCGCGCCCGATGTACCCAGCGTGCTGGTGGAAACCGCCTTCATCAGCAACCCTGACGAGGAACGCAAGCTGCGCACCGACAGCTACCAAAATGATCTGGCCAACGCGCTGATCACCGGCATCCGCAAGTACTTCGCCGCCAACCCGCCCTTGGCACGCAGCCGCCAGGTCTGACGGCGAAACCGCGCCCAGCGCGTGAATTTGTCACGCCAACGCCTTGTCTCTGACCAGACGACGCGCGGTGCGCGTGCTGTCCTACAAGCACGGGGCGGGCTTCAGGCGTTAAATAGAGGCCGGTGATTCGAGATTTGTCCCGGGCCACCGGTTATTGCAAGTTCTCCTCCAAGCTTTGGCGGACGCCCGGTCATACGGCGTCCGCTTTTTTCATGCCTGGGGAAAAACCAGTGCGTCTCATACCGATTGGCGTTCAAACTACAAAAACCGTTCAGGCTGAGCTTGTCGAAGCCCAGCGCGGCGTTTCGACAAGCTCAACGCGAACGGTTTGATGTGTTTGAACGCCTTTTGGTATCAGCCGACCTGCTGAGCGCGGCCGGCCTTCCAGCCGCCGTACAGCGCAATCAGGCCTGGCACCAGAATCAGCGCCCAGATGATCTTGCTCAGATTGGCCTGCACCCAAGGCAGGTTGCCGAACAGATACCCCGCCGTGACCAAGCCCAGCACCCAGATCAGCGCTCCGAGCACGTTGAACAAAGTGAACTTTCCGCGGCTCATCTCAGCCACCCCGGCCACAAAGGGCACGAAGGTGCGGATGAACGGCATGAAGCGCGCCAGGATCACCGTGACCCCGCCGTAGCGCTCGTAGAACTCGTGCGCGCGATCAAAGGCCTTGCGGTTGAATAGGCGTGAGCCTTCCCACTGAAACACCTTGGGGCCGAAATAGCGCCCGATGCTGTAGTTGCACTGGTCGCCCGCAATCGCCGCCACCAGCAAAATCGCGCACGCCAGCGGGTAGCTCAAGTGCCCGGCCCCGGCCAACGCGCCGACCACGAACAGCAGCGAATCGCCGGGTAGAAACGGCATCACCACCACGCCCGTCTCGACGAACACAATCAGAAACAGGAGCGCATACACCCAAGCGCCGTACTGCGCCACGAAGGCGCCCAGATAGCGGTCGACGTGCAGAATGAAGTCGACCAGTTGCATGACCAGATCCATGGGCGGGGATTATCTATGCTTCTGCCGGGGGCGTAGCTCAAGCCAACGGCACCACCGACCAGGCCATCAGCAACTGCGCCACGTAATACGCCGGCAAGCCCCAGGCCTTGTTCAAGAAGGCTGGCCGCACAAAGGCCTGGCGTGCCACGCTGAGATCCGACGCCGCGAACAGCAGCGCTCCCACTGCTGGGCGCCAATCGCCCCACGCCACGCTGAAAGACAGCGCCAACGCGCACATCAGACCAATCGCCGTCACGTACGCCACCACCGCCGGCCGAAAAGCCCCACGCAGGTACGGCCACAGCCAGCGCAGCGTGGCAACGCCCACCCCCAGCATGCCCATCGCCCCCGTTACCAGTGCACCCAGGTGCAGCGGCGGCTTGGCGAAAGCCACCGCATACGCCAGATGCGACAGCAAGAAAAACCCCAGGCCGGCCAGAAACGCCACATCGCGTCGCGACAACAGGCACACATCACCCACCGCCCCCAGCACCAGGGCCAGCAGCATCAGTTGGCCAAAACTCGACCCTGTCGCCCCCAGCGCCAGGGCGACGGCAATAAACGACAGGCTGGCACCGGTCTTGGCCAGCACGATACTGATGGCGTCTCGACGCCACTCGGCTGTCACCAGTGCGGTCGCGCCCAAAAGGCAAGTGAGGGTGAACAAAAAGGGCATGACGAAGAGGGAAACTCCGAAAAACGCTATCTATTCAAGAGCAAAAACCCAAATATGCGTACCGGCTGTTGATGAATATGACTCGATCTTAAGCGACCGATACAAGGACGATCCATACCTCTCCAATGCGCCGCACTGGCCTGGTACCCACAGGCGGCATACGCTCCGCCAGCGGTCCTGGGGCCGACGCGGTCTTTAATGCACGGCCGGCGCAATGTTGAATTGGTGTTCCCCTACCCGCACCCCCGGATGGGCTTATCACTCGCCCATGGTCAGTCCATAGAACCGCCCGCGCGACCCAGGGGGATGGCGGCCTCCCTAGAATCACCCCATGCCCCTCCCCCGCCGCCCCATCCGCGAACTGCCCGACGAACTGATCAGCCAAATCGCCGCGGGCGAGGTAGTGGAACGCCCGGCCTCCGTGGTGCGCGAGCTGCTGGACAACGCCCTGGACGCCGGCGCCAGCCAGATCACGGTGCGGCTGCTGGCTGGCGGCGTGCGCCTGATCAGCGTGGAGGACGATGGCGCCGGCATTCCTCCAGATGAAATGGTCGTCGCCCTCAAGCGCCATGCCACCAGCAAGATCGGCAGCTTGGCCGATCTGGAAGCGGTGGGCACGATGGGATTTCGCGGTGAAGCGCTGGCGGCGATTCAGTCCATCGCCGAGCTGTCCTTGCTCTCGCGCACCGCCGATCAGGCCAACGCTTGGCTGCTGAACGGACGCACGGGCGAACTGACGCCCGCCGCGCGCGCCGTCGGCACCACGGTGGAGGTCAAGGAGTTGTTCTTCAGCGTGCCGGCGCGGCGCAAGTTCCTCAAGACGGATGCCACCGAACTGGCCCATTGTCTGGAAGCGGTACGCCGCCACGCCCTGGCCCGGCCCGACGTGGGCTTTGTCATCTGGCATGAAGGCAAGTTGATTGAGCAATGGCGCGGCCGCCTCGGCGACGACGGTCTGGCACAACGCTTGGCGGACGTACTGGGTGAGGATTTTCTGGGCGACTCTGTCGCCATCGACCACCGTGTCGGCCCGGTGCACGTGGTCGGCCGCGCCGGCGTCCCGGACGTGGCCCGCGCCCGCGCCGATCAACAGTTCGCGTACGTCAATGGCCGCTTCGTGCGCGACAAGGTTATCGCCCACGCCGCCCGCGCCGCCTACGAGGACGTGTTGCACGGGCAGCGCCAGCCGGTGTATGCGCTGTACATCAACGTCGATCCCACCCGGGTTGACGTGAACGTGCACCCGACCAAGATCGAGGTGCGCTTTCGCGACAGCCGCGAAGTGCATCAGGCCGTGCGCCACGCGGTGGAAAACGCCCTGGCCGTGCCGCGCGCCGCGTTGCTGACCGAGTCTTCGGCGCTGGTCAACGCCGGGCCGTCTTCCAGCACCGAGTTCGTTGCCGGGCCCGTCGCGCCGCGCAATTTCGCCTTGTTCCGCCCCACCGAGCCCAGTGCATCGGAAGGCCGGCTGGCCATGGAGCAGCTGCGCGCGTTGTGGCAACCCGAGCGGGCGGCGCAGATACCTCCGTCCGCACCCATTCAGGCTCCGGGCGCCGCCGTCGCGCAGGGCACCTCCGACGACGAGACTCCCGACTGGCCGCTGGGCCGTGCCATCGCGCAACTGCACGGCATCTACATCCTGGCCGAGAACCACATCGGCATGGTGCTGGTGGACATGCACGCCGCGCACGAGCGCATCGTCTACGAACGCCTAAAGACGCAACTGGACAACGCCCAGGTGCTCAGCCAGCCGATGCTGATTCCCACGCCGTTTGCCGCCACGCCGCAAGAAGTGGCCACGGCCGAAGGCAACGCCGAGGTACTGGCCCGCCTCGGGCTGGAAATCACGCCGCTTTCGCCCAAGACCTTGGCGGTACGTGCCGTGCCGACCACGCTGGCGGCCGGCGACGCGGTGGAGCTGGCGCGCAGCGTGCTGGCCGAGCTGGCGCAACACGAGGCCAGCACGGTGGTGGAGCGTGCCCGCCACGAGTTGCTGGCGACCATGGCCTGCCACGGCGCGGTGCGCGCCAACCGGCGCCTGACACTGGAAGAAATGAACGCCCTGCTGCGCCAGATGGAAGCCACCGAACGCTCGGACCAGTGCAACCACGGACGCCCGACCTGGCGGCAGCTGACGATGCGCGAACTGGATGGCTTGTTTTTGCGCGGGCGTTGAAGCCAAAACCCCCGTATGCCGGCGTGAATAAACAAGATTGCGCTTCAAAAACAATAGTGCAACCGGTAGTGCCAAAAAAACCGATGGCGGTTTTCACTTTAAAGTGCGCCAGTCGTTGAGTGTAAGCGGGGTGACTGTGAAGCCATGGAAGACCTCATGAGGGGTTCTCCATCCCAGGCATCTACGGGGTCTGTGGTTCAG
>JAIUOM010000186.1 GCA_020161215.1 Pseudomonadota bacterium
AAGGTCGCCGGTGGACAGGCCCATCTTCTCGGCCATCTGCGACATCTGGTCGCCGCCGAAAGCCTGCTGCAGTTGCTCCGGCGAGACCGGCAGGTTCTGCCCAGTACCCACCCAGGAATTCACCTGCTCGCCCAGCCCCGCCTGCTGCAGCTGCTGCAACAGCCCCGCCAGGCCGCCGCCGCCCTGCCCGTTGTCGGACAGCATGCCCATCACCAGCTTCAGCAGCGCGTCCTGCCCGCCGCCGCCGCCCTGGCCGCCGAGCGCGCCGCTCACCATGTCCAGCAAACCCATGTTCATCTCCCTGCAGTGGTCGGCAGATTCTGCGAGGCCCGGCGATGGCTGGCAAGCCACAGCAGGGCCAGCCCCAGCAGCCCCAGGGGCAGCAGCGAGCCCAGGTTCATCGAGGTCCAGCCGCCTGTGGTGACCAGCGCGCCCGAGCTGAAGGAGGTGACAGTCATCGTCGTGAACACCCAGAAGTCCATCGCGCCCTGCGCGGTGGTGCGCTCCTCGGGCCGGTAAGCCTCGGTCAGCAGCGTGGTGCCGCCCAGGTACAGGAAGTTCCAGCCCACGCCCAGCGCGAACAGCGCGCCCAGGAAGTGCATCAGCTCGGTGCCGCTTAGCGCAAAGGCCACGCAGCCGATGTTCAGCAGCAGGCCCACGGTCATGATCGGCAGCGTGCCGAAACGCTTGATCAGGTGGCCGGTGAAGAAGCTGGGCACGAACATGCCCAGCACGTGCCATTCCAGCACCAGCGCCGCATCCGAGAACGGGTGCGAGCACTGCGCCATGGCAATCGGCGTGGCCGCCATCAGCAGGTTCATCACGCCATAGCCCAGCGCCGCCGCGGCCACCGCGATGACGAACACCGGCTGGCGCGCGATCTCGCGCAGCGGCCGACCGCCGGCCACCTGCGCGGCGGTGGGCATTGGCGGGAAGGGGATCAGGCTGATCAGCGCCAGCGCCACCAGCGCCACGCCCACCAGCGACAGATAGGCGCCGACGAAGGGCTGCGCAAACAGGTCGCGCGTGCCCGAGGCCAGGTTGGGCCCGAACACGCCGCCGATGATGCCGCCGGCCAGCACCCAGGAGATGGCCTTCTCGCGCGCCGACGGCGGCACCAGCTCAGCCGCGGCAAAGCGATAGAGCGAGCCGTTGGCCTGGTAGTAGCCGGCCAGCACCGTGCCCAGCACCAGCAGGCCGAAGCTGCGCTGCCAGGCGGCATAGGCGCACAGCGCGGTGGCGGCGATGCCCCACAGCAGCCCCACCTGGAAGGCGCGCTTGCGGCCCACCTTGCGCTGGTGGCGGGCCGCCAGCGCGGTGCTCAGCGCGCCGCCGGCCACGTAGGCCGACAGAGGCACCGTAGCCAGCCAGGCAGTGGGCGCCAGCTGCAGGCCGACCAGGCCGTTGATGGCGATGAAGGTGACGTTGTTGATCAGGAACAGACCCTGGGCTAGGGTCAGCAGCAGCAGTGACGCATTCATGGAAATCCCTCGGCGGCGCGCGCCAAACCCATGATGCCAGAGCGGGGGGTGTGGCGGATAATTTGCCCGAGACCCTTGTCCGGCCCGGTGCTATCGGGCGGACGGGGAGGGCCGTCCGGCCCCGCCAGCCAGGAGCACGATCATGTCGCCCATTCCGTTCGCTTTACCTCGCCTCGCCGCACCGCTCGCCGGCTGGACCCTGGCCCTGCTGGCCGTGGCCGGCGCGGCGCACGCGCAGCCCCAGGCCAGCCCGCGCGAGCCGGCCCACTGGGTGTACCTGGGGGTGCCGATGGGCGAGCCGCTGCTGGTCGCGCCGCGCCAGTGCGACGCCGGGGCCCTGGCCTCGCCCGACGCCTGCTGGGTGCATGGCGACCCTAACGCCGAGCCGGTGGCACCGGCCGTCGCCACGCCCGTCGAGTCGCCGGTGCGTGCGCGCAGCCTGGCCCATGACGCGACGTCCGAGCCGGCCTTGAGCGCGGCCGCGCCGCAGACCAAGGCGCCCGAAACCGCGGCCCAATCGGAGCCGCCCGTCGCTCAGTCGCGCAGCGGGCGCTTCCTGCCCGCCGACCGCGACAGGCCGCGCTGGACCGAGATGTCGAATTTTCGCCTGACGCTGGACACCCAGGATCGCCCCGAAAGCTTGCGCATGGTGCGCATCCTGGACCGCCAGGCCGACTGGGACGAGATCGTCGAGTGGCTGAGCGAACGCCACGGCCGGCCGGATCAGACCGGTACCGGGCTGGCCGGCGCCGAACCCGGTTCGCGCCACGCGCTCTGGCGTGTGCGCGGCGGCATGCTGCGCGCCGAGCGGGTGGGCGAGCACCTGCTGGTGCTGACCGCCAGCACGCGCGAGGTCGTGCCGGTGGGCAATGTGCGCGTGGTGCGCTGGGCCGTGACGCCCTGGTCCGAAGCCGGGGACGGGCGCCGTGGCACGGGGGCACGATCACCCCGGCCGGTGCGTGCCAAGACCGGCGATCGCCCGGGCTGACGACCTGGAGACCAACCGCGCCAGCGTGAGGTCATTTGCCGCCTTTGCGGGGCGGCGGTCAGCGCGGGCCGGAGGGCAGTTCCAGGTCGCGCATGCGTGCAACGGCCTGGTCGCGGCTGGAGACACCCAGCTTGCCGTAGATGTTCTTCAGGTGCCACTTGACGGTCTGGTACGACATGCCCAGCGTCTTGGCGATTCTCTTGCTGGGCAGGGCTTGCGCCAGCAGCTGCAGCACTTCGCGCTCGCGCGTGCTCAGCTGCTCCAGCGGTGTGGGGCCTGCCGTGCGTGCCGCGTCCGGGGCGCCCGCGGATGTGGTGTCTGGCGCCGGCGGGCCGGCGGCGGCCAGCAGACGTTCGACGTAAAAGCCCAGCACCGGGTCGAGCGAGGGGTCTCGCGCCAACTCGCGGATCAGTGCCAGCACCTGCGGGCCGGTGTCCAGCAGTCCGCGCACCAGGCCCAGGCGTTGCCCTACCCGCAGCGCGATGAGCAGGTGCTCGCGCACGGCGACGTCGTGCCCGCGGTGCGCTTCCACCGTGGCTTGCAGCAGATGCAGGCCGGCCCACATGCGGCGGCGGCCACGGGCTTCGCACAAGGTCATCTGGGGGGCGATGACCAGGGCCGCGCTTTCATAGTCGCCGTGCGCCAGCAGCCAGCGGATACGCGCATGACCGGCCGCGATGGCCACGCCGCCGGGCGGGGCCTGCGTGGCTTGTTCGTACCGGGCATACAGCGCCTGGGCGCGCCCCAGCAGGACCTCGGCGGTTTCGAAGTCGCCGAGTTGCAGGTGGCGGTGCAATTGCTCGCCGAGGCTGAAGTTGAGCAGGCGATCCAGCTGCAGGCGCTCGGCGTAGTGCTCCAGTCTTTCCAGGTAGGCCATGGCCTGGGGCCGACGCCCGGCCAGCCAGTGCGCACGCGACAGCACCCACATCATCCGCCAGACCGAATCGGGAATCGACACCCGCTCCAGCAGGTCGACGCGCGGCTCCAGCAGGTGCAAGGCGGCCTCGGTGTCGTTGATTTCGTAGAGCACCTCTCCCAGCAGCGCGGCCGCCAGATAGCCGGATTCGGCATAGGCCCGGTGGCCACGGCTGGCTTCGTGCAGCACATCGCGGTAGGCGCGCTCGGCCAGGGTCATGCGGCCTTCCATGGCGTAGCTCAGGCCCAGCAGGCACTTGCCCAGCAGGCTGCCGGCCGGCGTTCCCAGCAAGACGCTGCCATCGACCAACAACGGCTGGGCTTCCAGCTGGATGCGCCGTGCCGCCTCGTAGTCGCCACGCTGCAGGTGCAGCCAGGACAGCAGGTTGTTGCGTGTGCCCAGCAGGTGCGCGTCGGCCCCGGGCGGCGGGTGAAGCAGGCGCGGGAGCAGGTCGGTGGCGCCATCGATGTCGTCGCGCTGCAAGGCCAGCATGACCCGGCTGGCGTCGGCCATGTGGCGGTTGTGCGCGTCGCTCGCCGGGATGTCCTGGTCCAGGCGGTCCAGGCTGCGCGCGGCGCCGAGCAGATCGCGTGAGCGTATCTGCATGCGCGCGCGCCACTGGCGCAGGGTAAGGCTGGCCTCGATCTGCTCGGGCGGCAGGAGCCCCAGCAGGCGCCGCAGGCTGCCCGACTGGCCCTCGGCCATCAGCCGGGCGGCGTGCGCGGTCACCAGGTTGGCCGCGGCCTGGGCTTCGCCGGCCAGCACGGCCTGGCGCACCGCTTCTTCCAGATGGCCACGCTCGCGCAGCCACTGCCACGCCGCCCGGTGCAGACGTTGGCGCTCGGGCGCGTCGAGCGTCGCCAGGCGCTGACGCAGAACCTCGCGCAGCATCGGGTGCAGTTGGTGCCAGCTCTCGGGGCCGGCCAGCTCCAGCGGGGAGACGAACAGGTTGTCTTGCTCCAGCCGGGCCAGCAGCAACACCGTGTCGACGGCGGCACCGGGGCGCCCCGCAATGGCCGCGCACAGGGGCGCGCAAAAGCGATCGCAGACGGCGGCCTGCATCAGCAGCTCGCGCTCTGGCGGGGTCAGCCGCGACAGCACCGCGTGCTCGAAGTACACGGAAAAGGCGCGCTCGTTGCGCAGGTAGGCCAGCGCGGTACTGGCGTCGAAGGGCGGGGTGTCGGCTTTTCGGTCCCGCGTCCAGGGGTGGGTCAACAGCTGCAGGCCGGCCACCCAGCCGTCCGTCAGCTCGTGCAGGCGTTGCACGTCGCGCCGGGTCAAATCGCCCAGGGTGGCCTGAAGGTACTGCTCGGTTTCCTCGAACGAGAAGCGCAGCTCGCGCGGGCCCAGCTCCTGCACCAGGCCCTGTCCGCGCAAGCGAACGAGGGACAGCGGCACCGCGCTGCGCGACACCAGGGCCAGGTGCAGGTTGGCGGGCGCGTAGTCCAGCAGCCACTGCAACAGGGCCAGCGCCGGGGCCTGCCGCAGCTCCTGCAGCTCGTCCAGCACCAGCACCACCTCGTGCCGGTGGGCCGCGAGGTCTTGCGCCAGCAGCACGATGGCGCGTTCCATGGCGTCCGGGTCCGGCCCTGGCGCCGGCATGGCCACGGCACCCTTGGGCAATTCGGCGACCAGGGACTCCAGCAACCGGGCCGGGTCGTTGTGCTCCGGACCAAGCCGCAGCCACCCGACCTCGAAACCGAGAGGAATCAGCGCCTGGCGCCATCCGGTCATCAGGGTGGTCTTGCCGCTGCCCGCGGGGCCCTGCACCACGATGCAGCGTTGGCGGCGCGCCTCGATCAGCTGGGTGAGCAGCCGTTGGCGGTCGATCGGGCGCGTCTTGCCGCGCGCCCGGCCGGCGCGCGCGGGCGCCGACCTGGGCCAGGTCACCGGGCCGGCGCCGTGGTTTCCGGCGCGTCGCTCGCGGCCGCCAACTCCTGGGCCACGTGGTAGGCCGAGTGCACGCCGTTGGCGCGTCCGTTGGTGGGGGCCGCGCGGTCCTGGTTGAGCGCCTGCGGGTCCTTGGGCTGAAAGCTGTGCGCGTCGGCCAGCGGCCAGAACAGGCGGTACACGGTCGGCAGGCTGTCCAGGTGGTTCAGGATCGCGCCCTCGGCGACCAGCGGCAGCAGGGCCGACAGCAGGCGCACCTCGGCGTCGTCGATGCGGCGCACGATGTGGTGGGCGGTCAAATCGCCCGGCTGCGTCAGGCCGGCGGCCTGCAACAGCTCTTGCAGCGCGTGCATCGTGCTTTGGTGGAACTGCGCCACCCGCGGCGCCTTGTCGGACGGCACCAGGGCGCGCTGGCGCACCGGGTCCTGCGTGGTGACGCCGGTGGGGCAAAAGCCGGTATGGCAGGTCTGGGCCTGCAGGCAGCCCACGGCCATCATGAAGCCGCGCGCCGAGTTGCACCAGTCGGCGCCCAGGGCCAGCATGCGCGCGATGTCGAAGGCCGACACGACCTTGCCGGCGCAGCCCAGGCGGATGCGCCCGCGCAGGCCGATGCCGCGCAAGGTGTTGTGCACCATGCGCAGGCCCTCCTGCAGCGGCACGCCGACGTGGTCGGAGAATTCCACCGGCGCGGCGCCGGTGCCGCCCTCGGCGCCGTCCACCACGATGAAGTCGGGCGTGATGTCGGTCTCCAGCATGGCCTTGGCGATGGCGAACCATTCCCAGGGGTGGCCGATGCACAGCTTGAAGCCGGTCGGCTTGCCCCCCGAAAGCTCGCGCAGCCGGGCCACGAACTGCAGCAGCTCGACCGGGGTGGAAAACGCGCTGTGCGAGGACGGCGAGACGCAGTCGTGCCCGACCGGCACGCCGCGCGTGTCGGCGATCTCGGGCGTGACCTTGGCCGCCGGCAGCACGCCGCCATGCCCGGGTTTGGCGCCCTGGCTCAGCTTGATCTCGATCATCTTCACCTGCGGATTGCGGGCCTGTTCGGCAAAGCGTTCGGCGTTGAAGCTGCCGTCGGCGTGGCGGCAACCGAAATAGCCCGAACCCAGCTCCCAGATCAGATCGCCGCCGTGCTGGCGGTGGTAGGGCGAGATCGAGCCCTCGCCGGTGTCGTGCGCGAAGCCGCCCATGCGCGCGCCGTGGTTCAGCGCCAGCACGGCGTTGGCCGACAGCGCGCCAAAGCTCATCGCCGAGATGTTGAACACGCTGGCGTGGTAGGGCTGGCTGCAGGGCGCCACGCCCGGCAGCGGCTGGCCGGGCTGGCCGCCGATCCACAGGCGAAAGTCGTGTCCGTCGAGCTTAGTGGGCTGCAGTGAATGGTTGATCCACTCGTAACCCTCCACGCCCACGTCGAGCTGGGTGCCGAACGGCCGGTTGTCCGGCTCGCCCTTGGCGCGCTGGTACACCAGCGAGCGCTGGGCGCGTGAAAACGGTTGGGCTTCGGTGTCGCTTTCAATGAAGTACTGACGGATTTCTGGCCGGATGAACTCCAGCACAAAACGCAGATGGCCCAGCACCA
>JAIUOM010000187.1 GCA_020161215.1 Pseudomonadota bacterium
AGGCGCAGCTCGGCCGCGTCGCGCTGCACGCTCTTGCGCTTGGCGGCCACGGCGTTCAGCGAGGGCAGGGCCAGCCGCTGCTGCCACAGCCAATGGCCGATGGCGGCGCTGTTGCCGCCCAGGCGCAGGCGGGCCTGGGTGTCGCGCAGCCCGGCGCTCATCTGGTCGCGCTCGCGCTCGTAGCCGGCCAGGGTGTTGCGCTCTTCGGACAGGCGAGTGGTTTCGGCGTACAGCAGCTCGGCCAGCTCGGCGTTGCGCTTGGCCAGCGCGCCGATGCGCGGATCTTGAACCGCCTCGGGGGTCTCGGCCATCAGTTGCTGCTGGCTGGCCTGGTCGCGCAGGTGGCGCAGGCTTTCCACCACGATGCGTTGGTTCAGCCAGTGGATGCGCTCGGCGCGCAGGGTTTCTTCCTGGCGCAGCGTTTGCAGTTGCACTTCCAATTGCTGCTGGCGCTTGGTGGCGGTGGTCTGCTGGGCTTCGTGCAGGGCCAGCTCGGTCAGGGCGCGCCGGTGTTCGGCCGCGCGGTGCAGCTTGCGCACGGCCAGCAGTGCGGCGGGCTCGTTGGCTTCGGCCGGCGGGTCGCCGGCGCTGTCGTCGGCGCGGCGGCGCAGCTCGGACATCTGGTCGAGCATCTGGCCGGGGCGCGAGATCAGCTCGGCCAGCTGGTTGGCGGCGGTGTCGATGCGCTCCTTCAGGCCGGTGCTGGCGTTGCGCTCCTGGATCAGCAGGCGCTCCAGGACGCTGACGCCGGGGTTGTGGCCCAGGCGCGAGACCCACAGCGCGAGCTGCTCCTGGCGCCGCGCCGGAGTCAGCGGCGGCGGGGCCTCGGGCACCGGCGCGTCGGCTTGCTTGTTCAGGCTGGCCAGATCGTTGGCCAGGCGGTCGGACTCTTTTTCCAGCGCGGCGGCGGCGTTCAGCTGGGCGGTGGCGGTCTCGCGCTGCGTGTCGTTCAGCTCGGCCGCGGCCAGGCCGTCGCGGGCGCCCTTGATGGCGTCGCTCAGCGGCACTGGCGCTTC
Organism: Pseudomonadota bacterium; assembly: GCA_020161215.1. Taxonomy (GTDB): domain Bacteria; phylum Pseudomonadota; class Gammaproteobacteria; order Burkholderiales; family Burkholderiaceae_C; genus Ottowia. Next base: position 1,017 of record JAIUOM010000187.1, read on the forward strand.
GGTGGCGGCGTGCGCGGCGCCGGCCACCAGGGCCAGCACCCACAGCAGCTGGCACAGCCAGCGGACGAGGCGGCCCGAGCGCATGCGCAAGGTGTTCATGTGCTCGGCTCCAGGTCGCACGCCGCCGGCAGCCACAGCGTGCCCAGGCGCAGCCCGCGCGCGGCGCGCACGGCGTTGACGCTGGCCCGCGCCACGGCCTCGGCGGCCAGGGTGGCCAGCACGTTCAGCCCGGGCGAGGGCGCCTCGGCCTGGCCGGTGCCCAGGGCGAACAAGGTGTCGCCGTCGGACTGGGTGTGGACCGGGTTGATGGCGCGCGCCAGGCCGTCGTGGCCGGCCGTGGCCAGGCGCCGCGCCTCGGCCTTGGTGAGGCGCGCGTCGGTGGCGACGACGCCGATGGTGGTGTTGGTGCCGGCCAGGATGGACAGCGGGGGCTCGCCGGCCAGCAGGGCGCGGCGCGTGTCGCGCAAGGTCGTGCCGCCGGGTGCGCGGGCGCCGGCCAGCAGGCGGCCGTGTTCGTCGCGCACGTCGCCCAGGGCGTTGACGGCGACCAGGGCGCCCACGGTGACGCCGCCCAGGCACAGGGCGGCGTGGCCGATGCCGCCCTTCATGGCGAACTCCATGCCGAACATCTTGCCCAGCACGGCGCCGCTGCCGGCGCCGACATTGCCTTCGGCCAAGGCGGCGCCCTTGCCCACGGCGGCCTCGCAGGCGGCCCAGCCGGCGTCGGCGTCGGGGCGGATGCGGGCGTCGCCGACGTGCAGGTCGAACAGCACGGCGCCGGGCACGATGGGCACCCGTTGGCCCGGCGCCGCGCCCACGGCCAGGCCGATGCCGCGCGCTTCCAGCCAGCGCATCACGCCGCCGGCGGCGGCCAGGCCCCAGGCGCTGCCGCCGGACAGCAGCACGGCGTGCACCACGCCGACGGTGTTGGCGGGGTCGAGCAGGTCGGTTTCGCGCGTGCCGGGCGCCGCGCCGCGCACGTCCACCCCACCCACCGCGCCCTGGGGCGCCAGCACCACGCTGCAGCCGGTGGGGCGTCGCGTGTCGGTGCTGTGGCCAACCTGGATGCCACGCACCTCGGTGATGGCGCCGGGGTGGCGGTGTGGGTCGGCGAGGGTGGGGCGCGGCATGCTTGCTTTATAAACCTTGCGCAGCATCGCCAGCCGGCGGCGCTTGGCGCACGCCGCGGGGGCCATTCCGCGCCCCCCCGATTCTGAACAAAAAACCCCGTTGTCGGCGTGAAATTTCAGGTTTTAGCTATGCTTTTCATTGCACCGCCGCGCTGCGCCTTGAGCAAATCGGCCACCAGGAAAGCCAGCTCCAGGCTTTGCGAGCCGTTCAGGCGCGGATCGCAGGCGCTGGTGTAGCGCGCCTGCAGGCTGTCGTCGGTCAGGTTCTGGCCGCCGCCCCGGCATTCGGTGACGTCCTGGCCCGTGAGCTCGACGTGCAGGCCGCCGGCCACGGTGCCCGCCTGGGCGTGGGCGTCGAAGAACTCGCGCACTTCCCGCACCACCTGGCCGAAGTCGCGCGTCTTCACGCCGTGCGCGCTGGTGACGGTGTTGCCGTGCATGGGGTCGCAGCTCCAGACCACGGCGTGGCCGCTGGCTTTCACGGCGGCCAGCAGCGGCGGCAGCTTGGCCGGCAGTTGGCCGGCGCCCATGCGCGTGATCAGCACCACGCGGCCGGGCTCGCGCGCCGGGTCGAGCGCGGCGAGCAGGGCCAGCACGTCGTCCGGCGTGGCGCTGGGGCCAATCTTCACGCCCACCGGGTTGGCGATGCCGCGCAGGTATTCGATGTGGGCGCCGTCCAACTGGCGCGTGCGCTCGCCCAGCCACAGCATGTGGGCCGAGGCGCCGAACCAGCGCGCATCGGCGCCAGGCGTGGCGGCGGCGTCGCGCCGGGTCAGGGCTTCTTCGTAGGGCAGCAGTAGCGCCTCGTGCGAGGTGTAGAAGGCCACTTCGCGCAGCTGCGGCGTGTTCTCGGAGGTGAAACCGCAGGCGGCCATGAAGGCCAGGGTTTCGCCAATGCGGTCGGCCAGCTCCTGGTAGCGCTGGCCCTGCGGGCTGGCGCGCACGAAATCGGCCGTCCAGCCGTGCAACTGGTGCAGGTCGGCAAAACCGCCCTGGGCCAGCGCGCGCAGCAGGTTCAGCGTGGCGGCGCTGGCGGAATAGGCGCGCAGCAGGCGTTCGGGCTGTGGCGCCCGCGCCTCGGGGGTGAAGGCGGCGCCGTTGACGATGTCGCCGCGGTAGCTGGGCAGGGTGAGGCCGCCCTGGGTTTCGGTGTCGGCCGAGCGCGGTTTGGCGTACTGGCCGGCGATGCGCCCAACCTTGACCACCGGGCGCGCGGCGGCGTAGGTCAGCACCACGGCCATTTGCAGCATGACGCGGAAGGTTTCGCGCGCGGCTTCGCCGTCCAGGGTGTCGAAGCTTTCGGCGCAGTCGCCGCCCTGCAGCAGGAAGGCGCGGCCGGCCGCCACTTCGGCCAGCTGCGTGCGCAAGGCCTGCACCTCGCCGGAGAAGATCAGCGGCGGGAACTGGCGCAACTGGGCGCAGGCGGCGTCCAGCGCCGCCAGGTCGGGGTAGGCCGGCATCTGGCGCGCCGGGCGGTGGCGCCAGGCGCCGGGTTGCCAGGTGGAAGACTCAGTCGGTGATTTCATGACAAAAATGGCTTTGGCCGGTGTGGACAAATCGCTTATAGCTATTAAATAGATAGTAAACCATCCGCCACCCGGCGGCGCCAGCAAGGGCGCCAGCGGGCGCGCTCACAACCACTTCTGCAGCAGCAGCGCCTGGCCTGCGCGCGGGTCGAGCGTATACGGCGCAAAGCCGAACTGCTCGTAACTGCGCAGTGCGCGCTGGTTGCCCGAGAGCACCTCCAGCGTCAGCTTGCAGCCGCCGCGCTCGGCCGCATGGGCTTGGCAGGCCGCCAGCAGCGCCTGTCCGATGCCGGCGCCGCGCTGGGCGGGCAGCACCACCAGGTCGTGCACGTTGAGCAGCGGCCGGGCCTTGAAGCTGGAATAGGCCTCAAAACAGTTGGCCAAGCCCACGGGCGCATCGCCCTGCCAGGCGATGAAGCTGGCCGCCAGCGGGTGCGCGGCCAGGTCGTCGCACAGGCGCTCGCGCACCTCGGACGGCAAGGGTTCACCGCCGCCCATGGGGTCGCGCGCGTAGGCGTCGAGCAGCTGCACCAAGGCCGTGCGGTCGGTGTCGGCGCGGTAGTCCACGCGCCGCACCGTGACGGCCGTTGCGCTCAAGCCAATTCCTCAACGGGCAGGCAGCTGCAGAACAGGTTGCGGTCACCGTAGACATTGTCAACGCGGCCGACCGGTGGCCAGTACTTCACGCTGCCGGGCAGGCGCTGCGCCAGCGCACCGCCCAACTCGCGCGGGTAGGGGTGGGGCCAGTCGGCGGTCAGCAGGCTCTCGGCGGTGTGCGGGGCGTTTTTGAGCGGGTTGTCGTCCTGTGACCACTCGCCCGCCTCGATGCGGCGGATCTCGCCGCGGATGGCGATCATGGCGTCGATGAAGCGGTCCAGCTCCTCGCGCGTTTCGCTCTCGGTCGGCTCGACCATCAGCGTGTTGGCGACCGGGAACGACAGCGTCGGCGCATGAAAGCCGTAATCCGCCAGGCGCTTGGCCACATCTTCGGCCATGACGCCGCTGCTGTCCTTCAGGCTGCGCAGGTCCAGGATGCACTCGTGCGCCACATGCCCGTTGGCGCTGGCGTAGAGCGTGGGGTAGTGCGGCGCCAGGCGTTTGCTGATGTAGTTGGCGCTGAGAATCGCCGCCTCGGTGGCGTGCTGCAGACCGGCCGCGCCCATCATGCGGATGTACATCCAGCTGATAGGCAGCACGGCGGCGTTGCCATAAGGCGCGGCGCTGACGGGGCCGACCTGGCCGGCGGCGGTGGCCAGCGCGACGTCGCCCTGGCCGGGCAGGCTGGGCAGGTAGGGCACCAGGTCTTCGACGACGCACACCGGGCCAACGCCTGGGCCGCCGCCGCCGTGCGGGATGCAGAAGGTCTTGTGCAGGTTCAGGTGGCTGACGTCGCCGCCGAACTCGCCCGGCGCGGCCACACCGACCAGGGCGTTCATGTTGGCGCCGTCGACGTAGACGCGGCCGCCGTGCTGGTGCACCAGGGCGCACAGCTCCTTCACCTGGGTTTCGAACACGCCGTGCGTGCTGGGGTAGGTGATCATCACGCAGGCCAGTTGCTGGCTGTGCTGCTCGCACTTGGCCTTGAGGTCGGCCAAGTCGACGTTGCCCTGCTCGTCGCATTTGGTGACCACGACCTTCAGCCCCACCATCTGCGCGCTGGCCGGGTTGGTGCCGTGGGCGCTGCTGGGGATCAGGCAGATGTCGCGCTGGCTCTGGCCGTTTGCGGCGTGCCAGGCGCGGATGGCCAGCAAACCGGCGTACTCGCCCTGCGAGCCGGCGTTGGGCTGCAGGCTGACGCCCGCATAGCCGGTGATCGCGCACAGCCAGTCGCGCAGCTGCTGGTCCAGCTGGGCGTAGCCGGCCAGCTGATCGGCCGGCGCGTAGGGGTGCACGTGGGCAAACTCCGGCCAGGTGATGGGGATCATCTCGCTGGTGGCGTTGAGCTTCATGGTGCAGCTGCCCAATGGGATCATGCTGCGGTCCAGCGCCAGGTCCTTGTCGGACAGCTGGCGGATGTAGCGCAGCATGCCGGTCTCGCTGCGGTGGGTGTTGAACACCGGGTGCGTCAGGTAGCCGCTGGTGCGGCGCAGCTCGGGCGGGATCAGGTCGGGCGCGCTGGCCTCCAGGGCGGCGAAGTCGGGCAGAGCCTGACCGTCGGCGGCGAAGATGCGCCACAGCAGCTCAACGTCGGCGCGCGTGCTGGTTTCGTCGAGCGCGATGCACAGGTACTCGCCCCAGGCCTTGCGCAGGTTGGCGCCGTGTTGCACGGCGCGCGCGGCAATCGCGTCGGTCTGGACGCCGGTCTTCAGGCTGAGGGTGTCGAAGGCCGTGGCGTGGTGGTCGTGGCTGAAGCCCAGTTGCGCGAGACCCGCCTTGAGGATGGCCGCCAGGCGCGCCGTGCGTTCGGCCATGCGCTTCAGGCCCTCGGGGCCGTGGTAGACGGCGTACATGCTGGCCACCACGGCTGGCAGGACCTGCGCGGTGCAGATGTTGCTGGTGGCCTTTTCGCGGCGGATGTGCTGCTCGCGCGTCTGCAAGGCCAGGCGGTAGGCCGGTTTGCCGTGCACGTCCACGCTGACGCCCACCAGGCGGCCCGGCAGGCTGCGTTTGAACTCGTCGCGGCAGGCCATGAAAGCGGCGTGCGGGCCGCCCGCGCCCATGGGCATGCCAAAGCGCTGCGAGCTGCCAACCACGATGTCGGCACCCATCTCGCCCGGGGTCTTGAGCAAGGTCAGCGCCAGCAGGTCGGTGGCGAAAATGGCGGCGGCCTGCTTGGCGTGGATTTTCTCGACCTCGGCCGTCCAGTCCATCAGCCAGCCGCTGCTGGCCGGGTATTGGATGAGGGCGGCGAAGTAGTCGTCCGCGGCGATGGCGGCGGCCCACTCGTCGGCCGAGTTGGCCAGCTTCACGATCAGGCCCATCGGCGCGGCGCGGGTGCGCATCACCTCGATGGTTTGCGGGTGCGCATCGCCGCCGACGAAGATGACGTTGCCTTTGGCCTTGACCGAGCGGCGCGCCAAGGTCATGGCCTCGGCGGCGGCGGTGGCTTCGTCCAGCAGCGAGGCGTTGGCGATGTCCATGCCCGTGAGGTTGGTGACCATGGTCTGGAAG
>JAIUOM010000188.1 GCA_020161215.1 Pseudomonadota bacterium
TCATTTCATTGCCCAATGGCCGCGGAGCAGGCCGGGTCAGCAATCGCCCTGGCCGGGGTCCCCCCGGCCAATGGCGATGCCCCCTTGAGGGGGGATGCGAAACATCGCGCAGCGAGTGCAGCCTGGGGGTGGGCTATTTCAATCTCGCCAGCCGCTCACGCCCGACGCCGGCGGCCTCGGACTCCGGGTAGGTCTTGACCAGCGACTCCAGCGTGGTGCGGGCCGCGCGCGTGTCCTTCAGCTCGACCTGGCAGTTGGCGATGGACAGCATGGCCTCGGGCGCGCGTGCGTGGTTGGGCACGGCCGTGAGCAAGGAGCGGAAGTTGGTGATCGCTTCCTTGTAGTCGCGCGTGGCGTACTGCGCATTGCCCAGCCAGAACAGGGCCGAAGGCGCCAGCCCGCTGCGCGGGTAGCGCTTGACGAAGCCGGCAAAGCCGGTTTGCGCCCCCTTGAAGTCGCCGGCACGGAACAGTCCCAGGGCGGCGTCGAACTCGGGTTTTTCACTGCCGGCGGCGGCCTCGCCACCGAGCCCGGTGGACGCCAAGGGGTCGATCAGGCCGGACGCGCGCGCGGCCGCGTCCGCCTCCAGCTTGCGCACACGCTCATCCAGCGTCTGCTGGGCGGTCTGGGCTTTTTTCAGCTCGGCCACGTCGCGCGTGAGCAGCTCTTCCTGCCCGCGCGCGCGCGCCATGTCGCCGCGCAGCAATTCGATCTGCTGCTGCAGATCGAGCATGCTGCGGCGCAGTTGGGTGTTTTCCTCGACCAGCCGGTTCTGTGCCGCCACGGCCTGGTCGAAGCGCTGGCGCAAATCCAGAATCGCCTGGCGCGCCTGGTCGTCGCCGAACAGCTGGGCCTGGGCACCCTGGGCCGCGCCCAGGCAGGCCAGCGCCAGCACCAGGGCGCGAAGGGGGGGGAAGGACACGGCAGCCACGGCCGGTCAGCGGTAGCGGATTTCGACGCGGCGGTTCTGCGAGTAGGCGTCCTCGCTGGAGCCGGCGACCGCGGGCTTTTCCTCGCCGAAGCTCACGGCCTCGATCTGCGCGTCGGCCGCGCCGACCAGGGTCAGCGCGCGGCGCACGGCCTCGGCGCGCTTTTGGCCCAGCGCCAGGTTGTACTCACGGCTGCCACGCTCGTCGGTGTGGCCTTCGACGGCCACGCCGCGGGCGCGGTTGGCCTGCAGGAAGCGCGCGTGCTGATCGACCAGGCCCTGGTAGTCGGGCTTGACACTGAAACTGTCGTAGTCGAAGTAGATGATGCGGCCCACGCCGACCGGACCTTGCGCATCGGTGCTGCTGGAGCCGGCCTGCACCTGGGTGACGGTGCTCTGGCCCGCGCCCTGGCCTGCGGTGCCGGTGCTGGCGCCGGTGGTGGAGGTGCCCTCGATGGGCGGATCGAGCTTGACGTTGGAGCCGCATCCGGCCATCACCGTGGCCAGCAAGGCCACCATCGCAGTACGTTTCATCATGAACATTCTCCCGAATCAAGAAAGTGAGTAAAACCAAAAGGGATCGGTGCCGGTCGGCCGGCCATGCAATTCATCGCTGGAGCGGGCCCCACGCGGGCTCGCGCAGATCGCCACCCTGGCCCGCCAGGCGGGCCTTGATCTTGCCGTCCACCGTGGTGGTCATCAGCGCGTCGCGGCCGCCCTCGCGCGTAGCGTAGGCGATCAGGCGGCTGTTCGGCGCGAAGCTGGGGTTTTCGTCCTCGTTGGTGTCGGTGATGGCCGTGGTGGCACCACTGGCCAGCTCCATCACCTGCAGCTTGTAGCCGCCCGAGCGGCTGATGTAGGCCAGCCAGCGCCCGTCGGGACTGACAGTGGGCGAGACGTTGTAGCTGCCGTTGAAGGTGACGCGCTGCGCCGCCCCGCCACTGGCCGGCATGCGGTAGATTTGCGGCGCGCCGCCGCGGTCGCTGACGAAGTAGATGCTGGCGCCGTCGGGCGAGAACACCGGCTCGGTGTCGATGCTTTGCGACTGCGTCAGGCGGCGCGGCTCGCCGCCGGAGGCGCTGATCAGGTACAGCTGCGAGCCCCCGTCGCGCGACAGGGTGACGGCCAGGCTGCGCCCGTCCGGCGACCAGGCCGGCGCACTGTTGGAGCCACGGAAGTTGGCCAGCAGGCGGCGTCGCCCGGACGCCACGTCGTGCACGTAGATGACCGGCTTGCGCGCCTCGAAGGACACGTAGGCCAGCTGCGCGCCATTCGGCGACCAGCTGGGCGAGATGATGGGCTCGGGGCTGGCCAGCGCGGCCTGGGCGTTTTCACCGTCGGAATCGGCCACCCACAGCGTGTGCCGGCTGCCGGTCTTGGTGACGTAGGCCAGGCGGGTGGAAAACACGCCTTGTTCGCCGGTCAGCTTCTCGTAGATGTAGTCGGCGATCTTGTGCGCGGCCAGCCGCAGATCGGCCTGCGGCAGCACGTAGCCCTGACCGCCCAGGTCCTGGCCGCGCACCACGTCCCAGAGCCGAAAACGCACGTCGTAGCGGCCATCGGGCAGGCGCGTGATGCTGCCGCCAGCCAAGGCGTCGGCGGCGCGCTGGCGCCAGGTGGACAGGTCGGGCCGGGTGCTCTCGTCCATGGCCTGGCCAGCGGTATCGACGCCGCGAAAGCGCCCGGAACGCTCCAGGTCGGCGCGCACGATGGCGCTGATTTTCTGTGGCGCGCCCTCCTCGCCGCGAAACGGCACCAGGGCGATGGGCAGCTGCGTCAGGCCGACGCCGGACACCTCGACCCGGAACTGCGCCAGCGCCCCGGACAGGGGCGCGGCGGCCAGGGCCGCCACCAGGCTGCGACGGGCCAAATGAAGAGGAGGAGAGCGAAAAATTTCTGAATTCATATCCTGGAACGCCGCGGCGCCATGCGGATGCCGACCACCGGACAGACAGCGGCAATGGTAACAAGCCTGGATCGGCCTGCGTTTCGAGCTGTGACTTGGTCCGCGCCAGACGCCCGAAGTTCCCGTGCCGGCACCGGCCCGGCAAGCGGGTTCGTAGAATCGAACGCTGCCCATGGAACCGCCCACCCCCCCACCCCCGCCAGAGCCCGCACGCCCGCCAGCGCCGGCACCCGCCCCGGCCGCGCCCCTGCGCGAGCGGCTGGCCCGCCTGTGGACCTACTTCAATACCCCGCGCCTGCCCTGGGCCGTGGTGCTGCTGGGCACCCTGGTCACGGCGCTGACGGAGGCCTCGGTGCCGGCCCTGCTCAAGCCGCTGCTGGACGACGGCTTCACGCACGGCACGCTGCCGCTGTGGGTGGTGCCGGTGGCCATCATCGGCGTATTCGCGCTGCGCGGGCTGGCCCATTTCTCCAGCCAGTACGCGCTGGCGCGCATCGCCAACGACGGCATGCTGCGGCTGCGCAAGGAGGTGTTCGAACGCATGCTGACGGCCGATCTGTCGCTGTTCTCGCGCCAGAGCGCCAGCCAGTTGGCCAACACCATCGTCTACGAGGTGCAGACCGGCGCCACCTTGCTGGTCGGCGCGCTGCTGGCCTTGGGGCGAGACAGCTTCTCGGTGGTGGCGCTGATGGCCTACCTGCTGTACCTGAACTGGTCGTTGACCCTGATCGTGCTGGTGCTGGTGCCGGTGGTGGCGGTGATCATGAAGACCATGTCCAAGCGCCTGTACCGGGTCACGCGCCAGAGCCAGACCACCACCGACGAGCTGGCCTACGTGGTGGAAGAGAACGTGCTGGCCCATCGCATGGTGCGCCTGCACGGCGCCCAAGCGGCGCAGGGCCAGCGCTTCGCCGAGCTGAGCCGCCGGCTGCGCGGCCTGTCCATCAAGTCCACCGTGGCGCAGGCCGGCACCATGCCGCTGGCCCAACTGGCCGCGGCGGTGGCCCTGTCGATGGTCATCGGCATCGCCCTGTACCAGGGCCAGAGCGGCACCGGGCGCGGCGTGACGGTGGGCAGTTTCGTGTCCTTCATCGGCGCCATGCTGCTGCTGATTCAGCCGCTGCGCCGCCTGACCGACGTCATCAGCCCGATCACGCGCGGCACCGCCGCGCTGGAGCGCGGCCTGGAGCTGATGGACCAGGTGCTGCCCGAGACCGACCCGGCACACGCCGCGCCAGCGCCGCGCGCGCGTGGCTACATCGCATTCGAGCAGGTCACGGTGCGCTACGCCGACGACCTGGAGCCGGCGCTGGACGCCATCGACCTGCGGGTCCAGGCCGGCGAGACGGTGGCCCTGGTCGGGCCCTCGGGATCGGGCAAGACCACCCTGGTCAACCTGCTGCCCCGCTTCGTGGCACCCAGCGGCGGCCGCATCCTGCTGGACGGGCGCGATCTGGCCGACTGGCCGCTGGCCGGCCTGCGCGCGCAGTTCGCCCTGGTCAGTCAGGACGTGACCATGCTGAACGACAGCGTGGCCGCCAACGTGGCCCTGGGCGCGGCCGACATCGACCGCGCACGCGTGCAGCGCTGCCTGGAGGACGCCAACCTGGCGGCCCACATGGCCACCCTGCCCCAAGGCATCGACACCGTGCTGGGCCACAACGCCACGCAGCTGTCGGGCGGCCAGCGCCAGCGGTTGGCGATCGCGCGCGCGCTGTACAAGGACGCGCCGGTGCTGCTGCTGGACGAGGCCACCTCGGCCCTGGACACCGAGAGCGAGCGCCTGGTGCAGCAAGCCGTGGCGCGCGCCATGGCGGGGCGCACCACCCTGGTCATCGCGCACCGCCTCTCGACCATCGAACACGCCGACCGCATCGTCGTGATGGAGCGCGGCCGCATCATCGAGCAGGGCTCGCACGCCCAGCTGATGGCCCAGGGCGGCCTGTACGCACGCCTGCACGGCGGGGCTTTTGACGCCCCCCGAAGCGCCTGACGGCGCTGTCCCGCACTGGGGGGCGGGCCGGCCGCTTCGGAGTGGCCGGGCGCGACGCCTTGGTGTCGAAGCGGCCTCTGGCGCTAGAGTGAGGCGCCGCGGCCACGTCGGGGGACGTCGTTAAAGAAGCACGATGTCGTAGCGGTCCGGCCCGATATTGCCTTCGGCCTGCAATGAAATCGGCTTGCCAATGAAGTCCGACAGTGCCGCCAGGTGCTGACTTTCCTCGTCCAGCAGCATCTCGATGACGGCCGGCGCGGCCACCACGCGGAATTCCTTGGGGTCGAACTGGCGCGCCTCGCGCAGGATTTCGCGCAGCACGTCGTAGGCCACCGTGCGCGCGGTGCGCACGCGGCCCGTGCCCTGGCACTGCTCACAGGACTCGGACAGCAGCTGGGCCAGCGACTCGCGGGTGCGCTTGCGCGTCATCTCGACCAGCCCCAGGGCGGAAAAACCACCCACCTGCGTCTTCACCCGGTCGCGCGCCAACTGCTTGCGCAACTCGGCCAGCACGGCCTGCTGGTGCTCGGGCTGGCTCATGTCGATGAAGTCGATGATGACGATGCCGCCCAGGTTGCGCAGGCGCAGTTGCCGGGCGATGGCCTGGCCGGCTTCCAGGTTGGTCTTGAACACCGTGTCGTCGAAGCTGCGCGCGCCGACGAAGCCCCCGGTGTTGACGTCGATGGTGGTCAGCGCCTCGGTCTGGTCGATGATCAGGTAGCCGCCGGATTTCAGCTCCACTCGCCGGCCCAGCGCCTTGGTGATCTCCTCGTCCACCGAGTACAGATCGAAGATCGGGCGCTCGCCCTTGTAATGCTGCAGGCGGGCGGCGGCGGCGGGCATGAACTCGCGCCCGAAGGCCATCAGGGCGTGGAACTGCTCCGAGGAGTCGATGCGGATGGTGCTGGTGCCCTCCCCCGCCAAGTCGCGCAGCACACGCTGCAGCAGGCTCAGGTCCTCGTGCAGCAGGCTGGCCGGCGGCTGGCGCTGGCTGGCTTCGCGGATGCGGGTCCAGGTCTTGCGCAGGTAGGCGATGTCCTCGGCGAGTTCGGCGTCGGCCGCGTCCTCGGCGTTGGTGCGCAGGATGAAGCCACCGGTCTTGCCGCTTTCCACCCCTTCGCCGGCCAGTTGCAGCACGCGCGCGCGCAGCGCCTCGCGCTGGCCGGCGGGAATCTTCTGCGACACGCCGACATGGTCGTCCTGCGGCAGAAACACCAGCATGCGGCCGGCGATGCTGATCTGCGTGGACAGGCGCGCGCCCTTGGTGCCGATCGGGTCCTTGATGACCTGCACCATCAGGGTCTGGCCCTCGAACACGCGCTTTTCAATCGGCTTGGGCGGTGGCCCGCCCCGGTGCGGCACCGAGCTTTCGCCCTCGGCCGGGCGCTGCCACAGATCGGCCACGTGCAGGAAGGCGGCACGCTCCAGTCCGATGTCGATGAAGGCCGATTGCATGCCCGGCAGCACGCGCGCCACCTTGCCCAGGTAGACGTTGCCGACCAGGCCGCGCTCCAGCGTGCGCTCGACGTGCAGCTCCTGCACCGCGCCGTGCTCGACCACGGCCACGCGCGTCTCCTGCGGTGACCAGTTGATGAGAATATCTTGCTGCATTTTTTATAGCTGCTCAGGCCATGCGGACGCCGGCCTGGCGCAGAATTTGAGCGGTTTCGTGCAAGGGCAGGCCCATGATGCCGGAATAGCTGCCGCTGATGTGCTCGATAAAGGCTGCGGCCCGCCCCTGGATGCCGTAGGCGCCGGCCTTGCCGGCCGCTTCGCCGCTGGCCACGTAGGCGCGGATGCGCGCCGCCGACAGCGCCGCGAAGCGCACGCGCGAGGTGCTGAGCGCCTCGGCACGGCGCGCGCCATCGGCCAGGGCCACGGCCGTCAGCACGCGGTGGCTGGCCCCGGCCAGCCGCGCCAGCATGCGGGCGGCGTCGGCATCGCCCT
>JAIUOM010000189.1 GCA_020161215.1 Pseudomonadota bacterium
CGTGCAGCGGTAGCCCGCCTGGTGCACCAGCAGGCCGGCGTCGCGGGCCAGGGTGGCGGGGTTGCAGCTGACGTAGACGATGCGGCGCGGCGGCTGCCAGTGTTCGGCGCCGGGGGGCAGCGGTTCGGGCGCTTCGGCCCCGTCCGCCGGGTCGTCGCCCTGCTCCGCCGCCGCGTCGGCGCTGGGCAGGCCGGCGGCGCGCAGGCGCGCCTGGTGGATCGCGGCCAGGGCCTTGACCAGGGCGAAAGCTCCTTCACGTGGCGGATCGACCAGCCATTTGTCGGCGCTGCCGTCGGCCACCAGTTGCGCCGCCGTCATCTCGAACAGGTTTCTCGCTACGAATTCGGTAGCTGCCCAGGATTGTTGGACGCCGGCCTCGGCCTTGTTTCGCTCAAAATTCTCCTGGGCACGGGCGACCAGCGCCTGGCTGCCCTCCACGCCCAACACCTGGCGCGCGCGCGTGGCCAGCGGCAGGGTGAAGTTGCCCAGGCCGCAGAACCAGTCGATCACGCGTTCGTCGGGCTGGACGTCCAGCAGGCGCAGCGCGCGCGCCACCAGCACGCGGTTGATGTGCGGGTTGACCTGGGTGAAATCGGTCGGCTTGAAAGGCATGGTGACGCCGAAATCGGGCAGCGCATAGGCCAGCTCGGGGCCGCCTTCGTCCAGGCGGTGCACGGTGTCGGGGCCCTTGGGCTGCAGCCACCACTGGATCGCCTGCTCGCCACCGTGCTGGCGGGCGAAGTCGCGCAGTTGCCGCAGGTCGTGCTCGGACAGCGGCTGCAGGTGGCGCAGCACCAGGGCGGTGACCTGGTCGCCGCAGGCCAGCTCGATCTGCGGGCAGGTGTCGCGCGCTTGCAGCCCCAGGATCAGCGCGCGCAGCGGCATGAGCAGCGCGCTGACGTGGGGCGGGAGCACGTGGCATTCGCGCATGTCGGCGATGTAGCGGCTCTTGCGCTCATGAAAGCCGACCAGCACCTCGCCCTTTTTCAGCACGTGCCGCACCGACAGCCGTGCGCGCCAGCGGTAGCCCCAGGCCGGGCCTTCGATGGCGCGCAGGATCAGCTCGGGCTTGACCTTGCCCAGGTGCCACAGGTTGTCTTCCAGCACGCGCTGCTTGACGGCGACCTGGGCCGCGGCATCCACGTGCTGCATCTTGCAGCCGCCGCAGGCGCCCTGGTGCAGGCCGAAATGCGGGCAGCGTGGGCGCACGCGCAGGCTGCTGGCGCGGTGCAGCTCGGTCAGGGTGGCGGCTTCCCACTGGTTCTTGCGCCGGTGCACGTTGACCGAGACCAGCTCGCCCGGCAGCGCGCCTTCTATGAAGACGACCTTGCCGTCGGGACGGCGCGCGATGCCCTGGGCCTCGATGTCGAGGGCGTCCACGCGCAGCCAGCCGTCGGGCAGCGCGGGGGTTTCGGGCCCATCCGGTAGGACGGGCGGCATGTCCGGGGTGTCAAGGCTCATGGGCAAGAAAACGCCGGGTGGCCGGCGTCCACACATCCTGTTCAGCTATTTAATCAGGAGCAATGACGCCCCCGCGGGTGGCCGGACCGGGCCGCGCCCGGCGCCTCGGCCAGGGGGCGCCGTCAGCGCGCCGGCAGGTAGCGTGCCGGATCGACCGGCTTGCCAGAGCGGCGGATCTCGAAATGCAGCTTCACGCGGTCGGCGTCGGTGGAGCCCATTTCGGCGATCTTCTGGCCCTTCTTGACGTTTTGGTCTTCCTTGACCAGCAGCGTCTGGTTGTGCGCGTAGGCCGTGAGAAAGGTGTTGTTGTGCTTGAGGATGATCAGGTTGCCGTAGCCGCGCAGGCCCGAGCCGGCGTAGACCACGCGGCCATCGGCGGCCGCCTGCACCGGGTCCCCGGCCTTGCCGCCGATGCCCAGGCCCTTGTTCTTGGCCTCGTCGAAGCCGGCCACCACCGGGCCGCTGGCAGGCCAGATGAAGTCGACGTCGTCTCCGCCGGCCGAAGGCGGCGAGGATGGCGCTGGCGAGGGAGCCGGCGCGGCGGGCGTGGCGCCGGGCGCCGGCCTGGGCGCGGCGGCCACGGCGGCGGCGGGGGGCACCACGCGCAGCACCTGGCCAACCTCGATGCGGTTCGGGTTGTCCAGGTTGTTCCAGCGCACCACGTCGCGCCAGTTCTGGTTGTGCTCGCGGGCGATCTGCATCAGGTTTTCGCCCGACTTGACCGTGTAGTAGCCCGGTTTGCCGGCGTTCTCGGCCCCTGGCAAGGTGGCTGGGTCGATGGTGGGACGCACGGCGGCGCCGACATTGCGGTCCTCGACCGGGGCGGGAGCGGGAGCGGTGGTGGAGCAGGCGGACAACACAGCGGCCGCGGCGACGCATCCGGTGGCGATCCAAGTCTTGCGACTCGTCAATGGCATGGCAAACAATCCTCTAGCGCACTAGGCAACCCCTGATTTTAGAGGCACGAAGTTGACCGCCTCCAGAACCGTCTGCTGCACCCCCTGGCGCGACTTGTCGATGACGATCAGGGCCTGCTGGTTGCCGCCCATGGCCACCGGGGCGACGATGCGCCCGCCCACGGCCAGTTGGTCGATCCAGGCCTCGGGCACGGCCTCGCCGCCGGCTGCGGCGATGATGCCGGCGTAGGGCGCGCCCTTGGCAAAGCCGGCCATGCCGTCGCCCAGGATCAGGTGCACGTTGGTGATGCGCAACGGCCGCAGGTTGGCGCGCGCTTTTTCGTGCAAATCGCGCAGGCGCTCGATGCTGTAGACCTCGGTGGCCAGTTGGCCCAGCACCACGGCCTGGTAGCCGCAGCCCGAGCCGATGTCCAGCACGCGGCCGAGCCGGCCGTTGGGGCCGCGCAGGCCGCCCTGCACCAGCAGCTCGAGCATGCGCGCGACCACGCTGGGCTTGGAGATGGTCTGGCCCAGCCCGATCGGCAGGGCCGTGTCCTCGTAGGCCTGGGGCACCAGGGCGCCATCGACGAAGTGGTGCCGGTCCACCGCGCCCATGGCGCGCAGCACCTGCGGGTCGCGAATGCCCTCGGCGACCAGCAGCTGCACCATGCGCGCGCGCGCCGGAATGCTGTCGCGCACCAGCGGCGGTGGGTTGACGCCGCCAGACGCCGCCATGCCGGCCGCGGCGGCGACCGCCCCCACCGGGGGCCGCGCCGGTTGCGGCCGCGCCGGGGGCCGGTGGCCCTGGCCACCCCCGCCCAGCGGCAGGCGGGCCGGAAAACCCGGCCGCGGCGGCGGCGTGGCCATCAGCGGCGCCCCCCGCCCAGCATGTGGCGCAGGCCCTGCGCCCAGTAGGTCAGGGCGTCGCGGTCGGTCAGATCGACCTTCAACGGGGTGACGGCGACATGGCCTTCGGCCGTGGCGTGAAAGTCGGTGTCCTCGGCGGCGTCGGCGGCGGGGCCGGCGCCGCCGATCCAGTACATGGTTTCGCCGCGCGGGTTGGTCATGGTGATGACTTTCTCGGCCGCATGGCGGCGGCCCAGGCGGCACACGCGCGGCGGCTTCATCTGCTCGCGCGGCAAATTCGGGATGTTGACGTTCAACAGCCAGGGCTTTCCGCCTTCCAGCTGGTGCGTGCCGATGGCCTGCACCAGCTCGGCCGCCTGGGCCGCTGCCGCGTCGATATGGGCCCAGCCCTTTTCGATCTGCGAAAAAGCCAGGGCCGGGATGCCGAACAGATAGCCTTCCATGGCCGCGCCGACGGTGCCCGAGTAAATGGTGTCGTCGCCCATGTTGGCGCCGTTGTTGATACCCGAGACCACCAGGTCGGGCCGGTAGTCGAGCAGGCCGGTGAGCGCGATGTGCACGCAGTCGGCCGGCGTGCCATTGACGTAGCGAAAGCCGTTGGCCGCGCGGTACACGTACAGCGGCGCGTTCAGCGTCAGCGCGTTCGATTTGGCGCTGTTGTTGTGTTCAGGCGCCACCACCTCGACCTGCACCCCGGGCAGCGCGGCCAGGGCCGCATGCAGGGCTACCAGGCCAGTGGCCTGGTAGCCATCGTCGTTGCTGAGCAGGATATTCATGTGTGCGGGCGGTGTGTCCCGGCGATTCTAGGGGTGCCAGCGGCGTCTGGCGCCCGAATCCGGGCCGCTCGTCGCGGCAGGGACACGCGGGTTTGCCTGGGGGCTTCTATCATGGCGTGATCCGTATCCCCATCCCAAGGAGGCCTCCCCATGCACGCTTGGCTGTGCGAAAACCCCATCGGCGTCGATGCCCTGACCTGGAAGGAACTGCCCACCCCGCAACCGGCCAAGGGCCAGGTGCTGATCCGCATCCAGGCGGCGAGCCTGAACTTCCCCGACCTGCTGATCGTGCAGAACAAGTACCAGATCAAGCCCGAACTGCCCTTCGTGCCCGGCTCCGAGTACGCCGGCGTGATCGAGGCGGTGGGCGAAGGCGTCACCGATCTGAAGGTCGGGCAGGCCGTGGCCTGCCTGTCGGGCACCGGCGGCTTCGCCACCCACGTGCTGGCGCCGGCCAAGCTGTGCATGCCGCTGCCGCCGGGCTTTCCGCCGGTGGACGCGGCCGCCTTCATCATGATCTACGCCACCAGCCACCACGCGCTGCTGGACCGCGGCCAGCTCAAGGCCGGCGAGACGGTGCTGGTGCTGGGCGCGGCCGGGGGCGTCGGCACCTCGGCCATCCAGATCGCCAAGGCGGTGGGCGCCAAGGTGATCGCCGCCGCCTCGACCGACGAGAAATGCGCCTTCTGCACATCGCTGGGCGCCGACGAAACCATCAACTACAGCACCCAGGACCTGCGCGAGCGCCTGAAGGCCCTGACCGACGGCAAGGGCCCGGACGTGATCTACGACCCGGTGGGCGGCGACTACTCCGAGCCGGCTTTCCGCTCCATCGGCTGGCGCGGGCGGCATCTGGTGGTCGGCTTTGCCGGCGGCGAGATTCCGGCCTTCAAGCTGAACCTGGCCCTGGTCAAGGGCGCCAGCGTGGTGGGCGTGTTCTGGGGCGATTTCGCGCGCCGCGAGCCGCAGGCCAACGCCGCCATGATGGGCGAGCTGGCCCAGTGGTACGCCCAGGGCCGCATCAAGCCGTCCATCGACCTCGTCCTGCCCATGAGCGAGCTGAAGGCCGGCTACGCGCGCATGGGCTCGCGCGGCGTCATGGGCAAGCTGGTGTTGACCAACGAATCGGCCTGATCGGCTTACCCAACAAGCCTAAGCAGCTTTGTTTTTGAGAGCAAACCCTCAGACGCCGGCAACGGTCCTGGGGGTGAAGTACCGGTACAGCCGCTCCAGCAGCAGCGCGCCGATGATGGCGGCGTAGACCCCCACCTCGGCAAAGTCGTTCTTGCCGCTGCGCATCCAGAAGAAATGCAGCAGGGCCAGCGGCGCGATCAGGTACACCAAGCGGTGCAGCGCGCGCCAGGCGCGCCCGCCCAGGGCGCGCACGGCGGCGTTGCTGGAGGTCAGCGCCAGCGGCAGCAGCAACAGCCAGGTGGTGAAGCCCACCAGGATGAAGGGGCGCTTGAGGATGTCGCGCCCGATGTCGGCCACGTCCAGCCCCATGTCCAGCCAGCCGTAGGCCAGCAGGTGCAGGCAGGCGTAGAAAAAGGTGAACAGCCCCAGCATGCGCCGAAAGCGCGCCAGCTGCGGCGTGCGCGTGCGCAAACGCAGCGGGGTGACGGCCAGGGTCAGGCACAGAAAACGCAAGGTCCAGTCGCCGGCCGCGCGGATCAAGGCCTCGGCCGGGTTGGCGCCCAGGCTGTCGGCCGCCGCGCCCACCACCAGGTAGGCCAGCGGCAGCAGACACAGCACGAAAACCACCGGCTTGGCGGCCGGATGCAGCAACAACGCGCGCACGCCTGGGCCCCGGCTCAAAAGTTCTTGCGCAGGTCCATCCCTGCGTACAGCTGGCCGACCTGCGCCTCGTAGCCGTTGAACAGCAAGGTCTTGCGTTTCTTGGCGAACAGGCCGTCCTCGCCGATGCGGCGCTCGGTGGCCTGGCTCCAGCGCGGATGGTCGACCTCGGGGTTGACGTTGGAGTAAAAGCCGTACTCGTTGGCCGCCGCCTTGTTCCAGGCCGTGCGCGGCTCCCGCTCGACGAAGCGGATCTTGACGATCGACTTGGCCGACTTGAAACCGTATTTCCAGGGCACCACCAGGCGCACCGGCGCACCGTTCTGGTTGGGCAGCACCTCGCCGTACATGCCGAAAGCCAGCAGCGTCAGCGGGTGCTGCGCCTCATCCAGGCGCAGCGCCTCGGTGTAGGGCCAGTCGAGCACGCCCGAGCGCAAATCAGGCATTTGCCGGGGGTCGGCCAGGGTCACGAACTCGACGAACTTGGCGCTGCCCAGGGGTTCCACGCGCTTGATCAGCTCGGCCAGCGAATAGCCGACCCAGGGGATGACCATTGACCAGCCTTCGACGCAGCGCAGGCGGTAAACGCGATCTTCCAGGGGGGCCAGCTTGAGCAATTCGTCCAGCCCCATCTTGCCGGGCTTTTTCACCAGGCCCTCGATCTCCACCGTCCAGGGGCTGGTGACCAGGGTGTGGGCGTTGCGCGCCGGATCGCTCTTGCGCGTGCCGAATTCGTAGAAATTGTTGTAGCTGGTGGCGTCCTGGTAGTCGGTGGATTTTTCCATCGTCATGGCGCCGGCC
>JAIUOM010000190.1 GCA_020161215.1 Pseudomonadota bacterium
GGTCAATCGGGCATTCTTATGGGTGTTCATTCGGTTTGGTAATTTGAGTTGACTGGGGGTTTGGCGATTTCCAGTCTCTCAGAACCTCTCCGGGTGAACACCCGAAACAACCTATTGGAACTTCACATCTAGTGGCGTTGGTGAAGAAAATCGGCCTTGCGGCTCTGCCCAGCGGCTTCGATCGCTTGCCGCACATGCGCCGCCCTCAATGGCGGATGGCGACCGGCACACGGTTGACGGTGAATGTTGGTGCGCGACTGTGGACATCCCGCTATGGACAGAACGTCTGCTCGCTTGCCTCGCTCGCGCCCACGCAGTCCGGACACTGGATCCGCTTCAACGCCAGCAACAATCTGGGACTTCCTTTCCCGGAGACCTATATGGTGGAATGGCGCGTTACGAACACGGATGAAGTCGCCCGGCGTGCTAACGCGCTGCGCGGCGATTACTACCGCTCGGATGAGCCATGGGTCCGGTGGGAGCAGTTGTCGTACCGAGGTGTCCATATGGTCGAGGCCTTCCTGATCCGCAAAAGCGACGACACGCTTTTGGGGAAGAGTGATCCGTTCTACGTGGTTATCGAGTGAGGGTGGGGGAACGCAGCCGATTTCGGGAGGCCTCGTCTCATCGCAGGAAAGAGCGCTTGATCACCCGCCCGCCAGCGCCTTTCATGCCACCACGAGTTCCGTCTCGTCGAGAACACCTCGCTACAGGGTAGGCGCTTGCCGGCGTACTCTGCGTTCGAGAACATGAAGTGGCTTGAGATCGCGTGCTCGGTTACAAACCCGTGGCGGACAGTGGCCATTGCCCTGGGTAATAGGAATGGCTGAGTTGGTGAAAGCAGAGGGCGGAGGTGCACGGGCGAGCGTGAATCCCGGCGTAGGACGCACGGCGACGGGCGACGTCATGAATGCTTGTCGGCATCGAGGGCGAGCTGTTGATCGCCAAGGCGGAAAAATGAGGCTATACTTGAGTCCTTCGCCGATGACCGCGGCGGAGAATGTAGTTGGGAAACAATGACTTAGCGCCCTAGTGCCTGTCCCGTTTCCCGCTCCAAACAAAGACCGCCGGTCCACCAAGCCGGAAGTCGCCGCAAAAAGGGAAGCAGCCGCTTCCCTTTTTTGTCAGAACCGCACATGGCGCGATAGCAAAGCGGTTATGCAACGGATTGCAAATCCGTCTAGTCCGGTTCGACTCCGGATCGCGCCTCCATGAAATCCAGCGCTCGCCGCCCGATGCCGCTACGTTTTGCGTAGCGGCTTTTTGTTTTTCGGGGCCTCATACCAAAAGGCGTTCAAAAATATCAACCGTTCGCGTTGAGCCCTTCGACGGGCTCAGGACAGGCTTGTCGAAACGCCGTGCCGGGCTTCGACAAGCTCAGCCTGAACGGTTCTTGTGGTTTGAACGCCAATCGGTATCAGTTCGGTAGTGCCGCCGGCATCTCGGGCACCGAGGCCAGCAAGGCGCGGGTGTAGTCGTGGCGCGGTTCGGTCAGCACCTGGCGCACGGGGCCTTGCTCGACGATCAGGCCGCCCTTCATCACGGCCACATCGGCGCACAGGTGGCTGACCACGGCCAGGTCGTGGCTGATGAAGAGAAAGGTCACGCCGTGCTCGTCGCGCAGATCGGCCATCAGGTTCAGCACCTGGGCTTGCACCGAGACATCCAGCGCGCTCACGGCCTCGTCGGCCACGATGAGCTTGGGCCGCGTGATCAGCGCCCGCGCAATGGCGATGCGCTGGCGCTGGCCGCCCGAGAATTCGTGCGGGTATTTGTCCAGCGCGTCGCGGCCCAGGCCCACGGCCTGCAGCATGGCGGCGGCGCGCTCGCGCTGCTGGGTGCGGGAGGCAGCCTCCAGCGTGGCGGCGGGCTCGGCCACGGTGCGCCAGATGCGCCGGCGCGGGTCGAGCGAGCCATAGGGGTCCTGAAACACCATCTGAAAATCGCGCCGCGCGGCGCGCAACTCGGCAGCGCCCAACTGGTTCAGGTCGCGCCCTTCCAACAGCACCTGGCCGCTGCTGGGGCGCTCCAGCGCCATCACCAGGCGCGCCAGCGTGCTCTTGCCCGAGCCCGATTCGCCCACGATGCCCATGCTGCGCCCGGCCGTGACCTGCAGCGATACGCCTTTCAGCGCCTGCACCTCGGGCGGCGGGCGCAGCAGCGATTCGCGCGGCATGCGGTAGCTTTGCCGCAGATCACGGGTTTCAAGCAAAAAGGGCGGTGTGTCGGCGTCCATCAATCCACTGCAGCTATCGTTGTTGTAGCGTTCATGACCACCTCGGCGCGCCGGCAGCTGAAGACGTGGTGGGGCGACAGCACGATTTCGGGCGGTGCCTGGCTGGCGCAGGCGCTTTCAGTGAAGGCGCAGCGGCCGGCAAACGGGCAGCCAGGCGGCAGCGCAAACAAGTCGGGCACGCTGCCGGCAATGGTGGGCAGGCGCTGGCTGCGGTGGGCGTGCAGCCGGTGCGCCAGGCTGGGGCGCGCGGCCAGCAGCCCGCGCGTGTAGGGGTGTGCGGGCTGGCCAAACACCTGGGCCGCGCTGCCGTGCTCGACCACGGCGCCGCCGTACATCACCAGCATGCGCTGCACGTTCTGCGCCACCAGGCCCAGATCGTGCGAGATCAGCACCAGCGCCATGCCGCGCTCGGCCACCAGTTCGCGGATCAACCCCAAAATCTGCTGCTGCACGGTGACGTCGAGCGCGGTGGTGGGCTCGTCGGCGATCAGCACTTCCGGCTCGCAGGCCAGCGCCATGGCGATCATGATGCGCTGGCGCTGCCCGCCCGAGAACTGGTGCGGGAAGCTGTCGATGCGCAGGGCCGGCTCGGGGATGCCCACCCGCTCCAGCAGGGCGATGGCCTTGGCCCGCGCGGCGCGGCCCGACAGGCCCCGGTGCAGGCGCAGCGGCTCGGCGATTTGCGCGCCGACCCGGTGCACCGGGTTCAGCGCCGTCATGGGTTCCTGGAAGATCATCGCCATGCGCGCGCCGCGGATGCGGCGCCAGTCGCGGTCGGGCAGGCCCACCAACTCCTGCCCGTTCAGCCGCAGGCTGCCGGTGACGCGGGCGTTCTCGGGCGCCAGGCCCATCAACGCCAGCGCGGTCATGGATTTGCCGCAGCCGGATTCGCCGATCAAACCCAGGGTGTCGCCGCGCTCCAGGCTGAAGGCCATGTCGCGCACGGCCGGCGCGGTGCCGCGGTGGGTGCGCAGGTCAACGCGCAGGGCGCGGGCTTCAAGCAGGGGCATGTGGGGAGGGCGTGGTCATTCAGCAGCCGAACAGACGAACAGCCGGACAACCGAACGCAGAGGGAGCAGAGGTTGCGCAGAAGACGCAGAGTATTCCTTGGTCCGTGTGGTCATCAACGTGACACCCTATAAAACCTCTGCGATTTCTGCGCAGTTTCTGCGCCCTCTGCGTTCGGCCGTTCCGGGTTTTAGAGGGTTCAACGTGTTCCTTGTCACTGGCGTGGGCTCAGGCGTGGGTCGAGCAGGTCACGCAAGCCATCGCCCAACAAATTCAGCCCCAGCACCGACAGCGCGATGGCCACGCCGGGCCACACCGCCAGTTGCGGGGCCTGGAACATCAGGGTCTGCGCCTCGCTCAGCATACGGCCCCAGCTGGGCTGCGGCGGCTGGGTGCCCAGGCCCAGGTAGGACAGCGCCGCCTCGGCCAGGATGGCGATGGCAAAGCGGATGGTGGCCTGCACGATCAGCACCGCCGTGATGTTGGGCAGCACATGCTGCCAGGTGATGGCCCAGGGCCCCTTGCCGCTGACCCGCGCGGCCAGCACGTAGTCGCGGCCCCAGACGGCGTTGGCGCCGGCGCGGGCGATGCGGGCGAACAGCGGCACGTTGTAGATGCCGATGGCGACAATGGCGTTGACGATGCCCGGGCCATACACCGCCGTGAGCATGATGGCGGTGAGGATGGCCGGAAAGGCCAGCCCAAAATCGCACACCCGCATCAGCAGCTCTTCGACCCAGCCGCGCCGGGCCGCGGCCAGCAGGCCCAGCGCGGTGCCCACGGCCAGGCCGATGCCGACGGCGATCACCCCGACCAGGATGGAAGCGCGCGCGCCCACCAGCAGCAGCGACAGCACGTCGCGCCCGAAAGCGTCGGTGCCCAGCAGGTGGCCGCCCTGGCCGGCGGGCAGCAGCTTCTGGTCCATGTGCACTTCGTAGACGGAGTACGGGGTCCAGAGGTAGGACAGCGCCGCCGCCAGCAGCAGCGCCAGCGCCAGCACGCCGCCGACGACAAAGCCGGGGTGGCGGCCGGCGCGCCGCCAGAAGCCGGGGGCGGCCGGGGTCTGGCGGGTGGGCAGGGCGGTGGCGTTCACGCGGCGGCCCACTCAAGGCAAAAACAGGTGCTGGCCGGCGTGGATACACCCACACCAGCTATCAAAACAGGAGTTTTGAAGAGGGACTTCCGGCTCATATCTCGTGCGCCTTCACGCGTGGGTCGATGACGGCGTACAGCACATCGACCACGAAATTGACGATCACCACCATGGCCGCCAGCAGCATCACGCAGTTGCGCACCACGATCAGGTCGCGGTTGGCGATGCTCTGGAAGATCAGGCGCCCCAGCCCGGGCAGGTAGAACACGCTTTCCACCACGATGGTGCCGGCCAGCAGCTCGGCGAACTGCATGCCCATGACGGTGATGACGGCGATCAGCGCGTTGCGCAGCACATGGCCCCACAGCGTGGCGCGGTAGCTCAGGCCTTTGGCGCGCGCGGTGCGCACAAAATCCTCGCGCAGCACCTCCAGCACCGCCGAGCGGGTAAAGCGCGCCAAGATGGCCGCCTGCACCACCGCCAGCGCCAGCGCCGGCAGCAGCAGGGCTTTCAGCCCGTCCCACAGGCCCTGCCACAGCCCATCGTCGAAATACCAGCCGTCGAAGCCGCCGGCCGAAAACCACTGCAGCTTCACCGAGAACAGCAGGATCAGCAGGATGGCGAACCAGAAATTAGGGATGGCGATGCCCACCTGCGCCAGCGTCATTAAGCCCACGTCGCCCAGGCGGTTGTGGTGCGCGGCCGCGTACACCCCCACCACCAGGGCCAGCACCGCCGTCATCAGCATGGCCAGCACGGCCAGCGGCACGGTGAGCGTCAGGCGTTCGGCGATCAGCTCCGACACCGGCGAGCCGTACGCGTAGGAGTTGCCCATGTCGCCGCGCAGCAGGCCGCCGATCCAGTCCACATAGCGCTGCGCGGCCGGGCGGTCCAGACCCAGCTCGGTGGCCTTGGCGGCCACGGCGGCCGGGTCGGCATCGGGCCCCATCAGCACCTGGGCGGCGTTGCCCGGCAGCACCTCCAGCACCGCGAACACGATCAGGCTTGTCGCCGCCAGGGTGGCGATCAGGGTCAGCAGGCGTTTGAACAGGAAATAGCTCATGCGAAGCCCGAGCCGGCCAGGGCCGCCCGGGCAGGTGTGTGGACACAGGCGTGCGCCGCATTATCGGCACATCGCCCCGCGTTTTTTGACCCGAGTCACGGTAGGGGTGGCGATCGAGCGGGATAATTCAGGGTAAACCACAGCCGCTGGAGCCGATTTTTATGGCGCTGATGATCACCGACGAGTGCATCAACTGCGACGTCTGCGAGCCCGAATGCCCCAACGAGGCCATCTCGATGGGCACCGAGATCTACCAGATCAACCCCGACAAGTGCACCGAATGCGTCGGCCACTTCGACGAGCCGCAGTGCGTGCAGGTGTGTCCGGTGGCGTGCATTCCGGTCGACCCGCAGCACACCGAGGACCGGGAGACGCTGTGGCAGAAATTTCGGCGCCTGGCGGCCGAAAATGCTTAGATTTTGAGCGTTTTCGGGCGCATGTCCGCGTATTCATTGCGCGGGTAGCTATTTAATTAATAGCAATCTGCGGCCTCACTCGGGGTCCGAAGCTGGCGCGGCTGCGGGCGTGGGCCGGGCAGGCTTGGGCCGCGGCGGCTTGTCGGTGTGGATTTGTACCGTGGCGCGCGCCATTTCGCCCGCGGCCAAATCCTCGAAGGCCTGCGCGGCGCGCGCGATGGCGCTCTCGATCAGTTCCAGCTCGGCCGCGGGCGGCTTGCGCAGCACCCAGCCCACCACTTCGTCGCGATCGCCCGGATGGCCGATGCCGATGCGCAACCGCCAGTAGTCACCCGTGCCCAGTTGGGCATGGATGTCGCGCAGGCCGTTGTGGCCGGCGTGGCCGCCGCCCTTTTTCAGCTTGACCTGGCCGGGCGCGAGATCGAGTTCGTCGTGGGCGACGAGAATCTGCTCGGGCGCGATCTTGTAGAAGCGCGCCAGCGCCGCGACCGACTTGCCCGAAAGGTTCATGAAAGTCTGCGGCTCGAGCAGCCACACGCTCTGCCCGCGCACGCCGGCGCGCGCCACCAGGCCGTGGTAGGCGCGCTCGGCCACCAGCCGCGCGCCCAGCTGCGCGGCCACGCGGTCGATCCACCAGCAGCCGGCGTTGTGGCGCGTGGCCTCGTACTCGGGGCCCGGATTGCCCAGGCCGACGAAGAGTTTGATCATGGCCCGGATTATCGGTGGCGCTGCGCGCAAAAAAGACACGGCCCGCACGCAGGCGGGCC